>NZ_JAERQZ010000001.1:2096745-2426151 GCF_016735515.1 Piscinibacter sp. HJYY11 | reverse complement strand
CTGCTCGTGCGCCTGCGCGGCGCGCTCGCGGCGGTGCAGTCCGCCATCGCGACGATGGGCGGCGAGGTGATCGACCCGGCGCTCGCCAGCCCCTTCTGGAACGGCCTGCGCCACCACACCGACGAATACTTCACCAAAGCCCAGGCGGCGGTGAACGGCGGCACGGTGTCGTTGTGGCGCGTCTCGCTGCCGCCCACTGCCAAGCCGCTCATCCTGCCGGGCGAGCAGCTCATCGAGTGGCACGGCGCGCAACGCTGGCTGTGCACCTCGGCCTCGGGCGCCAAGGTGCGCGAGGCGGCGTTGCGCGGCGGTGGGCATGCCACGCTCTTCATGTCGCAGCACAAGCAGGCGGGTGTGTTCGCGCCGCTCAAGGCGCCGCTCGACCGCATCCACCGCGAGCTGAAGAAATCATTCGACCCCGATGCGGTGTTCAACCGCGGTCGTCTGTACCCGGGGCTCTGAGCCGACGCCATGCAGACGAAGCTTGCGCCCGAATTCAAAGGCACGCCCGACGGCGACGCGGCCGAAGCCATCCTGCGCAAGTGCGTGCACTGCGGCTTCTGCACCGCCACCTGCCCGACCTACCAGCTGCTGGGCGACGAGCTCGACGGCCCGCGAGGCCGCATCTACCTGATGAAGCAGGTGCTCGAAGGCGAGCCCGTCACGCAGAGCACGCAGCTGCACCTGGACCGCTGCCTCACCTGCCGCAACTGCGAGAGCACCTGTCCTTCGGGCGTGCAGTACGGCCAGCTGGTCGACATCGGTCGCAAGGTCGTCGAGGCCAAGGTGCCGCGCCCGCCGAAGGAGAAGGCGGTGCGCTGGTTGCTGAAGGAGGGCCTAACCTCGCCGCTCTTCGGGCCGGCGATGAAGCTCGGCCAGATGGTGCGCCCGCTGCTGCCGGCGGTGCTGAAGGGCAAGGTGCCTCCGAAGCCGGCAGAACGCGCCCACCAGTGGCCCACGCGCGAGCACCCGCGCAAGGTGCTGATGCTGATGGGCTGCGTGCAGCCGTCGATGATGCCCAACATCAACAGCGCGACCGCCCGTGTGCTCGATGCGGCCGGCATCCAGACGCTCGTGGCCGACGACGCCGGCTGCTGCGGCGCCATCCGCACCCACCTCGCCGACGTGGACGGTGGCCGCGACGACATGCGCCGCAACATCGATGCGTGGTGGCCGCTGGTGAGCGCCGGCAAGGTCGAGGCGATCGTGATGAACGCGTCGGGCTGCGGCGTGACGGTGAAGGACTACGGCCACGCGCTCGCGGCCGACCCGGCCTATGCCGACAAGGCCGCGCGCATCAGCGAGCTCACCAAAGACCTGAGCGAGCTGCTCGAAGACATCGCTCCGAAGCTCAAGACACGCCTGCGCAAGCCCAAGGCCAAGCGCCTCGTGTTCCACCCGCCGTGCACGCTGCAGCATGGCCAGCAGCTGCGCGGCGGTGTCGAGACGCACCTCGCGGCCCTCGGCTACGACGTGCAGCTCGCCTCCGCCGAGAGCCACCTGTGCTGCGGCTCGGCGGGCACCTATTCGGTCTTGCAACCCGAGCTCGCCACGAAGCTGCGCGACCGCAAGCTCGGCCACCTGCAGGCCAGCGAACCAGAAGTGATCATCTCGGCCAACATCGGCTGCATCCAGCACCTCCAGACCGGCACCGGCACGCCGGTGCGGCACTGGATCGAAGTGCTGGACGACGCCCTGATGTGATGACGACCCCTCGGTTGCGGAGTACCGCAACCGATCCCCCGAGGGGATCGGGCCCGGCTTCGGGCGGCCGGGCGCTCGGGCCCGCACGCCCGCGAACGCTCATTTGACCGGCGCCACCTCGAAGGTCACCTCATGCCGCCCGACACGCTTGAGCGTGTCCGCCACCTGGATGATGAGCCGGTGGCTGCCTTCGGGCAGGCTGGCGTTGGGCGCTTCCACGCCGGTCGGCGTGACCTTCGCATGGGCCGCGAGGCGCTCGGTCACGTCGAGCCGCAGTCGGCCGTAGAGCACGCGGAACGTCGACAGGTCGATGCTCGCTCCATCGCTCGCCGACCAGCGCACGACGATGTTGACGGCGCCGGCCAGCGGGCGCTTCACGTCGGGCGACAGCAGCTCGATCGTGGGCGCTCCGGGCATCGGCAGCGCCTTGGTGGCGTAGGCGGGGGCGGCGGCGTCGCGCTTCGCTTCTTCGGCGGTGACGAGCTCGAAGGCCTGCACGGGCCAGGCGGACATGGCGACGCAGAGCGCCGCGAGGAGGCGGGGTGGGGTCCAGCGTTTCACGGGTCGATCTTGCAACAGCTCCGCGCGGCGGTGCGCGCGCACGTTGCGATGGTGCGGCGTATTCCACGCGCCTGGCAGCTGACCAAGGTCATCGCCACAGGCGCCCGCGGTCGGCGATAAACGGTGCCATGTGCCGATGGCTCGCATTCCTCATGTTCGCGCTCCTGGCGACGGGTGCGCAGGCCGAAGACCGCGCGCTGCTCATCGGCGTGGGCCAGTACCGCGACCGTGGCATGGGCGCCGACCTGCCGGGCATCGAGCTCGACATCGGCGTGATGAAGGACGTGGCCGAGAGCCTCGGCTTCAAGCCAGCGGCGACAAAGGTGCTGCTGAACCGCGAGGCCACGCTCGCGGCCGTGCGGCAGACCTTGCAGCAGTGGCTGGTGGACGGCACCACCGCCACCGACCGCGTGCTCATCTACTACAGCGGCCACGGCACGCAGCTGCCCGACGAAGACGGTGACGAGGACGACGGCCTCGACGAAGCCTGGACCTTGCACGACATGGCGCCCGCCAGGCGCAACGGCCGCGCCACGCTCGACGGCGTGCTGCTCGACGACGAGCTCGCCGCCACGCTCGCGCGCATCCCGAGCCGCCAGGTGCTGGTGCTGGTCGACGCCTGTCACAGCGGCACCTCCACCCGCTCCGGCCTCGGGGTGCTGCCGCGCCTGGGCGTGCAGCAGGCGATGGCCAAGTACTACCCGTTGCCGCAGGGCGAGGCGGCACCGGTGCCCACGGTGAAGCGCCTCGGGGTGCGCGGCGACAACCACCTCGCGGTCAGCGCGGCGCGCGATGCCGAGCAGTCGCTCACCACCGAGCGCGGCAGCGTGTTCACCATGGCCTTGCGCGAAGCGGTGGCGGCGCGGCGCGAGGCGGGGCAGGTGTCGATGCGCGAGCTGTGGCAGGAGTCCTCGACCTTCATCGCCTCGCGGCTCGACGGGCCGCTGCGCTTCCATCCGCAGCTCGACGGCAACCTGGCCATGGCCGACTGGCCGGTCCCCTTGCCCTCGCTCGCCGATGGCGGTGGCGCGGCCTGGCGCAAGCTCGAGCAGCTGGCCGCGGGTGCAGGGGGCGTGCGTGTCGCGTTCCGCCAGCCACGTTATGCGGAAGGCGCGCCGATGCAGCTCGAAGTGCGCACCGCGCAGGCCGGCCACCTCAACGTGCTGAGCGTGGGGCCGGATGGCGTGCCGCTGGTGCTGTTCCCGAATGGCCAGCATCGTGCGCAGGCGGTGAAGGCCGGTGCGGTGGTGAAGCTGCCCACGCCCTCGATGAAGATCGGCTTCACCGCCGGCCGCCCGTTCGGCGCCACGCTGGTGGTGGCCGTCGTGACGCGCGAGCCGCTCGACCTGCACACGTTGGCCGATGGCGAGCACGACGAGCAGGGCGTGCTGCGCGAGGTGGTGGGCCAGCTGTCCGAGCGGGGGCTGCAGCAGCTCCAGGCCGTGCGAGCGAAGTCCGCGAAGGGCTATGCCGCCGGCACCGCCCTCGTGCGCGTGTGCCCCGCGGCGGGCGAGTGCCGCTGAGCCGCACATCGCACACGAGCGAGGAAGCCGCACGAGAACACAGCGCGATGACACGCGCATGACATGCCCCCGGCGCGCGAGGGCCATGTCGGGCCCTGCCAACGATTGCGGGTTGTCACGGATCTGTCGTCAAGCCGGAAGGGGTGGCTTGGTGGAATCGCCTGAGTCTTGAACCGCAAGACCGCACTCCTCAACTCGCAGTCCCACTCCTCATGAAGAAGACCCTGCTCGCCCTCTCGCTGCTCACCGCTTTCGCCGGTGCGGCATCGGCCCAATCCAGCGTGACGATCTTTGGCGTGATCGACGCCAACCTGCGCCAGATCGACAACAACGGCGTCAAGGTGCGCCAGCTCGGCACCGACGGCCTCTCCAGCAGCCGCCTGGGCTTCCGCGGCACCGAAGACCTCGGCGGTGGCCTGAAGGCCGGCTTCTGGCTCGAAGCCGCGCTCAACCCGGACGACGGCACCATCAACAGCAGCGGCAAGTTCTGGCACCGCCGCTCGACCGTGAGCCTCGAAGGCGGTTTCGGTGAAGTGCGCCTCGGCCGCGACTTCACGCCCACCTACACCGCGATCGGCGCCTACGACGCCTTCGGCGACAACGGCGTGGGCAAGATCACCAACCTGCAGTCGCGCCTGACCGGCACCGTCAACACCACCAGCCGTGCCGACAACGAAGTGCAGTACTTCCTGCCCAAGGACATCGGCGGCGTGTACGGCAACCTCGCGGTGGCCGCGGGCGAAGGCACGGTCGGCAACAAGTACGTCGGCGGCCGCGTCGGCTATGCGGGCGGCCCGCTCGACGTGTCGGTGGCCTATGGCCAGACCGATGCCAACGCGACCGAAGACAAGTACAAGGCCACGACCGTCGGCGCGGCCTACAACTTCGGCTTCCTGCGCCTGCTCGCCTCCTACTCGCAGTTCAAGTTCCTGGTGCGCGAAGAGAAGCTCTTCAACGTGGGCGCCACGGTTCCGGTGGGCGCTTCGGGCCTGATCCGCGCCTCGTATGGCCGTGCCGACCTTTCGGGCGGTGCCGCCGGCAGCACCACCGCCAACGATGCCGACGCCGACCTGCTGGCCATCGGCTACGTGCACAACCTGTCGAAGCGCACCGCCCTCTACGGCACCTATGCGCAGATCAGCAACAAGGGGGCCCAGACCTTCGCGGTGGGTACCACCACCCCGGCCCTGCCCGGCGGCAAGAAGTCGAACGGCCTCGAGCTCGGCCTGCGCCACGCGTTCTGATCGACATTCCTCAGCGTGTGTTGAAGCCGGCCCTCGGGCCGGCTTTTTTCATGGTGCAGGTTCACGGCACCGAGGGGTGGCAGGCGCAGGCGTGTTCGGCAGGGGCGCTCATGAAGGCGTCGAGGATGGCGCAAGCCCGGTCGCTGCTGGCGCCCTGGCACTGCTTGCGCAGCGCGACGAGCTGCCGCTCCAGCGTCTTCAGCGCGGCCAGGTGGCGCCGCACGCGCTCGATGTGGTCGTCGAGCAAGGCATCGACCGCGTGGCACGACTGCTCGGGCGTCTGCGCGTAGTCGATCAATTGCCGCACCTCGCTGAGCGGGATGTCGAGCGCGCGGCAATGGCGGATGAACTGCAGCCGCGCCAGGTGGCGCGGTGCGTAGTGGCGGTAGCCGGAGGCGGTGCGCTCGGGCGCGTCGAGCAGGCCTTCGCGTTCGTAGTAGCGCAGCGTCTGCACGTCGCAGCCGGCGGCGGTGGCGAGTTCACCGATCTTCATCACAAGACCCCTTGGCAGGCCGGAACTTGACCTTGTAGCGACTATAGGGTTTGCAATGGCGGCATCGTGATGTCGAAGGTGAAAGCCATGTCTGCTTCCTGTTGTCCCCCGTCTCCGCCATCGGCCGACCCGCGCGTGCGCCGCGCGCTGTGGATCGCGCTCGTGGTCAATGCCGCGATGTTCGTCGTCGAAGTGGCGGCGGGCCTGTCGGCCGGCTCGGTCTCGCTGCTGGCCGACGCGGTCGACTTTTTCGGCGATGCGGCCAACTACGGCGTGTCGCTGGTGGTGCTGGCGATGGCCACGCGCGTGCGGGCGCGCGCGGCGCAGCTCAAGGCCGCGTGCATGGCGGCCTTCGGCGTCTTCGTGCTGGCGCGGGCAGCGTGGGCGCTGCAGACCGGCGAGGTGCCCGAGCCCGTGACGATGGGCGTCGTGGCGCTCGCGGCGCTGGCGGCCAACGTCGGCGTGGCACTGCTGCTGTTCCGCTACCGCGGGGGCGACGCCAACATGCGCTCGGTCTGGATCTGCTCGCGCAACGATGCCATCGGCAACTTGGCCGTGGGTGCGGCCGCGCTCGGTGTCTTCGGCACCGGCACCGCCTGGCCCGACCTGGCCGTGGCGGCGTTCATGGCAGTGCTTGCGATCACCGGCGCGGTGACGGTGTTCCGCCAAGCCCGCGCCGAGCTGCGCGGCGCGCCACCCGCTACGCCGTCACACGCTTGCCATTGAGCCAGAGGCCGACCCAGGTGCGCCGCACCGCGAGCTGGTAGCTGGCGACGAGCAGCGCCGTGGCGACGACGTTGATGCCGATGTACTTGACGGCCCAGTGCCACGGCAACAGCATCACTGCGGTCTGCAGGGCCGCCACCAGCGGCAGGTGGGCGATGTAGATCCAGTACGAGGCGTCGGCGAGGTAGCGCACCGCGGCGTTGGCCTTCGAGAAGAAGCGCAGGCCGAGCCCGATGAAGGCCAGCGTGCTCGCGACCAGGCCGATGCCGTAGGCCACGGCGTAGGCCGCCTTCGGGACGAGGTCGGTGATCGGCACGATGCCGGGGTGCGTCCTGGCCGAGAAGAGCGCGACGAGGCCCCCGAGCGCCCCCAGCACGCCGTACCACGCCCAGCGGCGCGCCAGCACGTCGAGCAGCCCGCGCTGCCGCCCGAGCGCCCAGCCGATGCCGAACACGTAGCCGTAGACGAAGAGCGGGCCCAGCGGCGGGATCAGCGTGTAGCCCGGCGTGGGCACGCCGAGGATGACGATCCAGTCCGGCGTGAGGAAAAGCGCCAGCGCCACCGGTGCGGCCAGCAGCAGCGCATCGGCCGGCGTGGCGAGCACCCGCCGCAGCAGCCGGTCGAGCCGGGCCCCATCGGCATCGACACGCCGCCACAGCCCCCGCGCGAGCAGCGTGAGGCCGTACAGCCACAGCAGCACGTACAGGAACCACAGGTGCAGGAAATTGGGCTTGGTCTCCTGCATGAACGGCGGCAGCGGGTCGGGCAGCACGCCGCCGTGGCGCCGGGCCACCGCCCACGTCACCACCGCGACGATGGCGATGAAGCACAGCACCCAGCCCACCACCAGCGGCCCGAGGATGCGCTGGGCGCGGTTGCGGCAGAAGCCGCCCACCCCTTGCCGCGCGAGCAGCTGCTGCGCGAAGAAGCCCGCCACGAGGAAGAACACCGGCATGCGGAACACGTGGATCGCGTACATCACGAGCGACATCACCGGGCTCTGCTGCGTGTCGGCGATGGGCCAGAGGTGCGGCATCAGCTCCACGCCGGGGATGAACGACAGCGTGGCGTGCAGCACGATGCCCAGCAGCAGGGCGCTGGCCCGCACCGCGTCGAGCGCGTGCAGGCGTGCGGCCGGCGCCGCCACCGCGTCGGCGGCGGCCGCCATCAGGCCGGGCTGTCGAGGCCGCGGCTGGCAGAGGCAGCGCCGACGGCGCCGAGGAAGCCCGCGATCACGAGCACGTACCAGAGCGGCAGCGTGCTGGTCTCCCCCACGACGAGCGAGGCGGCACGCAGCACCAGCCCCGCAGCCGAGGCGAGCGCCAGCGCGAGCAGGGCCCACGCGATGAACTGGGAGAGGCCCCGGATCTGTGCCGTCTTCGCGCCGATGACGAAGAGCACGAAGCCGAGGATGGACAGCAGCGGGAACAGCACCCACAAGGTCGCGTCGACCGATCCGGTGATGAGACCGAGCGGCGCGGCGACGAGCACCCCGCCTGCGAACAGGCCCAGGGCCACCATGAAGGCGCCCGCGATCAGCAATGCCATGTGGTTCTCCCCGTGTGGCTGTGGTCGCAGGATCTTCTCACGGGCATCCGCACGAAGGCTAGGACGCGTGCCCCTCCGCCGCCAGCGGTTCGGGCCGCGTGCGCAGCGCCCACATCACGCCCGCCACCAGCAGCGCGATGCCGGCAAGCGTCTCGGGCGCGGGCCACTGGCCCCGCAGGACGAAGGCATAGCTCAGCGCCGCCAGCGTCTCGAACACGATCAGCTGCCCGGCCAGGCTGGGCGGCAGGCGCTGGCTGGCCTCGTTCCAGCACACCGTGCCGAGCCACGAGGCGAAGAGGCCGATCGCGAACATCAGCAGGAGGAAGTCGCCCGCGCGCGGCCCGAAGGGCATGGGGAAGGCATCGCCACTCACGGCATTCCAGAGCCACACCGCGGCATAGCCGGCGAGCGCGAGCGGCAGCGTGGCCAGGCCTTGGGCCGTGGCCCAGCTGCGCGGGTTGCGGTCGGGGTGGGCGCGCAGCCATTCGGCATTGCGGATGGGGTACCAGGTCCAGCACACGACGGCGCCCACCGCGAGCAGCGCACCCAGCGTGTAGCGCCCGAGGTCGGCCGCCGGGTCCTGCTGCAGGTGGCGGATCTCCACGTGGTTGACGAGCGCGATGCCGGCGGCGATGAGCCCGAGCGAAGGCAGCATGCGGCCCCAGGGCATCTTCGCTTCACGGCGGTGGCCCTGGCGCTCGGTGCGCAGGTTGGCGGTGATCGCGATCACGACCGGCAGCGTGCCGATGATCATGGTCGGCAGCGGCCCGCCTGCGCGCTGGATGCTGCTTGCGAGAAAGAGGTAGTAGATGACGTTGCCGACGGCGGCGAGCTTCAGCGCCTCGCGCCAGTCGCTGCGCGTGAGCTCGCGCAGGTGCGCGCGGTCGAACCACGCGAGCGGCAGCGCGATCAGGCCGAAGGCGAGGTAGCGGCCGAACGACTGCAGCGTGGCGGGGTACTCGGGCAGCATCAGCGGCCCGACGAAAACGAGGCCCCACATCAGGCCGGCGGCCAGGGCGAACAGGAATCCAGCGGTCATTCGCGCAGTGTCGGTCAGGCGCGCGGGCGGGGTCTTGTCTGAAATTGCGGCTGCACCTGCTGCCGGTAGCGTGCCGGCGTGACGCCGTGCATGCGGGCGAAGCGCTTGGTGAGGTGGGCCTGGTCGGCCAAGCCGACGGCGGGAGCGACCTCGGCGGGCGCCATGCCGGCGGCGAGGTGCTGCTTGGCGCGTGCCAGCCGCACCGCCATCAGCATCTGGTGCGGCGTCACGTGGTAGCGCTGCTTGAAGCGGCGCAGGAAGTGGAAGGGGCTGAGCCCGGCCTCGGCGGCCAGGCGATCGAGCGTCAGCTCGCTGGCGTAGTCGTCGTGCATCAGCGCGAGGCTGCGGGCGAGCGCGCTGTCGTTCGCCGTCACACGCTCGCGCAGCGCCCGGTCGACCTGGGCATGCGGGCGCAGCGCGCCCAGCAGCTCGGCGAGGGCGCTGTCGCTCGCCAGCGCGTCGGGGGCATGCCACAGCGCGGCGAGCCGCGCGCTCACGCGCTGAGCCGCGGCGGGGTCGTGGGCAGTCGCGTCGGCAAACCACCAGCGCTCGCCGGTCACCGCCTGCAGCAGCGCCTCATCCAGGTAGACCATGCGGTAGCGCCAGCCCTGGTCGGTCTCGGCGCGGCCGGTGTGCAGCTCGCCGGGGTTCATCAGCACCAGCGTGCCCGGCGAGGCCAGGTGCTCGGCGCCGCGGTAGCGAAAGCGCTCCACGCCGGCGTCGATCACGCCCAGCCCGAAGGCTTCGTGCAGGTGCGGGTCGAAAGCGTGCCGCACGATGTGCGCCCGGTACAGCTCCACGCCCGCGCGCGCCGGCCGCTTGAATTCGGCGGCGTCGAGCGGGCAGTCGAAGGTGTCGGGCACGGCGTTCATGGCCGCGAGATGATCGCAGGCCTTGCGCCGCCGCGCACGCGGGCTTCAGCCGAGGAGGGCCGGGTTGTGCCGCCAGAGCCAGAAATTGAGGGCCGCGGCGAAGCTCACCCACGCGAGGTAGGGCAGCAGCAGCGCCGCCGCCCCGGGCTTCACCCGCCAGAACGCGAGGACCGTCGCCACGATCAGCAGCCACAGCAGCGCGATGTCGGCCATCGCGAGCGCACCTTGCTGCCAGGCGAAGAAGAGCCAGCTCCACAGCGCGTTGGGCACCAGTTGCACCACGTACAGCACCAGCGCCGTGCTGCGCGCCGGGCCCGGCGGGCTGCGCCACACCCACCAGGCGGCCACGGCCATCGCGGCATACAGCACGGTCCAGACCGGGCCGAAGAGCCGCGCCGGTGGCGCCCAGTCGGGCTGCTCCAGCTGGCGGTAAAAGTTGCCGGCGTCGGCCGAGGCAATGCCGCCGATCACGGCGACGGCCACGCTCAGCGCCAGCCAGGCGGCGAGGCCGGCCCAGGGGTGGCGCGGCGAAGGGAGGGTGAGGCTCGTCATCGGCCGAGTGTCGGCCGGGATGAACACCCGCGACACCGGTGCGGATTCCACGGCCGGCCCGTGCACCCCCGGCCCAGGTGGAGCCGGGCGCTCAAGCGGCGCGCGCCTGAGCCGATAACGGCAGGACGGTGGCCGGGAGGGCCAGGGTCTCATGGCCGCGCCACCGTGATCTGGAGTGTCATGCTGTCCTTCGTGTCGTCTCGTACCTGGCCCACGGCCCGCATGGACGACGCCCTGCGCCGCCGCGCGCTCCGGCGCATGCGCCTGACGGTGCCGATGTACCTGCTGTCCGCCGTGTTCACCGGCTGGGCGTATGCCCTCGGCTTGCTGCCGCTGTGGGCGGTGCTGGTGCAGGCCGCGGCCTGGGCGAGCTTCGTGCTCGCCTTCCATGTGCTGCTGTCGTCGGGCGTGGTGTGGCTGCGCGACGACCCCATGCTCGTCTTTCCGCAGGTGCTGTGCGGCATCGCCTCGATCGCGCTGTGCTACGCCGTCAACCCGGCGTGGCGCGGCTACACGCTGCAGATGCTCTTCGTCGTGCTGGTGTTCGACATGCAGCGCCTGAGCCGGCGCCAGATCGTGCTCGCCGGATGGCTGGCGGTGGGCGCGATGCTGCTCGCGGTGCTGGGCTCCGCGTTGATCGGCCATGGCGGCGACGAGTTCGTCGAGGGCCTCTTCTTCGTCGGCATGGCGGCGGTGCACGTGCCGGTGCTTTCGTACCTCGCGGGCGAGGTGCGCGGCATCCGCCTGCGCCAGGAGCAGAGTCACCGTGAGCTCGACACGGCGCTGGCGCGCCTGTCCGAGGCCTCGCTGCGCGACACGCTCACCGGCGCCTACAACCGCCGGCACGGCCTGGCCTGCCTGGAGCTCGAGCTCAAGCGCCAGGGCCGTCGCGAGGCGCCTTGCGCGGCCGCCCTCATCGACCTCGACCACTTCAAGCAGGTCAACGACCTGGCCGGCCACGAAGCCGGCGATGTGGTGCTCAAGACCTTTGCCCGCCTCGCACACGAGGCCTGCACGTCCGACGATGTGTTCATCCGCTGGGGTGGCGAGGAGTTCCTGATGCTGCTGGGCCGCGGCACCGACGCCATCGAGCGGCTCGAGGCCTTGCGCGTGCGCGTGGCCACGCACGACTGGAGCCGCGTCGTGCAGGGCCGCACCATCACCTTCTCGGCCGGCGTGGCGTTCACCAGGCCTGGCGACGATGCCGCGGCCGTGCTCGCGCGCGCCGACCAGGCGCTCTACGACGCGAAGCACGGCGGGCGCAACCGCGTGTGCCAGGCGCCGGCGCACGATGTGACGGCGCATGGCTGAGCTGCAGCGCCCACGGCGAGTGCCGGCCCGCCTGTGGGTCTGGCTGCTCGGCGACGACCCCCAGATGCAGCGCCGGCTGTGGCTCGCGCTGATCGCCGCCTTGCTTTACGGCGTGTGGTTCATCGGCTTCCTGGCGTGGTCGCTGTGGCGCGGCGAATTCGATCCGATGGTCTGGGTCTTCCTGGCCAACGAGATCGGCGGCATGTCGTTCTACGTGGCCATGCGCGCCGGCTGGACGCGCCGCCTGAAGGACCCGGCGCTCGTGTTGCCGCAGATGCTCTATGCCGGCATGAGCTGCGCGATCGCCTACGTGGCCCTGCCCGTCATGCGGCCGGGCGTGTGGCAGCTCGCCTGCCTGGTGCAGGTGTTCGGCCTCTTCAACCTGCGCCCGAAGGCGCTGCTCGTGAGCGGCTTCAGTGCCGCGGCGATGCTGCTGCTGGCCGCCTGGCTGTCGTTCGTGTTCGGCATCGGCGACACCTCGCAGGCCACGGCGATGCAGGCGGTGTCGGGCGCGCTGATGCTGTGCCTGCTCACGCTCGCCTCGGCCCACCACGCCAAGGCGCGCAGCCGCCTGCGCGAGACCCGCGCCCAGCTCGCCGATGCGGTGCGCCGCACCGAGCTGCTGGCCACGCGCGACCCGCTCACCGGCCTGTCGAACCGGCAGCACACGCAGGACCAGCTGCTGCTCGACCTGGCCCGGCACAACGATGGCGGGCCGCCGCTGTGCCTGGCCTTCATCGACCTCGACCACTTCAAGGGCGTCAACGACACGCACGGTCACCCGGCCGGCGATGCGGTGCTGCAGCGCTTTGCCGCCGAAGCGCAGGCCGAGCTGCGCGAGATCGACCTGCTGGCCCGCTGGGGCGGCGAGGAGTTCCTGCTCGTGCTGCGCGACACCGGCGATGCCGAGGCCGCGGCGGGCGTGTTGTCGCGCATCCGCGCCCGTCTCGAAGCAGCGCCGCTGGGGTGGGGCGATGGCGACGAGCCGGTCTCGATCCGCATCCGCTTCTCGGCCGGCGTGGCCGCGCGCGAGCCGGGCGAGTCGCTCGACGACGCGGTGCAGCGCGCCGACCGGGCGCTCTACCGCGCCAAGGCGCTCGGCCGCGGCCGCACCGAGCGAGCCGATGCCGCACGCCACGGCGAAGCGCAGCCCGAGCTCGACGCGCTGACGATGTGGTGAGTCAGTTCAGTCGCAAGGCCTGCGCGCGCTGACCGAGCCGCTGCGCCCAGGCGCTGCGAGGCCGCTGGGCCAGGCGCTCGTGCGCCAAGCCCCGCGCGAGGGGCACGTCGCCGCTGCGCAGGGCCGCCTCGATCAGGGTCAGGTCGATCAGGTCGCGCTGCGCATGGCTGCCGCCGAAGCGGTGCGCCTGCGGGCGGATGCCCCGCAACAGCGCCGCCGCCTTCGCGTGATCGCCTTCGGTGAACGCCTTCACCGCCAGCACCGCCGGGTGGCCCACCTCACGGGTGAACACCGCGTTGTCGCCGTCGCTGTCCATCGCCGCGCGTTGCGCCTCGAGCAGCTGCTGCTGGGCCACCGCCATGCCGGCGTTGCTGAAGGCGAGCATCGCGTGCAGGTCGTTGAAGGCGTAGTGGCCACTTGCCGCATGCGGCAGCCAGCGCTCGGCGATGGCCTGCCAGCGGCCACCCACGTCGACACCGCGCAGCTGCAGGCGCCACAGCATGGCGCTGGCGTCGATCAGGTCGAGCACGACCGAGGAGCCGGTGCCGCCGATTGCGCGGTCGTAGAGGCGCAGCACCTCGGCGTGCTCGTCGAGCTCCAGGTGGAAGAGCGCAAGGTGCCACCAGTTGTGGGTGGCGAGGAAACTCCCGTCGGCCCAGGTGTCGCTCGTCGTCTGCAGCCAGGCGATGCCCGCGCGCGGGTCATGCCGCATCTCGTGCACATGGGCCACGGCATGCCAGCCCCAGCTGTCGTGCGGCTCCAGCTCCACGCTGCGCCGGCCCTGGCGCTCGGCCTCGACGTACTGGCCGCATTCCTCCAGCCCGAAGGCGTGCATGCCCAGCACCGCGTGCCAGCCGGGCACGGCCGCGTCCCACGCGGGCAGGGCGCGCGCGATGCGGTCGCGCAGCATGCGGCTGTCGCCGCGGAAGAAATCAAGCTGGTGGCCGACCTGCAGCGCGAGCGTGTCGCGTGGGTAGCGCAGGCTCAGGTCTTCGAGCTGCAAGGCGGCTTCGCGCCAGTGGCCGTGGGCGAGCGCACGGGCGGCGGCGAGGTGGCGCTGCTCGCGGTCGTCGGCCGGCAGCGTGGCGGCAGCGTCCAGCGCGGCGCGCGCGGCCGGCAGGGCCGGGGCTTCGGTGCCGAGCAGCATCACCCATGCCTTGAAGGCGTGGGCCATGGTCATGTCGGGGCTCAGCGCGATGGCCTGGTCGATGGCGGCCAGCGGGTCGCCGACCATGCACAACAGCTCGCGCGCGGCGCGTTCGTAGGCGTCGAGGCTTGGCGGGGTGGCGTTGCTGATGCGGTGGCCTTGGGGGTCGATGAGGTTCATGTCGTTCTCCTCGTGGGGTCAGCGGCGGGTGGACACGTCGCGCAGCATCAGCATGTCCAGCACGCGCGCCGAAGCGCCGGGCCAGAAGCCGTTCTCGCGCGCATGATGCGCTGGGTTGCGGAAAGTGCCGAACACCATGTCGATGACGGGCAGATCGGCGTAGTTGAAGCGGTGCACGCCCTGTGCGTGGTGCAGCGAGTGGCTCTCCGGCCGCTGCACCAGGTAGCCCAGCCAGCGCGGCGTGCGCAGGTTGGCGTGCTGGAAGATCGCGAGGAAGGTGATGAAGAGCATCGCCGGCGTGGCCGCCGCGGGCGGCAGGCCGAGCAGGGCGAAGGCGATGCTGTTGACGAGCGTCCAGCCTGCCATGTCGAGCGGGCTGAACCAGAAGGCGCTGCTCACGTCGAGCCGCTCGGCACTGTGGTGCATCTGGTGCAGCAGGCGCCACAGCGGCGTCACCGCGTGCATCGTGCGGTGGTAGGCGTAGCCCATCACCTCGTAGGCCAGCACGCCGGCGGCGGCCGCAGCCCCCGTCGGCCAGGCCGAGAGGTCGAGGAGCCGCAGCGGCGCGAGCGCCTCGGCCCACAGCAGCGGCAGGTACGACGAAACCATCAGATAGGCGAAGAGCGCCGCGAGCGACCGCGCCCACCAGCCGCGCACCGGTGGCAGCGGCCGGGCCGGCGCGAGCCGCTCCCACAGAAAGAGGCCGATGAGGAGACCGAGCACGCTGAGCGTGAGCGGGTCGATGAGAATGTCGATCGGGGTGGGCATGACGGAGGTCCCTGGAGGTCTGTGAACGGACCGGCATCGTCGGCTGCCTGTGCCTTCGGCACCAAAGCCGATCCGGCCACGACCCGTTCAAAACTGCCAGGAGTTGGTTGCCATGCCCGAGCCGCTTCGCCCCATCACCGTCGCCCTGCTCGCCACGCCGGCGGTCAGCGCAGCCACCCTCTACGGCTTCTACGACACGCTGCACAGCACCCGCCGCGACTGGCACATGCTGCACGGCGGGCCCGACACGCCCTCGCCCTTCCGCCCGCTGGTGGTGAGCGCGGACGGGCAACCCTTCGAGGGCGGCAACGGCGTGCGCATCACGCCCGATGCGAGCTTCGCCGACTGCCCGCACCCCGACGTGGCGGTGATCACCGACCTGATGATCCCGCCCGGCACCTCGCTCGCCGGCCTCTACGACGCCGAGGTGGCCTGGCTGCGCGGCGCCTACGACGCGGGCGCGACGCTGGCCTCGGCCTGCTCGGGCGCGCTGTTGCTTGCCCGCACCGGCCTGCTCGACGGCCAGGAGGCCACCTCGCACTGGGCCTACTGCGACCTGCTCGCGCGCGAGTACCCGCGCACCCGCTGGCAGGCCGAACGCGGCCTGATCGTGGCCGGGCCGCAGCAGCGGCTCATCATGGCAGGCAGCGGTGTGGCGTGGCACATGCTGGTGCTCGCGCTGATTGCGCGTTATGCCTCGCCGGATGACGCGATGCAGGTCGCGCGCATCAACCTGCTCGACCTCAACAGCACGAGTGCCACCGCCTATGCCTCGCTCACCCGCGGCCCGCGTGCGGCCGACGAGCTGGTCGCGCGCTGCCAGCTCTGGGCCGCGTCCAACTACCGCGAGGAATCGCCGGTGGCACAGATGCAGGCACTTTCAGGTCTGCCCGAACGCACCTTCAAGCGCCGCTTCCTGCAGGCCACCGGCATGACGCCGCTCGAGTACGTGCACACCGTGCGGCTGGAAGAGGCCAAGCAGATGCTGGAGTCGACCGACCTGCCGGTCGAGGCCATCGCGCTCGAAGTTGGCTACCAGGACGCAAGCTTCTTCGGGCGCCTCTTCCGCCGCAGGGTGGCGCTGACGCCGGCGCAGTACCGCAAGCGGTTCGCGCCGCTGGGCGCGCAGCTCCGGCGCGCGGCGTCGGTCTAGGGCAGGCCCTAGGCCTGGCGCAGGCGCCAGAGCACGTCCAGCACGAGCTCGGTCGACGGCTCCCGCGCGCCGCTGCGGTGGGCGATGCCGAGCGGGCGCCACAGCTTCGGCCGCAGCGGCAGCATGGCGATGCGCTGGTCGACCTGTGCGGCGGTGGCCTCGTGCGGCAGCAGCGCCGCGCCGTAGCCGGCCGCGACCAGGCTCTTGATCGCATCGTTGTAGTTGAGCTCGATGCGCGGGCGCGGCTGCTCGCCGGCTTCGGCGAACCATTCAGCGGTGAGCCGCGAGAGCCGCGTGCTCGCGTCGTTCAGGATCAGCGGCTGCTGTGCGAGCCAGGCGGGCGTGGCGTGGCTCGGGGCCTTCCAGGAGGCGGGCACGAAGGCCATCACCGGGTCGCGCCGCCAGGGCTGCACCTTGAGGCCCGCGCCCGCGGCCTGCGGCAGCGCGACCAGGCCGATGTCGAGGGTGCCGCCGGCCAGGCGGGCCATGGTCTCCTGCGAGGTGAGCACGGCCACCTGCACGTCGATGCCGGGGTGGTCGCGCGACAGCGCCTCCAGTGCCTGCGGCAGCAGGTGGGCGAGCACGCCGGTCGACGCGCCCACGCGCACGCGGCCGGTGCGCCCCTCCACCAGTCGCTGCACTTCGTCGAGCGCAGCGTCGGCATCGGCCAGCAGGCGGCGCGCGCGCTCGATCAGCGCGGCGCCGGGTCCGGTGGGCGCGACCTGGCCGCGGTTGCGCAGGAGCAGCGGCGTGTCGAGGCGCGATTCCAGCTCCGACACATGCAGGCTCACCGTCGGCGGCGCGAGGTGCAGCGCACGCGCGGCAGCGGCAAACGAGCCGAGGTCGGCGATGGTGACGAGGGTGCGCAGGCGGTCAAGGTCGAGTTCACGCATGGTTCGTGAATTCTGAAGATGGCGATTGTGAAAAGCAACTTTTCTTAATCATGCGCGGCGACCAAGATCTCGCCATCCCATCGACATCCCGCACGAGGCGCACATGACACCTGTTGTCTTCATCGACGGCGACCAGGGCACGACCGGCCTGCAGATCCACGCCCGCCTGCAGGGCCGAACCGCCCTGCGCGTGCTGACCCTGCGCGCCGACCGCCGCAAGCACCCCGGCGCCCGCGCCGAGGCGCTGAACCATTGCGACATCGCCATCCTCTGCCTGCCCGACGACGCGGCGCGCGAGGCGGTGGCGATGATCCACAACCCGGCTGTGCACGTGATCGATGCGAGCTCGGCGCACCGCACTGCGCCGGGCTGGGTGTATGGCTTCCCCGAGATGGACGATCGCCAGGCCCAGCGCATCGCGCAGGCCACGCGGGTCTCGAACCCCGGCTGCTACCCCACCGGCGCGGTGGCGCTGCTGCGCCCGCTGGTCGAAGCCGGGTTGGTGCAGCATGACCACCCGCTGACGATCCACGCGGTGTCGGGCTACTCGGGCCGCGGCCGCGCGGGCGTGGACGAACACGAAGGGCCGAATGCGGCGCAGGCGCTGCCGTTCCAGGTCTACGGGCTCGGCCTGCAGCACAAGCACGCGCCCGAGATGGCGGTGCACGCCGGCCTCAAGATGCGGCCCATCTTCGTGCCGGCCTACGGCGCCTATCGCCAGGGCATCGTGCTGACCATCGCACTGCACCTGCGGCTGCTGCCGGCGGGTGTCGACGCACAGCGGCTGCGCACGGCACTGGCTGCGCACTACAGCGGCTCACGCCATGTGGAGGTGCTGCCGGCGGGAGCGTCGAAGGCGCTGGAGCGGCTCGACCCGCAGGCGCTCAATGGCACCAACGACCTTCAGCTCGCGGTGTTCGACAACGCGGCGCAGGGGCAGGTGCTGCTCACGGCTGTCTTCGACAACCTCGGAAAAGGCGCGTCAGGTGCGGCGGTGCAAAACCTCGACCTGATGCTGGAGCACCTGCAGATGCAGAACGCCCAGCGTCAGCTCAATGCTGCGTGACGACGATCGGGGCACCTTGGGTGATGATCATCGTGTGCTCGTACTGCGCTGACAGGTTGCCGGGCGCCCCCACGAGCGTCCAGCCGTCATCGGTTTCCGTCACGCGGCGGCTGCGCGTGGAGAGAAAGGGCTCGATGGTGATCACCAGCCCTTCGGTCAGCACACGCTTGTCGCTCGGGTCGTAGTAGCCGGCGATGTGCTCCGGCGCCTCGTGCAGCGAGCGGCCCACGCCGTGGCTGCCCAGGTTCTCGATGATGCGGAAACCGTAGCTGCGCGCCGTGCGCTCGATGGCCGCGCCGATGCGGTTGATCGGCTGGCCGGCACGCGCCTCCTTCATGGCCGCGGCGAGCGCCATGCGGGTGGCGTGGCACAGGCGTGTCTTCTGCGCGTTGGTGGGCGGCACCACGCGCGTGCCGCCGGTGTCGGCCCAGTAGCCGCCGAGTTCGGCCGACACGTCGACGTTGAGCACGTCGCCGGCGCGGATCACCCGGTCGCCGGGGATGCCGTGGGCCGCCTCTTCGTTGATGCTGATGCAGGTGTGGCCGGGGAAGTCATAGGTCAGCCTGGGCGCCGAGCGCGCGCCGTGCTCGGCCAGCCAGCGCTCGCCGAGAGCATCGAGCTCGCGGGTGGTCATGCCGGGCTCGGCGGCGTCGAGCATCTTC
This sequence comes from Piscinibacter sp. HJYY11, assembly GCF_016735515.1. Lineage (NCBI taxonomy): Bacteria > Pseudomonadati > Pseudomonadota > Betaproteobacteria > Burkholderiales > Sphaerotilaceae > Piscinibacter > Piscinibacter sp. HJYY11. The sequence continues at coordinate 2,407,529 of NZ_JAERQZ010000001.1, read as the reverse complement.
TGCAGCACCATCGAGACCACGCGGCCGATGCGCTGCAGTCCGGTGACGTCGTCCTGGGTTTCGATGGTCATGGCGGCACTCCGGGGAAAGGTGGGCATGCTACCCGCCGGCGCCTGAAAAATATTTGTCGAGGGGTTGTCGATTTCCGGGGTGCTCGTTCGACTAGGAGATAGGTCCAACCCCCGCAAGGAGACTCCCGTGAAATTCCTGTGCCTCGTCTACCTGTCCCAAGAACGCATGGACGCGCTCACCCCCGAGGAGCAGCGCACGCTCGACCGCGACTCGATCGCCTACGACCAACGGCTGGAGGCCGAGGGCGTCCTGCTCGGCTCGCTGCCGCTCGATTCGAGCCGCAAGGCGGTGTCGCTGCGGCGGGTGAAGGGCTGCCTCACCCAGACCGAGGGGCCGTATGTCGAGACCAAGGAGGTGCTGGGCGGCTGGATCCTGGTCGACGTGCCCTCCATCGACGACGCGCTGCGCATTGCGGCCAGCATCCCGGTGGTGCAGTACGGCGGGGTGGAGGTGCGCCCGGTCTACCAGATGCAGGCGTGATCCACGTTGGCTGAGCCGGTCGCCGCGCAGGAGATCGAGACGGTCTACCAGGCCGAGTCTCGGCGTGCGCTCGCCACCCTGATCCGCCTGCTCGGTGACTTCGACCTTGCCGAAGAGGCCTTGCAGGATGCCTTCGAAGCCGCCTTGCAGCAGTGTCCGCGCGAGGGCCTGCCCGCCCATCCGCGTGCATGGCTGGTGTCCACCGGCCGCTTCAAGGCGATCGACGCGCTCCGCCGCCATGCACGCTTCACGCCCTGGGACGAGGTCGCCGAACAGGTGATGGCGATGGCTGCCGACCCGCCGCCCGACGAAGAGCTGATCGCCGACGACCGGCTGCGCCTCATCTTCAACTGCTGCCACCCGGCGCTGAACCTTGATGCGCAGGTCGCCCTCACGCTGCGCGAGGTGTGCGGGCTCTCGAGCGAGCAGATCGCGCATGCGTTCCTGGTGCCGCTGCCCACGATGGCGCAGCGCCTGGTGCGCGCCAAGACCCGGATCCGTGTCGCGCGCATCCCCTACGAAGTGCCGCCGCGCGAGGCGCTGGCCGAGCGGCTCGACGCGGTGCTGCGGGTGGTCTACCTCGTCTTCAACGAAGGCTACAGCGCGAGCTCGGGCGAGGCGGTGACGCGCCACGACCTGAGCGCCGAAGCCATCCGCCTCGGCCGGCTGCTGCTGGAGCTGCTGCCCGACCCCGAGGCGCGTGGCCTGCTCGCGCTGATGCTGCTGCATGACGCGCGCCGCCATGCGCGCACCACGCACGACGGAGAGATGGTGCTGCTGGCCGACCAGGACCGGCGCCTGTGGGACCGGGCCCGGATCGACGAGGGCGTGGCGCTCGTCACCGAGGCGCTGCGCAGCGGGCGGTTCGGGGCCTACACCTTGCAGGCGGCGATTGCGGCGGTGCATGCGGAAGCGCTCGATGCGGCCTCGACCGACTGGCCGCAGATCGTCGGCCTCTACGACGTGCTGCAACGGGTGGATGCGTCGCCGGTGGTCGCGCTCAACCGCGCGGTGGCGATCGGCATGCGCGACGGGCCTGCCGCCGGCATCGCCGCGGTCGACGCCGCGATGGCCTCGGGTGCGCTCCGGCAGTACCACCTGGCCCACGCAGCGCGGGCCGACTTCCTGCGCCGCGCCGGTCGGCTGCCGCAGGCCCGCGAGGCTTACGAGACCGCGCTCGGCCTCGCCAAGCAGGCGCGGGAGATCCGCTTCCTGCAACGCCGACTCGACGAATGCCGCCCCGACGGAACCCCGACATGACGACCCCCGACGACGACCTCACCCGCTTCGAAGCCCATGGCGCACCGCCCTTGCCCCTGCCACGGCACGAAGGCCGTCTGCTGCACGATGGCGCCTCGATCTGGCATGCGAGCTTCGGCGATGGCCCGCCTGTCGTGCTGCTGCACGGTGGCTATGGCCACGCCGGCAACTGGGGCCACCAGGTGCCGGTGCTGCTGGCCGCGAGCTTCCAGGTGATCGTGATCGACAGCCGCGGCCACGGCCGCAGCACGCTTGGCGACGGTGCCCTGAGCTACGAGCGCATGGCCGCCGACACGCTTGCCGTGCTCGACCATCTCGCGTCGCCACCGGCCACGCTCGTGGGCTGGAGCGACGGCGCGGTCATCGCGCTGATCGCCGCGTTGCAGGCGCCCGCGCGTGTGGCCGGCGTGCTCTTCTTCGGCTGCGCGATGGACCCGAGCGGCCTGCGCGACGACATCGAGTTCACGCCGGTGCTGCAGCGCTGCATGCGGCGCCATGAGTTCGACTACGCGGCGCTGTCGCCCACTCCCGGGGCCTTCGAGACGCTGCGCGCGGCGCTGCAACCGCTGCACCAGGACGAGCCGCACTACAGCGCCGGGCAGCTTGCACGGGTGAGCGTGCCGGTGAGGGTGGTGCACAGCGAGCACGACGAGTTCATCCGCCGCGAGCACGCGCTGTACCTCGCGCGTGTCATCCCCGGCGCCACGTTCCGCGAGCTGCCGTCGGTGGGCCACCTGGTGCCGCTGCAGCGGCCGGACGTCTTCGATGCGGCGATGCTGGACTTCGTGAACCGCGCCTAGTCGCCCACGCGAAACGCGAGCGTCACGAAGCCGCTGTCCCAGGTGTCGGGCGCTGTGGCCGAGAGGCGCAGGTCGGTGCCGCGCAGCAGCCAGTTGGCGGCCAGCGGCACGGTGAAGCTCACGCGCCCTTCGCCATCGGTTTTCTTCCAGATGCCGATCGGGCTCACGTCGTTCTGCAGCTCGACGGCGACATCACGCAAGGGCTGCCCGTCGCGCAGCACCTGGAAGCGCACGGTGTCGCCGGCCTTGAGGGGCTGCAGGCCGCTCTCGAGCAGCACGTCCATCGCCATGCCGGTGGGCGTGGCGCCCTCGGCTGTGTTGGCGCGCCGGCCGGGCAGCTCGATGCGCGCGTGCTTCACGTAGCGCTCGCGCCACGGCAGGCCGCGCGATTGCAGCTCGGCCCACGCCGCGCGCACGGCCGGCGAGGCGTTGACCTCCTTCAGGTAGACCTCGACGGTGGCCGGCGCGATCTCGATGTCGAAGGGCTGCTGCTGCGCCCAGCAGGTGACCGGGCCCAGGCCGCCGGGCCGCGCCTTCAGCGTCAGCGCCTGCAATGTCTCGCCCGCGGCCTGCAGCGGCACGGCCTTTGCCCCAGCCCGGCGACACCCCTGGTGGCGCAGCGAAGCTTCGCCCACGGTGAACTCGTGGTGCGGGAAACGGTTGCCCGTGCCGAGCCTGAGCGATACCTCGCCGGGCCTCGCCGCCGGCAAGGGTTCGAACCAGGTGTCGTGGGCGAGGGCAGTGCCGGCGCACACGGCGCCGGCAACGATCAACAGCAGACGAGGAAGGAGCGAGGCCATGAGCGAAAGCGATTGTCGTGGGGCAGCCGGTCCTACTTACGCGCAAGCCGAGCGACTGGATGCCGCGGTTTTCAAGGGCCTCGACAGCATTGCGTTGAAAGACGACCCGATCGAGCCGAGCTGGATCCTCGAAGGCCAGCCGCATGCGCGCAGCGGCTGCCATTCCACCAACACCGACGGCTGGGCCGCCACGCATGTGTGGGAATGCAGCGGCGGGCGCTTCCGCTGGCACTTCGGCGTGGAGGAGACCGTGCTGATCCTCGAAGGCGAAGTGCGCGTGACCGATGCGAAAGGCCGCACGCAGTGGCTGGTGCCGGGCACCGTGGCCTATTTCCCCACGGGAACGTGGTGGGAATGGCACATCCCGCAGCATGTGCGCAAGCTGTCGTTCAACCGGCGGTCGGTGTTGCCGCCGGCGCGCTTTCTCGGCCGGGCCTTGGGCGTGTTGCTCAGGGTCTTCACCCGACCGACCGTTCCCCGACTTCAACCCACCATCAAGGAAACCTCATGAGCTTCTTCAGCAAGATCCTCGACAAGCTGGGCCTCAAGGATGCGCAAGCCGCCGCCCCCGCCGACCCGGCGGCCACCGTGCCCGCGGCGGTGACGGAAGCTGCGCCTTCACCGGCCGCCGTGGCGCCTGCGCCGGCGCAGGAAGTGGTCAACCCGATCGCGGTCGTCGACGTGGTGGCGCAACTGGAGAAACGCGCCGCGGCCAACCCGCAGAAGCTCAACTGGCGTACCTCCATCGTCGACCTGCTGAAGCTGCTCGACATCGACAGCGGCCTCGAGGCGCGCAAGGCGCTCGCCAAGGAGCTCTACTGCCCCGACGAGCTGATGGGCGACTCGGCCAAGATGAACATCTGGCTGCACAAGAACGTGCTGGCGCACATCGCGGCCAATGGCGGCAACATTCCGAAAGAGCTGACGGACTGAATGAAAAATGCCCCCGCCGCTTTCGCGACGGGGGCATGAAGAGCGGCCACCCGCAGCCGCTCGCTTCTGGACAGTGCTTAACGAACCTTGCCAGCCTTCCAGGCGTTCAGCAAGGTGTCATACGCGATGGTTTCGCCCTTGGGCTTCTCGTTGGCCAGCTTGGCCCACGGGGCGCCCTTGTCGCTCAGGTACTTCTTGGGGTCTTCCTTCTTGTTGAGCTTGGGGGCGCAACGGGCCATGCCGGCGCGCTCGAGGCGGGCCATCACCTGGTCCATCTCTTCGGCGAGGTTGTCCATCGCAGCTTGCGGGGTCTTCTCACCCGTCACGGCGACGGCCACGTTCTTCCACCAGAGCTGCGCGAGCTTGGGGTAGTCGGGCACGTTGGTGCCGGTCGGCGTCCAGGCCACGCGGGCCGGCGAGCGGTAGAACTCAACCAGGCCGCCGAGCTTCGGTGCCAGGTCGGTCATGGCCTTGCTCTGGATGTCCGACTCGCGGATCGGGGTCAGGCCGACGATGGTCTTCTTCAGCGACACGGTCTTGGCCGTCACGAACTGCGCATACAGCCACGCAGCGGCGGTGCGGTTTTCATCGTGCTTGTCGAAGAAGGTCCACGAGCCCACGTCCTGGTAGCCGTTCTGCATGCCTTGCTTCCAGTACGGGCCGTTCGGACCGGGGGCCATGCGCCACTTGGGCGTGCCGTCGGCGTTGACCACCGGCAGGCCGGGCTTGGTCATGTCGGCGGTGAAGGCGGTGTACCAGAAGATCTGCTGCGCGATCTGGCCTTGGGCGGGCACGGGGCCGGCTTCGCCGAAGGTCATGCCGGTGGCTTCCTTCGGGGCGTACTTCTTCATCCAGTCGACGTACTTGGTGAGTGCGTAGACAGCGGCGGGCGAGTTGGTCGCGCCACCGCGGGAGACAGAAGCGCCGAGCGGCGTGCAGCCGTCGGCCGAGGCACGGATGCCCCACTCGTCGACCGGCTTGCCGTTGGGGATGCCGATGTCGGCGGTGCCGGCCATCGAGAGCCACGCGTCGGTGAAGCGCCAGCCGAGCGACGGGTCCTTCTTGCCGTAGTCCATGTGGCCGTAGATGGGCTTGCCGTCGATGGTCTTCACGTCGTTGGTGAAGAAGTCCGCGATGTCTTCGTACGCGCTCCAGTTGAGCGGCACGCCCAGGTCGTAGCCGTACTTCTTCTTGAAGCGGTCCTTCAGGTCGGCACGCGCGAAGAGGTCGGCACGGAACCAGTACAGGTTGGCGAACTGCTGGTCGGGCAGTTGGTAGAGCTTCTTGTCGGGGCCGGTGGTGAAGCTGGTGCCGATGAAGTCTTTCAGGTCGAGGCCGGGGTTCGTCCACTCCTTGCCCTTGCCGGCCATGTAGTCGGTCAGGTTCATGATCTTCCCGTAGCGGTAGTGGGTACCGATCAGGTCAGAGTCGGAGATCCAGCCGTCGTAGATCGACTTGCCGGACTGCATGGAGGTCTGCAGCTTTTCGACGACGTCACCTTCCTGGATCAGGTCGTGCTTGACCTTGATGCCGGTGATTTCTTCGAAGGCCTTGGCGAGCGTCTTCGATTCATATTCGTGCGTGGTGATGGTCTCGGAGACGACCGAGATTTCCTTCACGCCCTTGGCCTGCAGCTTCTTGGCTGCTTCGATGAACCACTTCAACTCGGCCGTCTGCTGCTCCTTGCTGAGCGTGGACGGCTGGAACTCGCTGTCGATCCACTTCTTGGCTTCGGCCTCGCCGGCCCATGCGCTCTGGCCCATGACCAGAGCGGCAGCGGCCAGGGCCACAGCGTTCAAGCGCAATTTCATGTCTGTCTCCTGAATGCTTCCCATTGCTCAAGATGGCACGACGGCTGGGAAGTGGTGGCCGGGTGCCTTTTCGAAAAACTTCTCTTGTGTGACCCTTCAGCCTTTGCGCATGATCAACGCCAGCAGTGCCATCGAGATGACAAAGCTGATCCAGATCGACGGTTCGTTCTCCAGGCTCAGCCACGTCATCAGCTTCTCGCTGACGGCAACGAAGGCGAGGTTGACGTAGGCGGCGGTGAGGAGGCCGATGAAGAGGCGGTCGCCTCGGGTGGTCTCCATCGGGAGCCAGCCCTTGCGCATGGTTGTGGGGGACTTCAATTCCCACACCGTCATGGCGATCAGCATCAGCACGATGGTGGTGAAGAAGATCGCGACGGGGGGCGTCCAGGCCATCCACTCGAACATGTGTCAGTGCTCCGTATGCGTTGTTTCGGCGCGGGCTGGGGCCGATGTGGACCGGGCTCCGCTCATGTCCCCCGGAATGGGCTGCGCCCATTCCTCCTCCTTTACTTCGCTGCGCCCGGTCCCCATCACCCCCGGCTGGAGACGATGGTGGCGGGCGAGGAGGTGGGTTGTTGCAGTTGTGTTCATCACACGCGGCCCATGGCGAAGCCCTTGGCAATGTAGTGACGGACGAACCAGATCACGATTGCGCCCGGGACGATGGTCAAGACACCCGCTGCGGCGAGCACACCCCAGTCCATGCCGGAGGCGCTGACGGTGCGGGTCATCGTCGCGACGATGGGTTTCGCATCGACGCTCGTGAGCGTGCGGGCCATCAGCAGCTCGACCCAGCTGAACATGAAGCAGAAGAAGGCGGCCACGCCCACGCCGGCCTTGATCAGCGGGATGAAGATGGTGAGGAAGAAGCGCGGGAAGGAATAGCCGTCGATGTACGCCGTCTCGTCGATCTCGCGTGGGATGCCGCTCATGAAGCCTTCGAGGATCCACACCGCCAACGGCACGTTGAAGAGCAGGTGCGCGAGGGCCACGGCGATGTGCGTGTCCATCAGGCCGAGCGTGGTGTAGAGCTGGAAGAACGGGAGCAGGAACACCGCCGGCGGCGTCATGCGGTTGGTCAGCAGCCAGAAGAAGACGTGCTTGTCACCGAGGAAGCGGTAGCGGCTGAACGCATAGGCCGCGGGCAGCGCCACCAGCAGCGAGATCACCGTGTTGATGGCCACGTAGATCAGCGAGTTGATGTAGCCCGAGTACCAGCTCTCGTCGGTGAAGATCGTCTTGTAGTGCTCCCAGGTGAAGTCCTGCGGGATCAGGCTGAAGGTGGACAGGATCTCCGTGTTCGTCTTGAACGACATGTTGACCATCCAGTACACCGGCAGGATGGCGAACAGGAGGTACGCGACCAAGAAGATCGAGCGCTTGCGGAAGCGTTTCTCATCCATGGGATGCCTCCGTCTTGTTTTGCGTGCCCACGCGCTGCATCCAGTTGTAGAGGATGAAGCACAGCAGCAGGATGATCAGGAAGTAGATCAGCGAGAAGGCAGCCGCCGGGCCGAGGTCGAACTGGCCGACAGCCTTCTGCGTGAGGTACTGGCTCAGGAAGGTCGTCGCATTGCCGGGGCCACCGCCCGTCAGCACGAAGGGCTCGGTGTAGATCATGAAGCTGTCCATGAAGCGCAGCAGCACCGCGATCATCAGCACGCCCCGCAGCTTGGGCAGCTGGATGTAGCGGAAGACCGCGAACTTGCTCGCGCCGTCGATGCGGGCGGCCTGGTAGTACGCGTCGGGAATGGCGCGCAGGCCGGCGAAGCAGAGCAGGGCGACAAGCGGCGTCCAGTGCCACACGTCCATCACCAGCACCGTGAGCCACGCGTCAGTCGCATACCCCGTGTAGCTGTAGTCGATGCCGAGGGCCGCGAGTGCGGCGCCGAGCAGGCCGATGTCGGTGCGGCCATAGATCTGCCAGATGGTGCCGACCACGTTCCAGGGGATCAAGAGCGAGATGGCGACGAGCACCAGCACCAGCGACGACTTCCAGCCCTGGGCCGGCATCGAGAGTGCGAGGCAGATGCCCAGCGGGATCTCGACCAGCAGCACCGAGAACGAGAAACCGATCTGGCGCAAGAGAGCGCCTTGCAGGTCTTCGTCGCGCATCACCGACTTGAACCACTCGGTGCCGACGAACACGCGCCGCTCGGGCGAGATGATGTCCTGCACCGAATAGTTCACCACCGTCATCAGCGGCAGGATGGCCGAGAAGGCCACGCACAGGATGACGGGCAGGATCAGGAACCACGCTTTCTGGTTGATCGGCTTCATGCCACCAACTCCTCGTTCTTGTAGTAGCAGGTGTGCGTGCCTTTGACGCCGAACCACGCGGCATCACCGACGGCCGGCGGCGTGGTCTCGGGCGAGAGGCGGGCGCGGATCACGCTGTCGCCCGACTTCGCGGTGACGAGCCAGTAGGTGCCGACGTCCTGCCGTTGTGTCACCACCGCCTGCAGGGCGCCCGGGGCGCGCGGCTCGGTGAGCGTCACGTATTCGGGGCGCACGCCCAGCGTGTCGGCCCCTTCGGGCGCACCGGGCACGATGGCGGCCGGCAGGAAGTTCATGCCCGGCGAGCCGATGAAGTGGCCGACGAAGGTGTGCTGCGGCCTTTCGAAGAGCTGGTCGGCGCTGCCGATCTGCACCGCCTTGCCACGTGTCATCACCACCACCTCTTCGGCGAAGGTGAGCGCCTCGACCTGGTCGTGCGTCACGTAGATCAGCGTGAGCTTCAACTCATGGTGGATCTGCTTGAGCTTGCGGCGAAGCTGCCACTTGAGGTGCGGGTCGATCACGGTGAGCGGCTCGTCGAAGAGCACCGCGCTCACGTCTTCGCGCACCAGGCCGCGGCCGAGCGAGATCTTCTGCTTCTGGTCGGCCGACAGGCCGGCCGCGCGGATGTCGAGCTGGTGGCTCATCTCCAGCATCTCGGCGATCGTGCCGACGCGCTGCTTGATCTTGTCGGGCGAGACACCGCGGTTCTTCAGCGGGAAGGCCAGGTTCTCGGCCACCGTCATCGTGTCGTAGATGACGGGGAACTGGAACACCTGGGCGATGTTGCGCTGCTGCGGCGTCTGCTTCGTGACGTCGGTGCCGTTGAACTTCACCGTGCCGTGCGAGGGCGTGACGAGGCCCGAGATGATGTTGAGCAGCGTGGTCTTGCCGCAGCCCGAGGGGCCGAGCAGTGCATACGCGCCGCCGTCGCGGAAGGTCATCTTCAGGGGCAGCAGCGCGTAGTCCTCATCCTTCTGGGGATTCGGGCGGTACGAGTGCGCGAGGTCGAGGTCGATGCGGGCCATCAGGTCATCCCCCGCGTGGGCGCGACGAGCAGCGCGCCGCTGGCATCGAACACGTAGACCTGCGCCGGGTGCAGGTAGAGCGTGATGTTCGAGCCGAGGTCGAAGAAATGCACGCCGGTGAGCTGGGCGACGAGTTCGCCGACCGCCGTCTCCACGTGCACAAAGGTGTCGGAGCCCGAGATCTCGGCCAGCTCCACCTTGCCGGGCAGGGCCACGTCGCCGGGGCGTTGCGTGATGTGCAGCGCGCTCGCACGCACGCCGATGGTCAGGTTGGCGGTGCTGGCCGCCGGCAGCGGCACCGAGAGCTGCACGCCGGCCGGGAGGGAAACGCCGAGCGAGGCGGCATTGCCTTCGATCAGGTTCATCGGCGGGTCGCTGAACGCACGCGCCACGCGGATGGACTTCGGCTTGTGGAACACATCGGCGGTGGGGCCGTACTGCAGCAGCTCGCCAGCATCCATCACCGCGGTGTAGCCGCCGAGCAGCAGCGCTTCGGTGGGCTCGGTGGTGGCGTAGACGACGGTCGAGTCGCCGGCGGCGAAGAGCTGAGTCAGCTCGTCGCGCAGTTCCTCGCGCAGCTTGTAGTCCAGGTTCACCAGCGGCTCGTCGAGCAGCATCAGCGGGGCGTTCTTCGCGAGCGCGCGGGCCAATGCCACACGCTGTTGCTGGCCACCGGAAAGCTCGGCCGGCAGGCGCTTGAGGAAGGGCTCGATGTGCAGCTTGGCCGCGAGCTCCTGCACGCGGTTGGCAATGCTCTTGTCGCCGCGCAGCTTGAGCGGCGAGGCGATGTTGTCGAACACGCTCATCGACGGGTAGTTGATGAACTGCTGGTAGACCATGGCGACATTGCGCTCGCGCACCGGCATGCCGGTCACGTCCTTGCCGTCCACGCGCACCAGGCCGTGGCTGGGCGCATCCAGCCCCGCCATCAGGCGCATCAGCGTGGTCTTGCCCGCCTGCGTGGCGCCGAGCAGCACGGTCACCGCGCGCGGTGCGAGCGTCAAATCCAGCGGGTAGAGGTGGGTCTCGGGGCCCACGATCTTGTCGACCCGCTCCAGGGTCAACTCCATTGCGTCGTCCTCACGTTGTCTCCGGTCTTCATCGATTCGTCGGGCCAGCGCGCGGCCCACCAGCGGGCGACGTTCTGGCGTTGTGCTTCGCTCAGGTGCAGGCCGAGCTTGGTGCGGCGCCACAGCACGTCGTCGGCGCTGCGCGCCCATTCGTGGTCGTGCAGGTAGACGAGCTCGGCCTCGTGCAGGCCGGTGGCGATCTCTTCACCGAGGCCCTGGCTGCCGGCGACCATCTCGATGCGCGAGCCGTAGCAGCGCGCCATGCGGCGGCGGGTGTCGGCGTGCCATTGGGGGTGGCGCTTGGCGAGCTGGGCGTCGAAGCGCTCGAAGTCGGTGTCGGGCCGCTGCGGCGGGCCGATCCAGGCGCTGAGGTCGCCGCCGGGCAGGTAGGCATTGGCCGTCCACGCAGGCTGGCGGTTGCCGAGGCGCTTGCACAGGCCGTCGGACGCTTCTTCGGCCAGCTTTCTGAATGTCGTGATCTTGCCGCCCCACACCGTGAGCATCGGGGCGCCGTTCATGTCGTAGTCGAGCATGTAGTCGCGCGTCACCGCCGAGGCGTCGCTGCTCTCGTCGCCGAGCAGCGGGCGCACGCCGGCGTAGGTCCACACCACGTCGGCCGGCACGATGGGCTTGGCGAAATAGCGGCTCGCCTGCTCGCAGAGGTAGGTGACCTCGCTCGCGTCGATCTGCGCCTTGCCGATGGGGCTGTCGCTTTCCACATCGGTGGTGCCGATCAGCGTGAACTCGCCTTCGTAGGGGATGGCGAAGATGATGCGGCGGTCGGTGTTCTGGAAGATGTAGGCGTGGTCGTGGTCGAAGATCTTCTTCACCACGATGTGGCTGCCCTTCACCAGGCGCAGCGATTTCGTGTCCTTCAGGTGCGCGTGTTCGTGCAGGAACTGCGCGGCCCAGGGGCCGGCGGCGTTGACGAGCGCCCGCGCGTGCCAGTGCTGCGTGGCGCCGGAGGCATCGGTCAGCGTGAGCTGCCAGCCCCGGTCGGCGCGGCGCGCCTCGGTGCAGCGCCAGCCGGTGAGCACGTTCGCGCCGTGCGCGGCAGCGTCGATCGCGTTCAGCACCACGAGGCGTGCGTCGTCGACCCAGCCGTCGGAGTAGACGTAGCCCTTCCTGAACTGCGGCTTGAGCGGTGCGCCGACCTTGTGCCGGCGCATGTCGATCACCTCGGAGCCGGGCAGCACCTCGCGGCGGGCGAGGTGGTCGTAGAGGAAGAGGCCGGCGCGGATCATCAGCGAGGGCCGCATCGACGGGTCGTGCGGCATCACGAAGCGCAGGGGCCACATGATGTGCGGCGCGCTCTTGAGCAGCACCTCGCGCTCGGCAAGCGCCTTGCGCACCAGCGAGAACTCGTAGTACTCGAGGTAGCGCAGCCCGCCGTGGATCAGCTTGGTCGACGACGACGAGGTGTGCGCCGCGAGGTCGTCCTTCTCGCACAAGGTCACCGACAGCCCGCGCCCGGCGAGGTCGCGTGCGATGCCGGCCCCGTTGATGCCGCCGCCGACGATGAGCACGTCGCACTCGCGTCGGGCGGGCGGTTGGGCGGCGGGCACGGCCGTGTCGGCTGCGCCCGTGTGGCGGTGATTCAAGCTGTCTCCGATCAAAAAGGGTGACCGTTTGCGCCGGCCGGTGGGTTCAAAGCCCCGTTTCGTTCATGGAAACGCGGACTAGGGCACAGGCGTTTTCGGTTTGTGTTCGTTTGTTTTCCTCTTTTTTCTTTTTAGCCCACAAACGAACGGCGCGCAAGGGCGGATTCCACCCCTCTCGAAAGTCCTCATCACCGGCTACGCTCGCGCCCCAGACTTGGCCTACCTGCGTTCGCATGACCCCCAATCCCCGACAAGCTCTCCTGATCCAGGAGGTGCGCAACCGCGGTGCCGTGACCGTGGAAGCCCTGGCCGAACAGTTCGGCGTGACCCTGCAGACCGTGCGCCGCGACGTGAAACAGCTGGCGGCCGCCGGGCTGCTGGCGCGCTTCCACGGCGGCGTGCGGTTGCCGACGTCGACGACGGAAAACATCGCGTACCGGCAACGCCAGCAGCTCAACGAGCAGTCGAAGCAGCGGATCGCGCGGGCGGTGGCGGCGGCCGTGCCGGAGGGGTGCTCGCTGATCATCAACATCGGCACGACCACCGAGGCGATCGCGCGCGAGCTCCTGCATCACAAGGGGCTGCGGGTGATCACCAACAACCTCAATGTCGCAGCGATCCTGTCGGACAACCCGGCGTGCGAGGTGATCGTGGCGGGCGGGGTGGTGCGCTCGCGCGATCGCGGGATCGTGGGTGAGGTGACGGTCGACTTCATCAGCCAGTTCAAGGTGGACATCGGGCTGATCGGCATCTCCGGCATCGAGGATGACGGGACCTTGCGTGACTTCGACTACCGCGAGGTCAAGGTGGCGCGGGCGATCATCGAGCACTCGCGGCAGGTGTGGCTGGCGGCCGACCACTCCAAGTTCAATCGGCCGGCGATGGTGAAGCTGGCGGGGCTCGACGAGGTGGACATGCTGTTCACGGACGAGGCGCCGCCGGAGCCGTTTCCTTCTTTGCTCGCCGAAGCGGGCGTGCAGTGCGAAGTGGCGAGCTGACCCTCGCGCTGCCCAGGAGAACCCCATGACCTACCTACTCGCCCTCGACCAGGGCACCTCCAGCTCCCGCAGCATCGTCTTCGACAAGGACGGCCACATCGTCGCGATGGCGCAGCGCGAGTTCCGCCAGATCTATCCGCAGCCGGGCTGGGTGGAGCACGATCCCAAGGAGATCTGGGAAACGCAGCTCGCAACCGCCAAGGAAGTCCTGCAGAAAGCCAAGCTGCTGGCCAAGGACATCGCCTCCATCGGCATCACCAACCAGCGCGAGACCACACTCGTCTGGAATCGCAAGACCGGCGAGCCGGTCTACAACGCCATCGTCTGGCAGGACCGCCGCGCCGAGCCCACCTGTGCCGAGTTCCGCGAGCGCGGACTGGAGCCGCTCTTCCGCGAGAAGACCGGGCTCATCATCGACGCCTACTTCTCGGGCACCAAGCTCAAGTGGATCCTCGACAACGTGGCCGGCGCACGCGAGGCGGCACAGAAGGGCGAGCTCGCCTTCGGCACGGTCGACACCTGGCTCATGTGGCAGCTCACCGGCGGCAAGGCGCACGTGACCGACGTCAGCAACGCCTCGCGCACGCTGATGCTCGACGTGCGCAGCAACACCTGGGACGACGAGCTGCTGAAGGTGCTGGGCGTGCCGCGCAGCATGCTGCCCGAGGTCAAGCCCTCCTCGCACCTCTTCGCGCACACGCTGCCCGACCTGCTCGGTGCATCGTTGCCGATCGGCGGTGTGGCCGGCGACCAGCAGAGCGCGCTCTTCGGCCAGGCCTGCTTCCGCCCCGGCCTCGCGAAGAACACCTACGGCACCGGCTGCTTCATGCTGATGCACACCGGCGCCAACTTCCAGCTCTCGACCAATGGCCTCGTGACGACCAGCGCCGCGCAGCCGACCAAGACGCCCGAGTTCGCCCTCGAAGGCAGCGTCTTCATCGGTGGCGCGGTGGTGCAATGGCTGCGTGACGGCCTCAACGCCATCAAGGCGAGCGGCGAGGTGCAGCAGCTCGCCGAAAGCGTGCCCGATTCGGGCGGCGTGATGTTCGTGCCGGCCTTCACCGGCCTGGGCGCGCCGTACTGGAAGGCGGACGCCCGTGGCGCGATCGTCGGCCTCACGCGCGGCACGACCGTCGCCCACATCGCGCGGGCCGCGCTGGAGAGCATCGCGTTCCAGAGCGCGGCGCTCTTGCAGGCGATGAGCCGCGACGCGGTGGCCGCGGGCGGCTCGCCGGTGGCCGAGCTGCGCGTCGATGGTGGGGCGTGCGTCAACAACCTCCTGATGCAGATCCAGGCCGACCTGCTGGGCATCCCCGTCGTGCGGCCGAAGGTGATCGAGACCACGGCGCTGGGCGCGGCCTACCTGGCGGGCCTCTCGAGCGGCGTCTACAAGAGCCTCGACGAGCTTTCCGCGCAGTGGCAGGTCGACCGCACGTTCCGCCCCACGCTGCCGCGCGAGCGGGCGCAGGAGCGCATGGCGCAGTGGGAGCACGCCGTGCGCATGGCCACCGCGGCCTGAACGCAGCGCCGCAGAGCCCCCTTCGACGGGAGGGTGCTGGCCCGGCTGGCGATGTTGCAGCGCAATACTCCACCACCCTGTCGGTGTGGAAGGAGTGGCGAGATGCTCGAAGGCCTGAAACGTGTTGCCGGTCGCATCGTCGGCAAATCGGGGCTGCCGCGCGACCTGAGCGCGGAAGACCGGCTGCTGCTGTCGCGCATCCGCGCCGACAAGCTCACCTACCTGTCGGACAAGAAGCTGGTCAGCCTGCTCAGCACCGTGCGCAGCATCGAGGCGGCCGGCTTGCCTGGTGTGTTCATCGAGGCGGGCTGCGCCCTCGGCGGCTCGGCAATCCTCATTGCCAACGTGAAGCGCACCGAGCGGCCCTTCGAGGTGTACGACGTCTTCGGCATGATCCCGCCGCCCACCCAGGAGGACACACCCGACGTCCACCTGCGCTACCAGACCATCGTGCAGGGCCAGTCCACCGGCATCGCCGGCGACCCGTACTACGGCTACCGCGACGACCTCTACGACCTGGTGCAGGCCAACCTCTACCGCTACGGTGTGGACCCGCAGCGCGACGGGGTGACGCTGGTCAAGGGCCTGGTGCAGGACACGCTGCACCCGAGCGCAGCGGTGGCCTTCGCGCACGTCGACGTCGATTGGTACGAGCCGGTGAAGACCTGCCTGCAGCGCATCTTTCCGCAACTGGTGGTGGGCGGCAGCATCATCCTCGACGACTACCACGACTGGGGTGGCTGCCGGAAGGCGACCGACGAGTTCCTGCGCGGCGTGACCGGCACCTTCATGCTCGACGACCGTGCGGGCTCGTTGCGCATCACGAAAGTCGATCACCGGCACTAGGGATTAATCGCCGCCCCGACGGGTGACACTGTATATTCATACAGTGAACACCCAAGACAAGCTCGCCATCCTGGCCGACGCCGCGAAGTACGACGCCTCGTGCGCGTCGAGCGGCACCGAGCGCCGCGATTCGCTTGGCGGGCGCGGCCTCGGCTCGACCGAAGGCATGGGCATCTGCCACAGCTACGCGCCCGATGGGCGCTGCATCTCGCTGCTCAAGGTCCTGCTCACCAACTTCTGCCAGTACGACTGCCTGTACTGCGTCAACCGTGTCACGAGCAACGTGCCACGCGCACGCTTCAGCATCGACGAGGTGGTGCAGCTCACGCTCGACTTCTACCGTCGCAACTGCATCGAAGGCCTCTTCCTCAGCTCGGGGATCATCCAGAGCCCCGACTACACGATGGAGCAGGTGGTTGAGGTGGCGCGTGTGCTGCGCGAGGAGCACGACTTCCGCGGCTACATCCACCTGAAGACCATCCCCGATGCGGCACCCGAGCTGCTGCAGCGCGCCGGCCGTTATGCCGACCGGCTGAGCATCAACATCGAGCTGCCCACCGAAGCCGGCCTCGCCTCGCTGGCCCCCGAGAAGGACGCGCCGGCCATCAAGCGCTCGATGGCGCGGCTGCGTGTGCACATCGACGACGCGAAAGAAGCGAAGCAGGCGGCCGAGGCCGTGGTGTCGATGCCGCAAGCGAAGCCCAGGCGCGCGCGGCCCGAGCGCTTCGCACCGGCCGGCCAGAGCACGCAGATGATCGTGGGCGCCGACGCGGCCGACGACCGCGCCATCCTCGCGACGAGCGCGCAGCTCTACGGCGCCTACCGCCTGCGGCGCGTGTACTACTCGGCCTTCAGCCCCATCCCCGATGCGGCCTCGTCGCTGCCGCTCAAGGCGCCGCCCCTCGTGCGCGAGCACCGGCTCTACCAGGCCGACTGGCTCATGCGCTTCTATGGCTTCGGGCACGAGGAGATCGTCGCGTCGAACGACGGCCTGCTGCGACTCGATGTCGACCCCAAGCTCGCCTGGGCGCTGGCGCACCGCGAGCGCTTTCCGGTCGACCTGAACCAGGCGCCGCGCGAGCTGCTGCTGCGCGTGCCCGGGCTCGGCGCCAAGGCGGTCGAGCGGGTGCTGGCCGCGCGGCGCGTGCGCCGCCTGCGCAGCGACGACCTCAAGCGCCTGCGCGTGCCCCTGGCCAAGGTGCTGCCGTTCCTCGTGCTGCCCGACCACAAGCCGCTGGCCCTCGACGATGCGCAGGTGGCCGCGAAGCTGACGCCGGCACCGGTGCAGGCTGCGCTGTTTGCCTGAGAGCTGGTCATGTCGCAGGTCCGCATCGCGCTGGAAGGCGAGATCGATTGGGACGGCTTTCGCGCCGCCGCCCGACGACTCATCACGCAAGGCGTGCCGCCCGAAGACGCCAGCTGGTCGACCGGTACCGAGGCCGATCTCTTCGACGCCCCGCCGGCAGCGGTACTGGCTGGGCCCACCGAGGCCAGCGCCACCGTGCCCGCCGCCTTCGTCGACCTCTGCGAGCGCGTGCGCCTGCACCGCGATCCGTCGCGCTTCGCGCTGATGTACCGCCTGCTGTGGCGCCTGCAGCACGAGCCCGCGCTGCGCCACGACCCGCTCGACGCCGATCGCCTGCGCGCGCAGGCCATGGCCAAGGCCGTGCAGCGCGACGTGCACAAGATGCGCGCCTTCGTGCGCTTCCGCCCGGTGAGCGATGGGCAGGCCGAGCCGTTGCATGTGGCGTGGTTCGAGCCCGAGCACCACATCGTCGAAGCCAATGCGCCGTTCTTCATGCGCCGCTTCACGCACATGCGCTGGGCCATCCTCACGCCGCGGCGCAGTGTGCGCTGGGATGGCCGCTCGCTCACCTTCGGCCCCGGCGCCGTGCGCGACGACGCGCCGCCGCCCGATGCGGGCGAGGCGCTGTGGCTCACCTACTACCGCCACATCTTCAACCCCGCGCGGCTCAAGCTCGACCAGATGCGCAAGGAGATGCCGCGCCGCTACTGGCGCAACCTGCCCGAGGCCGAGCTGATCTCGGAGCTTTCGGCACATGCCTTGCCACGCACGGGGAGCATGGTAGATGCGCCGCCCACCGTGCCGCGGCGGCGCATCGCCATCCACTCGGCCCTTCTGGCGATGGAGGAACTCGTGAGCCGCAGCTCTGCATCGAAACCCCTGCCGAACGACCCGCAGAAGGCGCTCGCTGCCTTGCGTGTGGCGACCGACCGTTGCCGCGAGTGCCCGATCGGCGAGCACGCCACGCAGTCGGTGTTTGGCGAAGGGCCGGTCACCGCGCGGCTGATGGTGGTGGGCGAGCAGCCCGGCGACAAGGAAGACCTGCAGGGCCGCCCCTTCGTCGGCCCCGCCGGGCACCTGTTCGACAAGGCGATCGACGACCTCGGCTGGGACCGCACGCAGATCTACGTCACCAACGCGGTGAAGCATTTCAAGTACGAGTTGCGCGGCCAGCGGCGCATCCACAAGACGCCCACGCAGCGCGAGGCCGCGGCCTGCCTGCACTGGCTGGAAAGCGAGATCGAGCAGGTGAAGCCGCAGGCGCTGATCGCGCTGGGCGCCACCGCCACCCGCTCGCTGATCGGCCATGCCGTGCCGGTGCTGAAGGCCCGCGGCACCTGGCTCACGGGGCAGCATCAGCTGCCGGTGCTGGTGACGGTGCACCCCTCGGCGCTGCTGCGGGGCGACCCGGCGCAGCGTGAGGACGAGTACCGGCAGTGGCTGGACGACCTGGCGCAGGCCGCCCGGTACATGGGCGGCGCCACGCGTTGAGCGCGGCGCCGGGCCGGGCCTACCAGCGGTAGCTCACCGTGCCGACCACGTTGCGGCGCGCGCCGTACCAGCAGTCGCCACGGTTGCCGCAACTCGCGACATAGACCTTGTCGGTCAGGTTGCTCACATTGAGGGCGGCGCGCCAGTGCGTGCTTTCCCACGCGATCATCGCGTCGAGCAGGGCGAGCGAGGGCACGGTGGGCGCGGCGCCGTCGCGGTAGTCCGACAGGTAGCGCACGCCGGCGCCGAGCGAGAGACCGTCGACGCCGAGCGTCGTCAGCTTCCACTTGCCCCGCACGTTGGCCTGGTTGCGCGGCATCTGCTCGAGCTTCACGTCGAGGTCGGTGTAGGTGTAACTGGCGATGAGGTCGAAGCTGCGCGAGAAGGCGGCGGTGAGATCCACCTCGAAACCAGTCGCCTTGATTTCACCCAGCTGGTTGAAAGTGCCGGGCGTGGGCTCCTGGATCTGGTTGACTTCGCGCACATCGAAGGCGGCCACGTTCAGCTTCAGCTTGTCGGTGGGCTCGGCCTTCACGCCGACTTCCCACTGCTTGCCCGTGAGCGGCTTGAAGGTGGTTGAGCCGCGGTTGGCCTGCGGCGTGAACGATTCGCTGTAGCTGACGTAGGGCGAGACGCCCAACGGGGCTGAGTACAGCAGCCCCACGCGCTTGGTGGTGGCCTTGTGATTCTGCGCATCGTCGACGCCGCCCACACCCCCACCTTCGGTCACGTTGCGTGCGCGGTCGTGGCGCAGGCCGAAGGTCACCAGCCAGTCGCGCGCGAAACGCAGCTGGTCCTGCAGGTAGAGGCCGACCTGCGTCTGTGTCGACTTGGCTGCAGGGCCGAACGCGGGCGGCGTGTAGGCCGGGTACACCGGGTTGTAGACATCGATCAGCGGCACGGTCGACGAGTCTTCGAATGCGCTGGAACTGCTCTTCTTGTAGTGGGCGGCGTCCAGGCCGGCGAGCAGCTCGTGCTGCACCGGGCCGGTGGCGAACTTCGCGAACAGGTTCTGGTCGACGGTGAAGAGCTTGGTGCGGTTGATGTTGCCGTAGGCATAGCGGCCGAGCAGGCGCTGGCCCACCGGGTCGGCATCCCACCCGCCGGGTGTGCTGAACGAGTCGCCGTAGAGCGAGCGGTAGTCGACGTCGGTCTTGGTGTAGCGCAGGTTCTGCCGCAGCATGAGCGCCTCGCTGAACTTGTGCTCGAACAAGTAGCCGATGAAGTCGCGGTCAGTGTCGTAGCGGTCCCAGTCCGGGTCGCCGATGAAGCGATGGGTGGGGATCTGGCCGTTCGGGTTCGGCGCCACGGTGCCGGCCCAGGGGAAGAACTGCGAGGTGGAGCCGGTGCGGTCGCGCTGCGAGAGCAGCTGCAGCGTGAGCGCCGTGGCGGCGCTCGGCTTCCAGGTGAGCGACGGGGCGATCAGTGCGCGGTCGTCGCGCACGTGGTCGACCTGCGTGTCGGCGTCGCGGCCGACGGCGATCAGGCGGTAGAGCCACTCGCCGCTGGCGGTGAGCGGGCCCGTCACGTCGGCTTGCACCTGCTTGCGGTTCCAGGTGCCGAGCTGCACGCCGATCTCGCCTTGCGCTTCGGCCTGCGGGCGCTTGCTGACCATGTTGATCACGCCGCCGACGGTGCCCTGGCCGTAGAGCATGGCGGCCGGGCCACGCAGCAGCTCGATGCGCTCGAGCGTGAAGGGCTCGGTGCGCGCGTTGCTCGTGTACCAGTCGAAGTTCTTGCGCAGGCCGTCGAGGTACTCGTCGGGGTAGCCGCCGCGCACGCGGATGGAGTCGGTGCGCGAGTCCAGGCCGTAGGCGTCTGGACGCACGCCGGCGGCATAGTTGAGCGCGTCCTGGATGTTGGTGGCGCCCTGGTCGACGATCAGGTCACGCGTGAGCACGGTGACGGACAGCGGCGTGTCCTTCAGCGGCGTGTCGGTCTTGGTGGCGGTGGTGGCGCGCCGGGCCTTGTAGCCATTGACCGGGCCGGTGGGACTCTCGGACCGTGCCTTGACGGTGATGGTCGGCAGCGCCGGGGAGTTCACGATGCCGCTCGGGACGCCTGCGGCCGCTGGTGCGCTGGCGGCTGCGCTTGCGGCGGGTGCAGCGACGGGCGCCTGCTCCTGTTGCGCGTGGGCGGCCAACGACGACAAAGCCGCCATCACGCCCAGGGCGATGGCGGCCATCCGGGGTGAATCCCCCGGGTGGTTCTTGGAGTTCATGGTGAGGCTCTCTTCAGTGGACAAAAGGGGGTCATGCAGGGGGTGACTCGGCCACCGGCACGAGCGAGCGCAGCGCGCGCTTGAGCCCCGCGGTGCTCGGCGTCTCGACGAAGACGCAGCGCTTGCCGGTGCGTTTGCAGTGGTCCTTCACGCGCCAGTAGGCGTCGTGGCTGATGCAGCCGGTCTGGCAGATCACGAGGTCGGCGGCGGCGAGCGTGGCGTCGAGCTGGGCGGGGTTGTCTTCCTCGCCGCCGTCGTGGTGCAGGAAGCGGCCGCCGGTGCGTTCGATCAGCTGGCGGTAGACGGGCACGCTCGCCGGGCGGCCGCCGACGCACAGCACGGCGCGGTCGGCGAGGGCGGCCGGGTCGGGCAACTCGACCCCCGTGGGCGTGGCCTCGGCCTGTGGTGGGCGCTGCAGGGCCTGCATGAGCTCGTCGATGCGGGCGCGCGCACGTTCGAGCTCGTGCTGGGCCTGCATCAGCGTGCGCTCGGTGTCGTGCAGCCGGCTCAGCAGGCGCTCGTTGTCGAGCACCAGCGCCTGGCGGGCCTTGAGGCCCGGCACGGCGTCTTCGAGCGTCTGCAGCTCCTGGCGGAGTGACGCGATCAGCGTGTCGCGGCCGATGAGTTGCGCGCGCAGCTGCACGATCTGCGACTGCTGGTGTTCGTGCCGCTGGCGGTGCTCGTCGGCCTGGCGGGTGTTGCGCTGTTGCGCGGCGGCGAGCTCGCGGCCGAGCACGCCGTTCTCGTGCACCACCGCTTCGAAGTGCTGCAGGTCGACACGGCGTGCCACGCCGACCTGGTGCTGCAGCATGTGCACGTCGCCCAGCACCTTGTGCTCGAGCTCGGGTGTGCAGCGCGGGTGGGTGAGCGTGGCCCAGAAGGCGCCGGCGAGGTCCCGCCCGGCGGAGGCGGCCTGCCACCAGGCGGCGAGGCCTTCGGTGGTCTTGGCAAGCGCGGCCTGGCGCAGCGCGATCATGCAGCGGCGGTCGAGCTCGCGTTGCACGGCGTCGGCGATCGGCGTGCGGCGGCGGCACTCGGCGATCACGCCGCAGTGCAGCTCGTAGTCGTCGGCCAGCGCCTCACCCGACAGCACCTTGTCGACGATGCGGCGCAGGGCGGGCAAGGGCAGGCACACGCCGACGACGGGGCAGTGCGCATGCGCGTCGAGCTCCCACAGGCGACGTCGGCGCGAGCCGGCCTTGGGCTTGAGCGTGGGCAGCGAGAGCACGGTGGCGCCGGTGGCGGCCGCGGCCTGCATCACCAGGGCGTCGAGCGCAGCGTCGTGCTCGTGAGGGGCGTTGGGGTTCTGGCACATGGGGCCTCCGCTCAGCGTGCGTCTGTCAGCGGGAAGAGAAGGCGAGGTCGCAGCGCAACTGCTCGAGCAGCGCCATCGGGATCACGCGCCGCCACGCGTACTGGTCGTGCTCGCAGCCGATGGACGCGTCGGCGCCGGCCAGCAGCGCCACGCGCAACGGTGCAGGGAATTCGAAGCGCAGGAAGTGCACCGCCGAGAGCCGGTGGAGGTGGCGGTCGGGCAGGTCTTCGTTGGCCTGGGCGTAGACGCGGGGCAGGCGCGGCAGCTGCACGTAGAGGCGGTGCGAGGCCTCGTTGAGCATGGGCAGGCTGCGCACGCGTTCGTCGGCATCGGGCAGGCCGATGAGGAGCGTGGCCTTCCAGTGGCGGCCGTCGGGGCGCAGGTGGGCGTAGAGGGCGCGTTCGCGCTCGCGGGCTTCGAGGGAGCTGTCGCCTTCGGCACGCAGCACCTCGTCGATCTGGTGCTCGAGCGTCAGGTCATCTTCGAACTGCAGCCACATCGCCGGGCCCAGCGCGAGGCTGCGCGAGCGGCGGTGTGCGGCGAGCTGCCGGCGCTGGGGGTGCCGGATGGGCGCTTGCAGGAGAGAAGACGCCAGCGGAGAGGTTGCAGTGAGCATGGTCCAGCCTGTGGTCGTGTGTGGAGCACGGCTGGCACGAGGCTGGCGAATGCGATGGTTCGCACTTTAAATGCGAATAGTTCCTATTTGCAAGTATGGAAAAGAAAACCCGCCGGCCTGTGAGGCGGGCGGGTCATGCAAAGCGAGCGCGGGCCGAGCGCCGGGCCGCTCCCAAGCCGGCCCGCAATCCCCTTGGGGGATCGTCCGGCGTATGCGCCGGGCGAGGGGCCGACATGACTAGTCCTCGAGTTCGGATTTCGCCATTTCCACGTCGAGGCGCTCCATCGCATCGAGCGGCTCGCAGGCGGCGGCGTCGGCGTAGAGCTTCTCCGCTTCCTTCATCTTCTTGTCGCCTTCGAGCATCACGAGCCCGTTGGCGTACTCGACCATCGCGATCGCCGAAGCCGGGTTGAGCTTGATCGCGGTCTTGAAGGCGGCGAGGCCGGCGTCCTTGCTTGCGCCCTGCGTGCGGGCGAGCAGCGAGCCCACCTTGTCGATCACCTCGGCGTGGAAGGTGCCCAGCGCGATGTGGGCGTCGGCGTGCTTGGGTTGCAGCTTGATGGCGGTCTCGAGCGCGGCCTTCACCTTGGACCCGAGGCCCTGCGTCAGCGCCTTGGCGACGCTGATGCCCTGGCTGTAGCGGCCGAGGGCGTAGGCGGCCAGGTAGAAGGCGTTGGCGTTCTTCGGCTCTTCGGCCATCTGCGCCTCGGCGCGCTCGGCCACTTCGAGGAAGAGCGCGAGCTTGGTCTTCTCGCTCTTCTCCAGGTAGTTGGCGTAGATGCACTGGGCCTTGTTGGCCACCGTGATGCCGGCGCCGCCCGCCTTCAGGCCCGCCTCGACCGCCTTCTGGAAGTCGCCTGCGTGGTACAGCGCCCAGGCGGCCAGCACCTTGTCGTCCTTCGGCAAAGGCTCGGCGTCACCCGCATGCAGGCGGGCCCACTTCTTCTTCAGCGTGGCGGCGTCGTAGGTGTATTCGGCGGCGTCGTAGGGGAAGGCGGTCCACTTGGCCATGGGTGTCTCCTGTCAGGGCTTCTGGTAAGGGCCCACCAGACCGAGCAGGTGCTCGCGCTGGCCGGGTTCGAGGTAGGGCATCAAGAGGCTCAGCACGTGGAAGGCGCCGCGCAGGAGGGCGGGGCCGGCGCTGTCGGGCTCGAGCGCGTTGCGCGGGTCGCGCACGTATTCGTACGAGAGCCAGTAGGTGAGCACGACCACCATCGCGGTGGCGGTGGGGTCGGCGGCGCGGCTGTCGAGCTTGATCGCGTTGCCGCGCGAGAGCCCGTCGAGCACGGCCTTCACGGCCAGCGTCTTGTTCTTCAGCACGACCTGGAAGTGCGTCTCCAGCTTGCGGTTCTTGCTGAGCAGGTCGTTGAGGTCGCGGTAGAGGAATCGGTAGCGCCAGATCAGCTCGAAGAGCATGTGGAAGAAGAGCCAGGCGTCTTCCACGTTGCGCACGTCGTCGGCGGCGTGCAGCAGCTGCGTGAGCGCTTCTTCGTAGCGGCCGAAGAGCGCGTTGATCAGCTCGTCTTTGGCGGGATAGTGGTAGTAGAGGTTGCCGGGGCTGATGTTCAGCTCGGCCGAGATCAGCGTGGTGGAGACATTGGGCTCGCCGAAGCGGTTGAACAGCTCCAGCGTCACTTC
Source organism: Piscinibacter sp. HJYY11 (assembly GCF_016735515.1). Lineage (NCBI taxonomy): Bacteria > Pseudomonadati > Pseudomonadota > Betaproteobacteria > Burkholderiales > Sphaerotilaceae > Piscinibacter > Piscinibacter sp. HJYY11. The sequence continues at coordinate 2,383,447 of NZ_JAERQZ010000001.1, read as the reverse complement.
GAGGATGCGCTCGGCTGTGCGCCGCGGTTTCTTCGGGGGAGGGGCCATGTCTCGGAGGCTCTAAGCGGTGCCGGCGAATCTAGCACCGGGCGGGGCGGCGGTGGGGCGCCGCGAGCGAGAAAAGAGCGGGCTGCCTACAATCCGCGCCCTCATGTCCGCCGTCTCGTTCCAGAACGTCAGCAAGCTTTACCGCACCGCCGGCCGCGAAGTGCGGGCCCTGGATGGGGTGAGCTTCAACATCGAGCCGGGCGAGTTCTTCGGCCTGCTCGGGCCCAACGGGGCAGGCAAGACCACCTTGATCACCATCCTCGCGGGCTTGACGCGTGCCAGCGGCGGCAGCGTCTCGGTGCTCGGCCACGACGTGGTGACCGACTTTGCCGCCGCGCGCAAGGCGCTCGGCATCGTGCCGCAGGAGCTGGTGTTCGACCCCTTTTTCAGTGTGCGCGAGACGCTGCGCATCCAGAGCGGCTACTTCGGCGTGAAGAACAACGACGCCTGGATCGACGAGCTGCTGCAGGGGCTGGGCCTCGCCGACAAGGCGGACGCCAACATGCGCCAGCTCTCCGGTGGCATGAAGCGCCGTGTGCTGGTGGCGCAGGCGCTGGTGCACCGGCCGCCGGTGATCGTGTTGGACGAGCCGACGGCGGGTGTCGACGTGGAGCTGCGGCAGACGCTGTGGCATTTCGTGGCCCGGCTCAACAAGCAGGGCCACACGGTGCTGCTGACGACGCACTACCTCGAAGAGGCCGAAGCGCTGTGCGGCCGCATCGCGATGTTGAAGCTCGGCCAGGTGGTCGCGCTCGACCGCACCTCGGCGCTGCTCGCCGGCACCGCCAGCACGATGATGCGGTTCAAGATGGACCAGGCGCTGCCGGCCGAACTCACCTCGCATGCCCGCGTGACCGGGCGCATCGTGCAGGTCACCGCGCACGACACGGCGGAGGTCGAACGGGTGTTGCAGATCCTGCGCGCGCACGGCTGCCAGCCCGAAGACCTGGAGATCGGCCGCGCCGACCTCGAAGACGTGTTCCTCGAGATCATGCAAGGCGCACCGAGGACGCTCGAGCAGGTGCAGGTGGCCGTATGAAGATCGTGCTCGAGGGCGCGCGCACGCTGATCTACAAGGAGATGCTGCGCTTCTACAAGGTGAGCTTCCAGACGGTGGCCGCGCCGGTGCTCACCGCGGTGCTGTACCTGCTGATCTTCGGCCACGTGCTCGAAGGCCGGGTGACCGTGTTCGGCGAGGTCGGCTACACGAGTTTCCTGATCCCGGGCCTCGTGATGATGAGCGTGCTGCAGAACGCGTTCGCCAACAGCAGCTCGTCGCTGATCCAGAGCAAGATCACCGGCAACCTCGTGTTCCTGCTGGTCACGCCGCTCAGCCACTGGGCCTGGTTCGTGGCCTACGTGGGAGCGTCCATCATCCGCGGCGTGGCGGTGGGCCTGGGCGTGCTGCTGGTCACCGTGTGGTTCGCCCCGCCGCCGATTGCCAACCCGCTGTGGATCATCGTCTTCACGCTCTGCGGTGCCGCGATGATGGGCGCGCTGGGCCTGGTGGCCGGCCTCTGGGCCGAGAAGTTCGACCAGATCGCCGCCTTCCAGAACTTCATCGTCATGCCCATGACCATGCTCTCGGGCGTGTTCTATTCCATCAAGTCCTTGCCGGCGTTCTGGCAGGGCGTGAGCCACCTGAACCCCTTCTTCTACATGGTCGATGGCTTCCGGCACGGCTTCTTCGGGGTGAGCGATGTGTCGCCGTGGACCAGCCTCGCCATCGTCGGCGCCAGTCTGGTCGTGGTGTGCGCGCTGTGCCTGCATTTGCTGCGCATCGGCTACAAGATCAGGTCCTGAGGCGATAATCCGCACCCTCATGGCCGATCCCACCCCCGCCGACGTCGAGCGCTACATCGCGCAAGGCCTTGCCTGCGACCACCTGCAGGTCGAAGGCGACGGGCGCCATTTCTTCGCCACCATCGTCTCGGCCGAGTTCGAGGGCAAGAGCCGCGTGTCGCGCCACCAGCGGGTCTACCAGGCCCTGGGCGATAGAATGCGCGAGCAAATCCACGCGCTGTCCATGAAGACGCTGACCCCGGCCGAGTGGGCTTCCAACGCCTCGTCGGCCTCCAACCACCACCATTGAATCGCGCCGCAGTGTGCACTGCGGCTGGCGGGCCTGCTGCCTGCGGGTCCGTGAGCCGGGTGGGCATGGCGGCTGAAAGCCCCACATGGACAAACTCCTCATCAAAGGCGGCCGCCAACTCCAGGGCGAGGTGATGATCTCGGGCGCGAAGAACGCGGCGCTGCCCGAACTCTGCGCGACGCTCCTGACCGCCGAGCCGGTGACGCTCACCAACGTGCCGCGCCTGCAGGACGTGAACACCACGCTCAAGCTGCTGCGCATGATGGGCGTGCAGGCCGAGCGCAGCGAGTCGCAGCCCGACACGGTGTCGATCAACGCCTCCAACGTGACCTCGCGCGAAGCGACCTACGACCTGGTGAAGACGATGCGCGCGTCGATCCTCGTGCTGGGCCCGCTGCTGGCGCGCTTCGGTGAGGCCAAGGTGTCGCTGCCCGGCGGCTGCGCGATCGGCTCGCGCCCGGTCGACCAGCACATCAAGGGCATGCAGGCGATGGGTGCCGAGATCACCGTCGAGCACGGCTACATCCACGCCAGGACCAAGCGGCTGAAGGGTGCCCGCATCACGACCGACATGGTCACCGTCACCGGCACCGAGAACCTGATGATGGCCGCCGTGCTGGCCGAGGGCGAGACAGTGCTGGAGAACGCGGCGCAGGAGCCCGAGATTCCGGATCTCGCCGAGATGCTCATCAAGATGGGCGCGAAGATCGAAGGTCACGGCACCAGCAAGATCCGCATCCAGGGCGTGGAGCGCCTGGGGGGCGTGAACCACCGCATCGTGCCCGACCGCATCGAGGCCGGCACCTTCCTCTGCGCCGTGGCTGCGGCCGGTGGCGACGTGACGCTGCGCCGCTCGCGTGCCGACCACCTCGATGCCGTGATCGACAAGCTGCGTGACGCCGGCGCGACCATCGAATCGGGCGCCGACTGGATCCGCGTCAAGAACGACAAGCGCCTGCGCGCGGTAGGCTTCCGCACGAGCGAATACCCGGCCTTCCCGACGGACATGCAGGCGCAGTTCATGGCGCTCGACTGCATCGCCGAGGGCACGGCCCGGATCACCGAGACCATCTTCGAGAACCGCTACATGCACGTGAACGAACTCGTGCGCCTGGGCGCGAAGATCGAGGTCGACGGCCACACGGCCATCGTGCAGGGCGTGCCGCAGCTGTCTGGCGCAACGGTGATGGCCACGGACCTGCGCGCCTCGGCCAGCCTCGTGATCGCCGGCCTCGTGGCCGATGGCGAAACCACCGTCGACCGCATCTACCACCTGGACCGCGGCTACGACCAGATGGAAACCAAGCTGCGCGGCATCGGCGCCGACATCCAGAGAATCAAATGATCACGCTCGCACTGTCCAAGGGACGCATCTTCGAAGAGACCCTGCCGCTGCTGAAGGCCGCGGGCATCGAGGTGCTCGAAGACCCGGAGAAGTCGCGCAAGCTCATCATCGGCACCACCCAGCCCGAGGTGCGCGTGGTGCTGGTGCGTGCCACCGACGTGCCGACCTACGTGCAGTACGGCGGTGCCGACCTCGGCGTGGCCGGCAAGGACGTGCTGCTCGAGCATGGCGGCCAGGGCCTGTACCAGCCGCTCGACCTCAAGATCGCCAAGTGCCGCATGAGCGTCGCCACGCGCGACGACTTCGACTACGAAGCCGCGGTGAAGCAGGGCTCGCGCATCCGCGTCGCGACCAAGTACACCAGCTGCGCGCGCGATTTCTTCGCCGACAAGGGCGTGCACGTCGACGTGATCAAGCTCTACGGCTCGATGGAGCTTGCGCCGCTCACGGGCCTGGCGGATGCCATCGTCGACCTCGTGTCCACCGGCAGCACGCTGAAGGCCAACCACCTTGTCGAGGTCGAGGAGATCATGAAGATCTCGGCCCGCCTGGTGGTCAACCAGGCCGCGCTCAAGACCAAGCGCGAGCCCCTCCGCCAGATCCTCGACGCGATCGCGTCGGCCATTCCCGAGTAACGACCATGAGCGTCAACGTCCGCCAGCTCGCCACGACCGCCGCCGATTTCGAAGCCGAATTCCAGCGCGTGCTGCACTGGTCGGCCGAGACCGACCATGCGATCGAGGAGCGGGTGGCGGCGATCCTGCAAGACGTGCAAAAGCGCGGTGACGCGGCGGTGCTCGAGTACACGCAGCGCTTCGATGGGCTGGCCGCAGACGCGGTGAAGGCGCTCGAGATTCCCCGTGCCGAGCTGGAGGCTGCGCTGGCCGCCATCACGCCGAAACAGCGCGAGGCCCTGCAGGCCGCCGCTGAGCGCGTGCGCGACTACCACCAGCGCCAGCTCGACGCCTGTGGCCGCTCCTGGAGCTACCGCGACGCCGACGGCACGCTGCTCGGCCAGAAGGTCACGCCGCTCGACCGTGTGGGCATCTACGTGCCGGGCGGCAAGGCGGCCTATCCGTCCAGCATCCTGATGAACGCGATCCCCGCCAAGGTGGCCGGGGTCGGCGAAATCATCATGGTGGTGCCGACGCCGGTGAAGGGCAGCATCGCGACCGGCGGCACCGGTGCAGCAGGAGGCAAGGGCGAGCGCAACACCCTGGTGCTGGCCGCAGCCGCCGTGGCGGGTGTCGACCGTGTGTTCACCATCGGCGGTGCGCAGGCCGTGGGCGCGCTGGCCTACGGCACCGCCACCATCCCCGCCGTCGACAAGATCACCGGCCCCGGCAACGCCTATGTCGCGAGTGCCAAGCGCCGTGTGTTCGGCAAGGTGGGCATCGACATGATCGCCGGCCCGAGCGAGATCCTGGTGCTGGCCGACGGAACAACGCCGCCCGACTGGGTGGCGATGGATCTCTTCAGCCAGGCCGAGCACGACGAGCTGGCGCAAAGCATCCTGTTGTGCCCCGACGCCAGCTACATCGCCAAGGTCAAGGCCGAGATCGAACGCCTGCTGCCCGGCATGCCGCGTCGCGACGTGATCCGTGCTTCGCTCGAAGGCCGAGGTGCGCTCATCCACACGCGCTCGATGGAAGAGGCTTGCGCGATCAGCAACCGCATCGCGCCCGAGCACCTGGAGATCAGCTCCAGCGAGCCCGCGCGCTGGGAGCCGCTGCTGAAGCACGCCGGCGCCATCTTCATGGGCGCCTTCACGAGCGAAAGCCTGGGCGACTACTGCGCCGGGCCGAACCACGTGCTGCCGACCTCGGGCACGGCACGTTTCTCCTCGCCGCTGGGTGTCTACGACTTCCAGAAACGCAGCAGCCTCATCGAGGTGAGCGAGGCGGGCGCGCAGAAGCTCGGGGTGATCGCCGCTGAACTGGCCTATGGCGAAGGCCTGCAGGCCCACGCGCAAGCCGCCGAAATGCGGCTCAAGCGCTGACTACTTCTTGGGCAAGGCTTGCTGCATCGTGACCAGCGCGCGCAAGGTTCCCTTCAGCTCGGCGAGTTCACGCTGCTGCTCGAGCAGGATGCGCTGCATGCCTTCGAGCACCTTGTCTTGCTGGGCGACCTTCTCGCGCAGCGCGGACACGCCGGACAAGCGGTCGACGATTTCCGCGACCAGGCTCATGTCGAGGACCCTGCCTTGATCGAGTCGATCTCCGCGAAGAAGGCCTTCGCGCGCCGCTGGCCGGCGTCGAGGGTGGCGAGGGTGGCATCGAGGTCGTCCTTGGCCTTGCGGGTGGCGACGTCGAGCAGCTCCAGCTCGGCCACCGACTCGACGCCCGCGCGGTACAGGTCGATCGAGGCACGGACCTCGGCCGACACGTTGGTGCCGCGCAGCTTGGCCTGCTTTTCGAGGAACTCGCGTTGGGCGGGTTGCAAGTGCACGTGGGTCGGGATGGTGGCCACCAGAGGCTCCGTCAGACGAGACGGGCAATATCTTATGTAATGGGCGCTGAATTCAAGGCGTCCTCCTGACAAGACCATGTCATCCAAGCTCGAATCCGTCATCGCGCGCTTCATCCGGCAGGACGTCCAGTCCATGCACGGCTACGCCATCCAGCCGAGTGCCGGCATGGTCAAGCTCGATGCGATGGAAAACCCGTTCCGCCTGCCGCCGGCCTTGCGGCAGGCGCTGGGCGAGCGGCTGGCCGAGGTGGCGATCAACCGTTATCCCGGGTCGCGTATAGACGACCTGCGCGGCGCATTGGCGAAGCATGTGGGTCTTCCCGAAGGCTTCGGCCTCATCCTCGGCAACGGCTCCGACGAGCTGATCAGCCTCTTGGCGATGGCCTGCGACGTGCCGGGCGCCAGCATCGTCGCACCGCTGCCCGGCTTCGTGATGTACGAGATGTCGGCCAAGCTGCAGGGCCTGCGCTTCGTCGGCGTGCCGCTGCGGGCCGATTTCGAGCTCGACGAGGTTGCGATGCTCGCCGCGATGCAGGAGCACCAGCCGGCGCTCGTCTACATCGCCTACCCCAACAACCCGACCGCCAATCTGTTCGATGACGCCGTCATCGAGCGCATCGTCGAGGCGGCACCGGGCCTGGTGGTGATCGACGAGGCTTACCAGCCTTTCGCCTCGCGCAGCTACATCGACCGCGTGACGAAGCACGAAAACGTGCTCGTGATGCGCACGCTCAGCAAGTTCGGCCTCGCCGGCATCCGTCTGGGCTACATGCTCGGCCCGAAGGCGCTGATCGAGCAGGTCGACAAGGTGCGCCCGCCGTACAACGTGAGCGTGCTCAATGCCGAGGCGGCACTCTTCGCGCTGGAACACGACGACGAGTTCGCCCGTCAGGCAAGCATCTTGCGCAGCGAGCGCTCACGGTTGATCGCCGCGCTGGCGGCGATGCCCGGTGTGACGCCCTACCCGAGCGAAGCCAACATGATCCTCACCCGCGTTTCCGACGCCGCCGCGCTCTTTGCCGCCATGAAGGCACGCAAGGTGCTGGTGAAGAACGTCTCCAGGATGCACCCCCTGCTCGACAGCTGCCTGCGTCTGACGGTCGGCACGCCCGAGGAAAATGACCAGATGATCGACGCGATGAAAGCGAACCTGACATGACCTCCCGCACCGCGGACGTCACCCGCAACACCAACGAGACCAAGATCCGTGTGGCCCTCAACCTGGACGGCACCGGCGTCGCCAAGCTGGTCACCGGCATCGGCTTCTTCGACCACATGCTCGACCAGGTCGCCCGCCATGGGCTGATCGACCTCGACATCGACTGCCAGGGCGACCTGCACATCGACGGCCACCACACGGTGGAAGACGTGGGCATCACGCTCGGCCAGGCGGTGGCCAAGGCAGTGGGCGACAAGAAGGGCCTGCGCCGCTACGGCCACGCCTACGTGCCGCTCGACGAGGCGCTGTCGCGGGTGGTGGTCGACTTCTCGGGCCGCCCGGGGCTGCACATGCGCGTGAACTTCAAGAGCGGCATGATCGGCGCCTTCGACACCCAGCTCGCCTACGAGTTCTTCCAGGGGTTCTCCAACCACGCCGGCGTGACCCTGCACATCGACAACCTCGAGGGCGACAACGCCCACCACCAGTGCGAGACGATCTTCAAGGCATTTGCACGCGCCTTGCGGATGGCCCTGGAAATCGATCCACGCGCGGCTGGCGTTATCCCGTCGACGAAGGGTAGTCTTTGAACATGAAACGCACGGTGGTGGTCGTTGACCACGGCAGCGGCAACCTGCGATCGGTCTCGCAGGCGGTGATCCATGCGGCGCAGGGCTCGGGCGTCGACGTGTTGGTAAGCGCACGCGCCGACGACATCCGCGCGGCGGAGCGTGTGGTCCTCCCAGGCCAGGGCGCCATCCACGACTGCATGCGCGGCCTGAAGGACGCCGGTCTCACCGAGGCAGTGCTCGAAGCGGCGGCCAGCAAGCCGCTGATGGGCGTGTGCGTGGGCATGCAGATGCTGCTCGATCGCAGCGAAGAGGGCCCGTGCGACGGTCTCGGCCTGATCGCTGGCGAAGTGCTCCGCTTCCAGCTGCAAGGCCAGCTGCAGCTCGATGGCAGCCGCTACAAGGTGCCTCAGATGGGCTGGAACGAAGTGATCCAGGCCCAGCCGCACCCGATGTGGGCCGGCGTCCCCGACCGGGCCTACTTCTACTTCCTGCACAGCTACTACGCCCGCCCGTCGGACCCGCGCCACAGCGCCGGCGAGACCGAGTACGGGCTGCGCTTTACCAGCGCCGTGGCACGCGATAACATTTTCGCCACCCAGTTCCACCCTGAGAAAAGCGCTGAGCACGGTCTCGCGCTGTACCGCAACTTCCTTCACTGGAACCCCTGATCCGCTGCTGAAGCGTCATCTGCGATACACCCTCCGGGCACCCCTCCTCCCCTTCCTCCACCACTACTGCCTTCGGCCATGTTGCTGATACCTGCGATTGACCTGAAAGACGGCCAATGTGTGCGCCTGAAACAGGGCGACATGGCTGCATCCACCACCTTCGGTGAAGACCCGGCTGCGATGGCGCGGCGATGGGTCGATGCCGGGGCGCGGCGACTGCACCTTGTCGACCTGAATGGCGCCTTTGCCGGCAAGCCGGTCAATGAGCCGGCGATCAAGGCGATCCTGGCAGAGGTGGGCGATGAGATCCCGGTGCAGCTGGGCGGTGGCATCCGCGACCTCGACACCATCGAGCGCTACCTCGACGATGGCCTGAGCTTCATCATCATCGGCACCGCCGCGGTGAAGAGCCCCGGCTTCCTGAAGGACGCCTGCAGCGCCTTCGGCGGCCACATCATCGTGGGCCTCGACGCGAAGGACGGCAAGGTCGCGACCGACGGCTGGAGCAAGCTCACCGGTCACGAAGTCATCGACCTCGCGAAGAAGTTCGAGGACTACGGCGTCGAAGGCGTGATCTACACCGACATCGGCCGCGACGGCATGCTCTCGGGCATCAACATCGACGCGACCGTGAAGCTCGCGCAGGCGCTGTCGATCCCCGTGATTGCGTCGGGCGGCCTCTCCAACATTGCCGACATCGAGAAGCTCTGTGCCGTCGAAGGCGAGGGCGTCGAAGGTGTCATCTGCGGCCGCGCCATCTACACCGGCGCGCTCGACTTCGCCGCGGCTCAGAAGCGCGCCGACGAACTCAACGGGGCCGACTGAGCCTTCTTCTCCATGCTGGCCAAGCGCATCATTCCCTGCCTCGACGTCACCGGAGGCCGGGTCGTCAAGGGTGTCAACTTCGTCGAGCTGCGCGATGCCGGTGACCCGGTCGAGATCGCCGCCCGCTACAACGAGCAGGGCGCCGACGAACTCACCTTCCTCGACATCACCGCCACCAGCGACGACCGCGACCTGATCCTGCACATGATCGAGGCGGTGGCCTCGCAGGTCTTCATCCCGCTCACGGTGGGTGGCGGCGTGCGCACCGTCGACGACGTGCGGCGCCTGCTCAACGCCGGAGCCGACAAGGTCAGCTTCAACTCGGCGGCCGTGGCCAACCCGCAGGTCATCCGCGATGCCTCCGACAAGTACGGCGCGCAGTGCATCGTCGTCGCGATCGACGCCAAGGGCCGTGACGACGGCTCGGGCTGGGATGTCTACACCCACGGCGGCCGCAAGAACACCGGCCTCGACGCGGTGGAGTGGGCGAAGAAGATGGTGGCGAACGGCGCGGGCGAGATCCTGCTGACCAGCATGGACCGCGACGGCACCAAGATCGGCTTCAACCTGCCGCTGACCCGTGCGGTGAGCGATGCGGTGGAGGTGCCGGTGATTGCTTCGGGTGGCGTCGGCAACCTGGAGCACCTGGTCGAAGGTGTGCAGCAGGGCCATGCCGATGCCGTGCTGGCGGCGAGCATCTTCCACTACGGCCAGCACACGGTCGGCGAAGCCAAGGCGCTGATGGCACGGCGCGGGATCCCGGTTCGCCTGTGAAGCCTGCCAAGGCACCTCACGAGGTGCGGATCATCGGGGGGCAGTGGAAGCGCAGCAAGTTGCCGGTGGCCGATGCGCCCGGGCTGCGGCCCACACCGGATCGCGTCCGCGAAACCCTTTTCAATTGGCTCGGCCAGGACCTCCAAGGCTGGCGCTGCCTCGATGCCTACGCCGGCAGTGGCGCCTTGGGTTTCGAGGCTGCCTCACGCGGGGCCGAGGCTGTCGTGCTGATCGAGCGCGAAGCGCGCCTGGCGCATGGATTGCGCGCCGTGCAGCAGCGCCTCAAGGCCGAAACCGTGCGCATCGAAGTGGCCGACGCCCTGGCCTGGATGGCGCGTTGTTCGCCGGACAGCTTCGAACTCGTCTTCATTGACCCGCCGTTCGACGCCAACGTCTTCGAGCCCGCCCTGAAGGCGGCCGCCCGCCTGGTGGTGCCCGACGGCTTCATCTACCTCGAAGCCGACCGCGCCTTCGACGGACCCCTCCTGGGCCCTGGCCTGCGCTTGCACCGCCATGGCAAGGCCGGCGCCGTGCACTACCACCTGATACAGCGCGGCATGCCCGGCTAAACTGACCGCACCCATCGCGCCACGTGCCACGGAAGGAAGCGCCTTGACCTCCGCCACCCGCCTCACCGCCGTCTACCCCGGGACCTTCGACCCCATGACCCTGGGCCACGAAGACCTGATGCACCGCGCCAGCACGCTCTTCGAGCGCCTGATCCTGGCCGTGGCGGCCGGCCACCACAAGAAGACGATGTTCTCGCTCGAAGAGCGGCTGGAAATCGCCACCGAACTCGCCGTCAAGCACCCGAACGTCGAGGTCATCGCCTTCGACGGCCTCTTGAGCGACTTCGTCACCCACCACGGCGGCAAGGTGGTGGTGCGCGGCCTGCGCGCCGTCAGCGACTTCGAATACGAATTCCAGATGGCCGGCATGAACCGCCACCTGATGCCCAAGGTGGAAACCGTGTTCCTGACGCCCAGCGATCAGTTCCAGTTCGTGTCGGGCACCTTCGTGCGCGAGATTGCCACCTTGAAGGGTGATGTCTCCAAGTTCGTGTCACCCTCGGTGCTCAAGCGGCTGAAGGCGCGTGTCAGCGCCAAGGCCTGAGTTCCGCTCGTTGTCCCCAAGCAGTACCCGCCATGGCGCTCCTCATCACCGACGATTGCATCAACTGCGACGTGTGCGAGCCCGAGTGCCCGAACCAGGCCATCTCGCTCGGCCCGGTGATCTACCAGATCGATCCCAAGCGCTGCACCGAGTGTGTGGGCCACTTCGACGAGCCGCAGTGCGTGCAGGTGTGCCCCGTCGCCTGCATTCCGGTGGACCCGAACCACATCGAGTCCAAGGAATCGCTGTGGGACAAATACCGGCGCCTGCAGGCCGCCAGCACGTCTTAAGCGCGCGCCCCTGGCGCCTTCGGCGAGCGCTTCTTCTTCGGCGCGCCGGTTTTCTTCGCGGGCTCGACCTGGGCCACACGGGCGTAGCCGATGCGGCCATCGATCTTGCCGGCCCCCGCGCGCGGCTGCGACTCGCGCACGAGGCGGTCTTGCTGCAGCGAGTCGCCGAGCGCCCGGTCGCGCTCGGCCACCTCGATCGCTTCCCGGCGCTGCTGTGCGCTGCGCTCGTCCTTCACCTCGACCGCACGGCCCTCGGCACAGGGTGCCTGCGAGTAGCTCCGGCCGTCGGCGCCGCAACGATAGACCGCTTGGGCGTGCGCCGAAACGCAGGTGATTGAGGCGAGCAAGAGCAGAACGGTTTTCATGGCTTCGGGGGCGCTGGCGGCAGTCCTTCGGGGCGCGGCGGCTTGGGCCGGGGCGGCTTGGCGTTGATCTTCATCGTGGCACGCTCCATCTCGCCGGCGAGGATCAGGTCGAGTGCCGGCAGCGTCTTGGCGATGCAGTCCTGGATCGCGTCGCGTGCTTCGGGCTTGGGCTTGCGCAACACATAGTCCACCACCTCGGCCTTCACGCCCGGGTGACCGATGCCCAGGCGCAGTCGCCAGTAGTCGGGGGTGCCGAGCTGTGCATGGATGTCCCGCAACCCGTTGTGACCGGCATGGCCGCCACCACGCTTGAATTTCATCTGGCCGGGCAGCAGGTCGAGCTCGTCGTGTGCCACCAGGATCTCGTCTGGCGCAATCTTGAAGAAGCGCGCCAGCGCCGCCACCGATTTGCCCGACAGGTTCATGTAGGTCTGCGGCTGCAGCAGCCACAGCGGGCCTTGGTCACCCGGCCGGTTCACACGCGCGACGAGGCCGAAGTAGCTGCGCTCGGGCTGCAGAGTGACCTTGAGCTCGCGCGCCACCGCATCGATCCACCAGAACCCGGCGTTGTGGTTGGTGGCTTCGTATTCCGTGCCCGGGTTGCCCAGGCCTACCAGCAGTCGAATCATGATGAGGCGGATTATCCAGAGCGGGCCGCAAGACGCGATCCCGCATGAGGCTGTCGTCCAAAAGGAGGGACGAAAAAAAGCCCCGCTTGGCGGGGCTTTCCAGGCCTTCGTGGGAAGGCTTACTTCTTGTTCTGCTTTTCGCTCTTCTTGGCCTTCGGCGCGGGGGCGGCGGCCACGGTCGGTGCGGCCGGCGCAGCTTCTTCTTCCTCTGCGATGACCGAGGTCGAGACGATCACCGGGTTCGGCTTGCCTTGCGTCACGACGGTGATGCCGGCGGGCAGCTTCAGGTCGCTGACGTGCAGGGACTGGCCCTTGGCCAGTTCGCCCAGGTCGATGGTGATGTACTCAGGCAGGGCCGAAGCCAGGCACTGAACGCGCAGTTCGGTCACGACGTGGTTGACCAGGCACTTGTCGGTCTTCACGGCCGGCGAGTTTTCCTCGTTCACGAAGTGCAGCGGGATCTTCTTGGTGATCTTGGTGGTGCTGTCGACGCGTTGAAAGTCGACGTGCAGCACGATCTGGCGGAAGGGGTGCAGCTGGTAGTCGCGCAGCAGCACCTGCTGGGTCTTGCCGGCCAGTTCCATCTCGAGGATGGTCGAGTGGAAGGCTTCCTTCTTCAGCGCGTGGAAGAGGGCGTTGTGATCGAGTTCGATCATCGTGGGCGTTCCGGCCCCGTAAACAATGCCGGGCACCTTGTCGGCGTTGCGCAGGCGGCGGCTCGCTCCGGTCCCCTGCTTGGTGCGCTCGAAAGCGACGAATTTCATGATGACTCCAATGATGGATGAGTGCCCGCGACCAGGCTCCTCGGGGTAGACGGGCCGAAGCCCGCGGCTAAGAAGGGTTCCGCAAGGAACCCGCTCTCGTTCTTAAAAGTTGTTGTTTTGCTCTGCGAACAGCGAGGTGACCGATTCACCGTCCGAAATGCGGCGGATCGTCTCGGCGAACAGGAACGCGACCGACAGCTGGCGCACCTTGTCGCACTTCTTGCCGTCGTTGCTGAGCGGGATGGTGTTGGTGATCACGACCTCGTCGAGCTGCGAGGACTTGATGCGCTCGATCGCCGGGCCGGAGAACACGGCGTGCGTGCAGTACGCATAGACGTTCTTCGCGCCGCGCTCCTTCAGCACGTCGGCCGCCTTCACGAGCGTGCCGGCGGTGTCGATCATGTCGTCCATGATCACGCAGTTGCGGCCTTCGATCTCGCCGATCACGTGCATCACTTCCGACACGTTGGCCTTCGGGCGGCGCTTGTCGATGATGGCCAGCTCGCAGCCGAGCTGCTTGGCCAGGGCCCGGGCGCGAACCACGCCGCCCACGTCGGGCGACACGACCACGAGGTCGCGGTAGCGCTTGTTCTGCACGTCCGACAGCAGCACCGGCGAGGCGTAGATGTTGTCGACGGGGATGTTGAAGAAGCCCTGGATCTGGTCGGCGTGCAGGTCCATCGTCAACAGGCGCTCGACGCCCACGGCCTCGAGCATGTTGGCCACGACCTTGGCGCTGATGGGCACGCGGGTGGAGCGGGGGCGGCGGTCCTGGCGGGCGTAGCCGAAGTAGGGGATCACCGCCGTCACGCGCCGGGCCGAGGCGCGCTTGAGCGCGTCGACCATGATGCACAGCTCCATCAGGTTTTCATTCGTCGGCGCGCAGGTGGGCTGGACGATGAAGATGTCGCGTGCGCGGACGTTCTGCTGGATCTCGACGTCGACTTCGCCGTCGGAGAAGCGGCCGACGCGGGCCTTGCCGAGTTCGATGCCGAGGTTGCTGGCGATCTCCTGCGCAAGGGCAGGATTCGCATTCCCGGTGAACAGCACGGTATTGAAAAGCACGTTCCCTCCGTCGAGGCTCATTGGGTCGTCGCCATTGTCAACGGCGCCCTTGCACATCAGCCCCGGCGTGCCGCCAGGTCATCACCCGCGGCACCGGGAATCACAAAAGATTTGGCAGGGGAGGAAGGATTCGAACCCTCGGATGTCGGAATCAAAATCCGATGCCTTAACCAACTTGGCGACTCCCCTACACCGGTCGACTGCTTGCGCAGCCCACCTTCAACTTGTCTCAGTTGGTGCCCATCCCTTCAAGGGATGCTGCCCCAGACTGCGGCACATCCGCCCCACCCAGCCCGGCGGAAGATCCGCCGGAAGCGTCGCCTTGGGTGCAACGTCTGTACCTGCCCTTGCAAACACCGCGCTGCCTGAGCCCGTCATGCGGCTGTTGCCGAAGCGGGCCTTGAGCAGGGAAGCAGCTTGCGCCACTTCTGGGCAATGGTGCTCGGCGGGAGGCTGCAGGTCGTTGTGCCCAAAGCCGTCCTGCAAGGCATCTATGCCGGCCCTCACAAGGAAGCCCGCGACTATAGCAGCTTCGGTATCCCGGGCCAACAGGGGGCTCGTGAAAATGGCGCGGGTTTCGATGCTGGCGGCGGGTTTCACGACCGCCAGCCATTGCCGCGGCAGGGCGAGCGGCGTGAGCTGCTCGCCGATGCCTTCGACCCAGGCGTTGTCGCCACCCAGGAAGAAGGGCACGTCGGCGCCCAGTGTCAGGCCGAGCTCGAGCAGGCGCTGCAGCGGCCAGTGCAGGCCCCAGAGGCGGTTGAGGGCGAGCAGGGTGCTTGCGGCGTCGGAGCTGCCGCCGCCCATGCCGGCGCCCCAGGGCACCTGCTTGTCGATGGAGATGTCGGCGCCGAAAGGCGTCCCCGAGGCGGCCTGCAGCGCCCGGGCCGCCTTGAGGCACAGGTCTTCGGCGGGCAGGGCTGCGCCCAGATCATGGCGGGCGAGCCGGCCGTCGCTGCGGCGCTCGAAGTGCAGCGTGTCGGCCCAGTCGATGAGCATGAACACCGACTGCAGCAGGTGATAGCCATCGGGCCGTCGGCCGATGACGTGCAGGAAGAGATTGATCTTGGCCGGCGCTGCGACCTCGTACAGGGCGGTCAGGGGCATGGTCAGGACGGGTCGACGCGGGCGCGCACCAGCACGGCCGGGGGCTGTGCCCGTCGCGCGGCGACCCAGCCTTCGCCGAAGCGTGCAAGGTCGATGTGCCAGCCCAGCTGTTCGAAGCCGCCGTCGATGCTGCGGCTGGCGGCACCCGGCCAGGGCCGGCCGCGCAACCAGTCGAAGAGGGCGGCGACCGGCAAACGCTCGCCCAGCATCTCTTGCGTCAACGTGTCGAGGTCGGGATAGGCCGTCTCGCCTTGCGAGGTGGCCAGCCAGGCACGGTGCCCCGCCCAGCGGGCCTGGGCGAGCACGGTGCCAAGCGGCGTCGAAAGGTTGAGCTGGCCGGCTTCGGGCGTGCCCTTGAGTTCGAAGTTGCCGCTTTCACTGCGGGCCGGGGCGGTGGGCGTGGCGTCCACGCGCACCGACAGCTTGCCCGACAGCGTCGCCGAGCCGGCCGGCGCCTGCTGGCCCACCGAGGCGCAGCCCCCCAGCAGCGTGCCTGCCAGCACGCAGGCCCACGCGCGGTGTCTCACAGGTCCACCCGCAGCCGGGCCAGGGTTTCCTGCAGCACCTCGTTGGCCTGGTCGCGGTTGCGCGACTCGCGCAGCACGCGACGGGCTTCCTCGCGCTGGCCGCTCATCCAGAGCACTTCGCCCAGGTGCGCGCCGATCTCGACGTCGGGCCGCGACTTGTAGGCCTGCTGCAGCAGGCGCAGCGCTTCCTCGCGGTTGCCGAGCCGGTACTCGACCCAGCCCAGGCTGTCGGTGATGAAAGGCTCGCCGGGCGCCAGGTCGAGCGCCTTCTTGATGAGGTCGCGCGCCTCGGGCAGGCGCAGATTGCGCTCGGCCAGCGAATAGCCCAGCGCGTTGTACGCGTGATGGTGGGTCGGCTTGAGCTGGATGACCTTGCGCAGCAGCCGCTCCATCTCGTCGACACGGTTGAGCTTCTCGAGCATCAGCGACTGCTCGTAGAGCAGGTCGGGGTCGTCCGGGAATTTCTGGTTCGCCACGGCGAGCACCTTGTTGGTCTCGTCCCATTGCTTGACTTCGCGCAGCAGCTGCGCCTCGGCGAGCAGCTTGGCGCGGAGGTCCTCGGGGCTCTTCTCGGGCACGTTGCGGATGAGATCGCGCGCTTCCTTCACCTTGCCCTGCTTGGCGAGCAGCGTCGCGCGGTGCGACTGCACCTCGAGCGCCTGCTGCGCGTCGGTCACCTTGGCGAGCCAGGCTTCTGCAGCGGCGTAGTCGCGTTGCTGCTCGGCCGCGCGTGACAGCAACAGGTAGGCCTGCGTCAGGCCGCGGTCGGGCGACGAGACGGCGAGATCGTCCTCGTCGTCCTGCACCACCTGCACCGGAGGCGCGGGCGGTAGCGCCTCGGTCCGTTGCACGAATTGCTGCAGCGCTGCCGTGGCCTCGCGCGGGTGCTTGAGTTCGAGGTGCAGCGCTCCCAGCATGAGCCAGGCGCCGGGCGGCGCGTTGTCGGACTTCGTGACGGCTTCGAGCTGCGGCAAGGCATCGGCATAGCGCTGGCCGCCGTTGAGCACGCGCGCATACATCAAGCGGATGCCGTTGCTCGCCGGCTTGGCCTGCAGGTGCGATTGCACGAGGCTTTCAGCCGACGGCAGCTTGCTCATGAGCTCGAGTGCCAGCAGCGCCGGCAACTCCGAGGCCGGGTCCTGGGCGTGGGCCGTCTTGGCGAGCTCGTGGGCGCGAGCGATGTCCCCGGCGGCGAGTACTGCGCCTCCGAGCGTCACCTGCGACGCAGTGCGGGTTTCGGGGCTGTTGAGCGATGGCTGCAGCAGCTGCTCGAGCCGCTTGGCCACCTGCACCTTGTCGGCCTCTCGGTCGAAGAAGCGTGGCAGCGCGAGGATCAGGCCCGAGCGCTCGTTCGCCGGTGTCAGCCGGAGCGTGGTGCGAAGCGGCTCGAGGGCTTCATTGGGCCGGTTCAGATGAAGGAACAGCTGCAGCTGGTAGCGGGCGGCGTCCAGCGACTCGGGCAGGGCGGTGCGCCAGTACTGGGTCGACTGCAAAGCCAGGTCATAGGCCCGCTGGTGCAGGGCCAGGTCGGTCGCGCGGCGGAAGAGCGTCTCGTTGCGCGAGCGGCGCGCTGCGTCGAGCAGCAACTTCTGCCCTTCCAGCACCTGCCCCGAGCGCAGCTCCAGTTCGCCCCGCAGCAGCTGGTAGAACAGCGTGCCGTCGAGCGCCGAGTTGTTGACCGACTGCTCGGCCGGTGTCGGCGTGTCCTGTGCATGGGCGCCATGCGCCATCAGGAGCGCACACGCCAGGGCCAGGCCGGCGCGCGGAAACGAGGGAGAAAACGGCATGCAGGGCTCCTTGGTCTCGAACGATTCTAGGGTGGCGCGGTGCGGGCAAAGGGGGATTTGTCGCCTCATCCGACCCGTTCCGCTCGCGATAATTCCCGGATGCCAGAGCTTCCCGAGGTCGAGGTCACGCGCCAGAGTTTTGCCCACCGCATTTCGGGCGCCCGCGTCACCGCGGTGCGTCTCGGCAAACCGTTGCGCTGGCCGCTGGGCTGTGAGCCCGACGCCCTGGTCGGCCAGACGGTGGGCGATGCGAGCCGGCGTGGCAAATACCTCTGGCTGCCGCTCAGCGCCGGCGGGCTGCTGATGCACCTGGGCATGTCGGGCTCGCTGGCGTTCCAGGACCAGGCGCCGCCTCATGGCACGCACGATCATTTCGACCTCACGACGACGCGCGGCCTGCTGCGCCTCACCGACCCCCGCCGCTTCGGCGCGGTGGTGTGGTCGCCCGGGCTCGACACCGGCATGGCCCGGCAACTGCTCTCCACCCTCGGCGTCGAGCCTTTCGATGCCGCCTTCAACGGCGCCTACCTGCACGCTGCGTTGAAGCGCCGCCGTGTGGCAGTGAAGCTTGCGCTGCTGGCCGGCGACATCGTCGTCGGCGCCGGCAACATCTACGCCTGCGAAGCGCTCTTCCACGCCGGCATCGACCCGCGCACGCGCAGCGACACCCTCAGCCGCCCGCGCGCCGAGCGGCTCGCCGTCGCCGTGCGCGAGACCCTGGCTCGCGCGCTGGCGCTGGGCGGCTCCACGTTGCGCGACTTCCGCGATGCCCATGGCATGGCCGGGGAGTTTCAATTGCAAGCGCAGGTGTACGGCCGCGAAGGCCTGCCTTGCCTTGTGTGCGGCACGCCGATCCGCCGCCTCGTGCAGGGCCAGCGCTCCACCTTCTTCTGCCCGCATTGCCAGCGCCGGTGACGTCGAGGCAAGCGCCAAAAACCTCACAACTCGTCACCACCCGGGGCAACGAGTTGTTTCCGCTGCGCTGCGTCAAAAGGTCTCTGCGCTACCATGGCCCACGCTCTTTTGCGGGCACGCGACCACCCCCATGGCGACCTCCTTCGCAAGCAGTCTTGACGAACTCTCCCAGTGGCGTGCGGTGCTGGGGGCGAGGCTGGATGAGTACAGCCGTTTCCTCACCGAACAAGACGTTGCCGACCCGTCCGCCCAGGAGTCCCTGGAAGCCCTGCGCCGCCGCCTGTCGGGCGAAAAGCTGGTGGTGGCCTTCGTCGCCGAGTTCTCGCGCGGCAAGTCCGAGCTGATCAACGCGATCTTCTTTTCAGACACCGGCCGCCGCGTGCTGCCGGCCACCCCCGGCCGCACCACGATGTGCCCGGTCGAACTGGGCTTCGAGCTTGGCGAGGAGCCGGCGCTTGCGCTGTTGCCCATCAGCACCCGACTCGAAGGCCTGTCGCTCGGCGAGCTGCGCGGCCAGCCCAAGATGTGGACGCACCTGCCGCTCGACGTGAGCTCGCCCGACAAGCTGTCGGACGCGCTGCAGGAAGTGATGCGCACGCAGTGGGTGAGCGTCGACGACGCCCGGGCGCTCGGCTTCTGGGACGACGAGCACCCCGAAGACAACCCGCCGACCGACGACCAGGGCCGCGCCGAAGTGCCGGCCTGGCGCCACGCGATCATCAACTACCCGCACCCGCTGCTGAAGCAGGGCCTGGTGGTGCTCGACACGCCGGGCCTCAACGCCATCGGCGCGGAGCCCGAACTCACGCTGAGCCTGCTGCCGTCGGCGCATGCGATGGTGTTCATCCTCGGGGCCGACACCGGCGTCACCAAGTCCGACATGGCGATCTGGCGCGACCACCTCGGCTCGCCCTCGACCACGAGCTTCGTGGTGCTCAACAAGATCGACGCGCTGATCGACCCGCTGGCCACGCCCGAGCAGGTGCGCGAGCAGATCGAGTCGCAGCGCCAGGCCACGGCGCGCACGCTCGACATGGGCGCCGACCGTGTCTTCCCGCTGTCCGCCCGCCAGGCGCTCGCCTCGCGCATCGAGAAGAATCCGCAAGGCCTCGCCGAAAGCCGGCTGCCGGCACTCGAAGCCGCCCTTGGCGCGCAGCTCCTGCCGCAGCGCCGCGACATCCTGCAAGACCTGGTGATCGATGCCATCGCGCGCATGGAGTCCCAGGTCAACCGGCAGCTTGCCGACCGTCGCCGCCAGCTCGCCGAGCAGATGCTCGAGCTGCGTGGCCTGCGTGGCAAGAGCAGCGCCAAGACCCGGCTGATGATCGAGCGTGTCGACGCCGAGACGGCCGAGTTCGAGCAGTGCACGTCCAAGCTGCAGGCCATGCGCATGGTCCACAGCCGCATGCTGAAGAACGCGCTCGTCGACCTGACGAGCGACCGCCTGCGCGAAGAGGTCAACGAAATGCAGAAGGCGATGAACGCCTCGCTGCTGAACCTTGGCGCGAAGAAGGCCTTCCTCGCCTTGTGCGGCCGGCTGCGCGAGCTGCTCGAAGCCTCGCAAGTGCGCGCCGGCGAGATCCGGGAAATGCTCAACGCCTCGTTCGGCAAGCTCAACGCCGAGTTCGGCTTCAGCCTCTCGGTCAACAAGGCGCCCGACTTCGAGCGATTCATCAAGGAGCTGTCGCTCATCCAGCGCAGCTACGTGCAATACCTCGGGCTGACCCAGGCGCTGCGGCTGTCGCAGCCCAAGTTCATGGAGCAGTTCCGCCGCATGCTCGTGTCCAAGCTGCGGGTGGTGTTCGAGAACGCCAGCAGCGAGCTGGAGCTGTGGAACAAGATGGCCTCGTCGCAGGTCGACTCGCAACTGCGCGAGCGTCGCCGTGGTTTCCGCCGCCGCCGCGAGGCACTCGAGCGCATCCAGGCCGCATCGGGCGACCTCGAGCAGCGCATCGCCGAGCTCGAGGCGCAAGACGAGCAACTGCACCAGTTGCAGACGCGCTGCCACGAGATGGCCGGCCGCGTGAAGGAGCAGGCCCGCGCCGACGGTGCCCCGGCCGAAGCGCAGAACAGCGAAGCCGGCATGCTCTACGCCGCACAGGCTTGAGCAAGACGCCGAAGCAGGATCGTTTCGCCACTCCCCTGATCGCGTGGCAAGCCACGCACGGCCGGCACGACCTGCCCTGGCAGCGCACCACCGACCCGTACCGTGTGTGGCTGTCCGAGATCATGTTGCAGCAGACGCAGGTGAGCACCGTGCTCGCCTACTACGAGCGTTTCCTGCAGCGCTTTCCCGATGTGAAGGCGCTTGCCGCCGCGTCGCAGGACGACGTGCTTGCACTGTGGAGCGGCCTCGGCTACTACAGCCGCGCGCGCAACCTGCATGCGTGCGCGAAGGCGGTCGTCGCCGAGCACGGTGGTGAGTTTCCGAAGACGGCCGAGGTGCTGCAGACGCTGCCCGGCATCGGCCGCTCCACCGCCGCGGCGATTGCCTCCTTCTGCTTCGGCGAGCGTGTCGCCATCCTCGATGGCAACGTCAAGCGGGTGCTGACGCGCTTCCTCGCCTTCGACAAGGACCTCGCCGTGCCGCGCCACGAGCGCGAGCTTTGGAGTGCCGCGACCGAGTTGCTGCCGCACGCCGACATGCCGGCCTACACGCAGGGAATCATGGACCTGGGCGCGACGGTGTGCCTCGCGCGCTCACCGCAGTGCCTGCTTTGCCCCGTCCAAGCTGAATGCGCTGCTCGCCAGACGGGCACGCAAGACAGGTTCCCGATCAAGACGCGCAAGCTCAAGCGCAGCAAGCGCGAGAACGCGTGGCTGTGGCTCAGCAAGGGCGACGACCTCTGGTTGTGCCAGCGGCCCGAGACCGGCGTGTGGGCCGGCCTGTGGAGCCTGCCGGAGTTCGCATCGCCCGAAGAGTTGGCCGCGCTGGCGGAGACCTGGCCGGGAACGGCGACGGCCTTGCCCAGCTTCACGCATGTGCTCACCCACCTGGACTGGACGCTGCATCCCTTGCACGTGGCCCTGTCACCTCGCGTGACCCAGAAGGCACTCGCGTCGATCACCGCGCTGCTGCCGGCAGGCGGCTGGTACGGCCTCGACGAAGCGCTGGCGATGGGCCTGCCCGCGCCGCTGCGCAAGCTGCTGAAGACCGGCGTTACTTGACGACGCCCTTGGTGCGCAGGAACTCGTTGACGAGCTGAAGGCGCACCAGCGGGTCGGGCAGCTCCATCAGCTTCTGCTTGGCCGCCACCGAGATCGGCAGGATCTCGCACCAGCGGTTGGCGATCCAGCCCGCGCTCTCGAACTTGAAGGGCTTGAGGAACGGCTCGGTGCCTTGCTGCTTGAGCGTGGCGATCGCGTTCGCCAGGCCACGCACGCTTTCCAGATAGGCCCCGACCGGCGCGATGTTCTCGTCGTCGTCGTCGATCGCCTGCGCCTGCGCCAGCCACAGGCCGTCGGGCTGCTGCTCGCGCGACTGCACCTTGAAGCGGTGCAATCCGCGGCAACGCACCTGCAGGATGCCGTGCTGCGTGCTGTCCACATCGAGCAGCTCGGCGGAGGTGCCGATCTCTTCGAGTTCCACCGGCTCGCCGGCCTTGCGCACCTCGCTGCCCTTGCGCAGGGCGACCACGCCGAAGGGCTTGTTTTCGCGCAGGCTGGCGCTCACCAGATCCAGGTACCGGGCCTCGAACACCTTCAGGCTCAACAGCCCACCAGGGAAGAGAACGGCTTGTAGCGGGAAGAGGGGTAAGGGGAAGAGCGCTTCAGTCTCTTGCATCAAGCTCTCGATGGCGAATGAGCGCAATGCCGCGGCTGGCAAAGCGCCTCGCAAGGGTTTCGACCAGGTAGACCGAGCGGTGCTGCCCGCCGGTGCAACCGATGGCGACGGTGAGGTAGCTGCGCTGGTCGTTCTCGAAGGCCGGCAGCCAGCGTGAGATGAAGGCCTCGATCTGCGACAGCATCTCCAGCGCTTCGGGTTGGGCTTCCAGGTAGGCGACGACGTCGCGGTCGCGGCCGGTCTGCGCGCGCAGCTCGCGCACGTAGTAGGGGTTCGGCAGCACGCGCACGTCGAACACGAAATCGGCATCGAGCGGCACGCCGTGCTTGAAGGCGAACGACTCGAAGACGAGCGTGAGCGCACGACCCTGCGCTTTCACCAGGTCGCGGATCCACACGCGCAGCTGCGCGGGTCGAAGCTGGCTGGTGTCGAGCACGGTCGACACTTCGCGCAGGTCGGCGAGCAGCTCGCGCTCCATCTCGATCGCGTCGTAGAGCGCGCGGTGGCTGACGGTGTGCTCGTCGTCACGCCGACGGGCCGGGGCGCTGGGGGTCAGCTCCTGGCTCAAGGGGTGCGGGCGGCGCGTCTCGGAGAAGCGGCGCACCAGCGCGTCGGTGCTCGCGTCGAGGAACAGCGAGCGCACGGTCACGCCTTCCTGGCGCAACTCGTGGATCAGCGGCAGAAGGTGCGGCAAAGAGCCGGCACTGCGCACGTCGACCGCGATGGCCACGCGGCGCTGCTGGCGCTCGTGCTCCAGCCGCAGGAATTCACGCAGCAGCTCGGGCGGCAGGTTGTCGACGCAGAAGAAGCCAGCGT
Source organism: Piscinibacter sp. HJYY11 (assembly GCF_016735515.1). Lineage (NCBI taxonomy): Bacteria > Pseudomonadati > Pseudomonadota > Betaproteobacteria > Burkholderiales > Sphaerotilaceae > Piscinibacter > Piscinibacter sp. HJYY11. The sequence goes on along the minus strand of NZ_JAERQZ010000001.1, from coordinate 2,360,333 downwards.
CTTCCAGCGCATGCAGCGCGACCGACTTGCCCGAGCCCGAGATGCCGGTCACGAGCACGATCTCGTGCGGCACGGCCGGCGGGGCCACGGTCGGCGTGACGGTCGGTAGCGGGTCGGGCAGGGTGCTCATGAACGTTTGCGGTGGCTGCCGCGGCCGGCCGATTCGGCGGCCACCGAGAGCAACTCCTGCGCATGGGCAAGCGTGGTGCCCGTCTGGCGCTCGCCGCCCAGCATGCGGGCGATCTCCGCCACGCGGGCCTCGCCGCTGACGGGCTGCACGTCACTGCGGGTGCTGCCGTCGCGCAGGGCCTTGCTGACAACGAAGTGGTGATCCGCACACGCCGCCACTTGCGGCAGGTGGGTCACGGCCATCACCTGGCGGTCGCGGCCGAGCTGCTTCATCAGGCGTCCGACCGTGTCGGCCACCGCACCGCCCACGCCTGCGTCGACCTCGTCGAAGATCAGCGTGCCGGCCGCTTCTCTTGTGTCATTTGCCCCCTGGGCCAGTTGGCTGGTGGTGACGGCGATGGCGAGTGCGATGCGCGAGAGTTCGCCACCGGAGGCCACCTTGCCGAGCGGGCGCGGTGTGCTGCCGGCATGCCCTGCCACCAGGAACTCGGCCGACTCCACGCCGAAGGCCTGGCGTTCGTCCTGTGCGTTCAGCTGCACCTCGAAGCGGCCACCGGCCATGCCGAGCTGCTGCATGGCCTGCGTGATGGCGCTGGCGAGCTTGGGCGCGGCGGTCTTGCGCTGGACCGTCACCCGCTTGGCCTCTGCGTCGTAGGCGGTGGAGGCCTCCTTCAAGGCACGCTCCAGGTCTTCCAGATCGGCCGCGGCATCGAGCGCACGCAGCTCGCCCTTCCATTGATCGAGCAGCGCCGGCAGCTCCGCCGGCGGGCGGCGGTAGCGCTTGGCAAGGCTCATCCAGGCCGAGAGGCGCTCATCCAGTTCGCGCAAGCGCTCGGGGTCCATCTCGGCGTGGCCGAGGTAGCTGGTGAGCGTGTGCGCGGCATCCTGCAATTGCGTCTGTGCGCTTTGCAGCACCTCGGCCACGTCGGCCAGGCGGCGGTCGTAGTCGGCCACGTCCTGCAGCGCGTCGACGGCGCGGCCCGTCAGGCCATCGGCGTTGACCTCGGCCTCGCTCACCGCGTCGAGCGCGGCCTGCGCGGCGTCCATCAGCGATTGAGCATTCGACAGGCGCTTGTGGTCGGCTTCCAGCTCGTCCCACTCGTCGGCGCCGGGCGCGAGCTTGTCGACCTCGCCGACCTGCCAGGCGAGGCGCTCGCGCTCGCGCTCCAGGTCGGCTTGCTGGGTGCGTGCCTTGGCGAGCGTATCGCCGGCCGCTTTCCACCGTTGGTAGGTGGCGACGAGCGCCGACGTGTCGACCCCGGCATAGGCATCGAGCAGGCCACGCACCGAGGCGGCGCGCGTGAGGCTCTGCCACGCGTGCTGGCCGTGGATGTCGACCAGGTGGTCGGCCGCCTCACGCAGCTGCGCCACCGTGGCCGGGCTGCCGTTGACCCATGCGCGGCTCTTCCCTTGCGCATCGATGACGCGGCGCAGCAGCAAGGTGTCGGCCACTTCGAAGCCGGCTTCGTCGAGCCAGCCCGCGAGGCTGGCGGGCGAGTCGAACTCGGCGCTGATCTCGGCCCGGGCCGCGCCCTCGCGCACCACGCCAGCATCACCTCGGCTGCCGAGCGCCAGCTGCAGCGCGTCGATCAGGATCGACTTGCCGGCCCCAGTCTCGCCGGTCAGCACCGAAAAACCACCCGCCAGTTCCACCTCCAGCGAGGTGACGATCACGAAATCTCGCAGCGACAGTCGGCGCAGCATTTCAATTCACCCCGGCGTTCCAGTGCAGTTTGCGACGCAGGGTCGCGTAGTAACTCCAGCCCCGCGGATGCAGGAAGCGCACCTGGTGCTTCGATCGCCGCACCACGATGCGGTCACCCGGCATCAGGCTCGCGAGGCTTTGCATGTCGAAGTTGACACTGGCATCACGCCCGTTCACCACTTCGATCAGGATGTCTTGCGTGTCGGGCAACACGATGGGCCGGTTCGACAGGTCGTGCGGCGCGATCGGCACCAGGAGCCAGCCGCCGATGCCCGGGTGCAGGATGGGCCCGCCCGCCGACAGCGCATACGCCGTCGAGCCGGTGGGTGAGGCGACGATCACGCCGTCGGCCCGCAGGTTGGCCACGAACTCCGTGCCCACGTCGACCTTCACTTCCAGCATGCCGGCGGTGGCACTGCGGCTCACCACCACGTCGTTCATCGCGAAGCCGTCGAAGATGCGCTGCTCGTCGCGCACCACGCTGCCTTCGAGCATGGTGCGGCGCTCTTCTTCATAGTCGCCGGCGATGATGGGGGCGAGCGCTTCGGCGTAGTGGCCGACCGGGATGTCGGTGATGAAGCCGAGCCGCCCCTGGTTGATGCCCACCATCGGCAGGTCGAACCTGGCGAGCTGGCGGGCGATGCCCAGCATGGTGCCGTCGCCGCCGACCACGATGGCCATGTCGCACTGCTTGCCGAGTTCGGCCGGGTTGAGCGCGTTGAAATCGGTGATGCCGGTGTTGAGCGCGGTCTCGCGCTCCAGCGACACCTCGAGCCCCTGGCGGGCCAGGAAATGCGCGATCTCTTCGAGCACCCCACGGATGCCACGGGCCTGGTACTTGCCCACGAGAGCAGCATGTCGAAAGCGGGACGGCATGCGAAGGATTACACCACGGCCGTCGGCAAATGAGATGTCAGCGTGGGTGTCAGCGGGCCCGCGACCTACAATGAAAAACCATGTTGGACGAGCGAGCCAGAACCCTCCTGAAAGCGCTGGTCGAGCGCTACATCGCCGACGGGCAGCCCGTCGGCTCGCGCACGCTTTCCAAGGCCTCGGGGCTCGACCTGTCGCCGGCCACCATCCGCAACGTGATGGCCGACTTGGAAGAGCTGGGCCTGATCGCCAGTCCGCACACCAGCGCCGGCCGCATCCCCACCGCCCGCGGCTACCGGCTGTTCGTCGACACCATGCTGACGGCGCAGCCCATCGACCTGAGCGCCGCCAGCGCCCCGCTCGAAACCCAGCTCCAGCCCGACCAGCCGCAGCGCGTGATCGCCAATGCGGCGCAGATGCTCAGCAGCCTCTCGAGCTTCGTCGGCGTGATCACCGCGCCACGCAAGGCCAGCGTGTTCCACCACATCGAGTTCCTGCGTCTCTCCGAACGCCGGGTGCTGGTGATCCTGGTGGCACCCGATGGCGACGTGCAGAACCGCGTCATCATGACCGCGCACGACTACACGCAGAGCGAGCTGATCGAGGCCAGCAACTACCTCACGCAGCAATACGCCGGTCTCACCATCGAAGAGGTGCGCGAGCGCCTGAAGCGCGAGGTCGACGTGTTGCGCGGCGAGATCGCCACCTTGATGCAGGCGGCGGTGCAGGCCGGCAGCGAGGCGATGGCCGACCAGCAGGAGCAGGTCGTCATCAGCGGCGAGCGCAACCTGCTCACCGTGCAGGACTTCTCCAGCGACATGGGATCCTTGCGCAAGCTCTTCGACCTCTTCGAGCAGAAGACGCAGCTCATGCGCCTCCTGGACGTGAGCAGCCGCGCCGAAGGCGTGCGCATCTACATCGGCGGCGAGAGCATGGTGGTGCCCTTCGAGGAGCTCTCGGTCGTGTCGGCGCCCTATGAGGTGAACGGCCAGGTCGTCGGCACGCTCGGTGTCATCGGCCCCACGCGCATGGCCTACGACCGCATGATCCAGATCGTCGACATCACGTCGCGGCTGGTGAGCAACGCCTTGAGCGTGAAGTAGGCGTCAAGTAGTCAGACGACGCTGCGGTGCCGCTCGATGCAGGTGGCGAGCACCTCGTCGCCCGCGCGTTGCCACCAGTTGTTCGCCGAGAAGATCTCCACTTCGCTGTAGCCGGCGAAGCCCTGCGCTTCCATCCAGCCACGGATCTTCGGGATCTCGATCACGCCGTCGCCCATCATCCCGCGGTCGTTCAGCGGGTCGGTGGTCGGCACCAGCCAGTCGCACACGTGGAAGGCGTGCAGGCGTCTTTTCCCGGCGCGCTCGATCTGCTGTTGCAGCTTCGGGTCCCACCACACGTGATAGACGTCGACGGCCACGCCGATCGCGCCGCTCTGTGACGGGTCCAGCGCGTCGCACACGTCGAGCGCCTGCTCCAGCGTGTTGATGCAGGCCCGCTCGGCCGCATAGGTCGGGTGCAGCGGCTCGATGGCGAGCGGCATCTGGCGCTGACGCGCCGCCTCCAGCAGCGTGGCGATGCCGTCGCGCACCACCTCGCGGGCGCCGGCGAGGTCCTTGTGCTGCGGCTTGCCATAGAGCGCCCCCGGCAGGCCGCCGACCACCAGCACCAGGCACGTGGCGTTCAGCTCGCAGGCTTCGTCGAGCGCGCGCAGGTTCTCGTCGGTCGCGTTCGGTTCGGTGAACATGCCGCCGCGGCAATAGCCTGACAGCTCGAGCCCGTGCGCGCGGATCGTGCGCGCTGTGTTGGCGAGCCCGGCCGCGGCCACCTGGTCTCGCCAGGGCGACACCGCACGGATGCCGTGCCGCGCACACGCATCGAGGATCTCGACCAGCCCCCAGTCCTTGCCGTGCTGCTTGCGCACGGTGGCGGTGTTGATCGAGAGCCAGCGGTGGTCTTGGCTGAAGTCGCGCATGGTCAGGCGTCCACGCCGTGCAGCGTCAGCAGCGCGCGCATGCGGTGCGTCGCGAGCTCCGGGTGCTCGATCAGCCCCGCCGCGTCGGCCAGGCGGAAGAGCTCCGCAAAGTGCGCCAACGAGCGTGTGCTCTGCTGCCCGCCCACCATCACGAAATGCGGCTGGTGCCCGTTGAGCCAGGCCATGAACACCACGCCGGTCTTGTAGAAGCGCGTGGGCGCCTTGAAGATGTGGCGCGAGAGCGGCACGGTCGGCGCCAGCAGTGCGTGGAAGCGCGCGTCGTCGCCTGCGGCGAGTGCCGCCAGCGCCGCGCTTGCCGCCGGCGCGATGGCGTCGAAGATGCCGAGCAATGCATCGCTCTGCCGGTGCGTGTCGACCTCGCCCACGCCGTCGCCCGCGATCAGCTCGGCGTAGTTGAAATCGTCCCCCGTGTACATGCGCACGCCTGCGGGCAGGCGGCGGCGCATCGCGATCTCCTTGTCCTTGTCGAGCAGCGAGATTTTGATGCCATCGACTTTGCCCGCATGCGCCGCGATGATGCCGAGCGCCGTGTCCATCGCCGCGTCCACGTTCGCGCTGCCCCAATAGCCAGACAGCGCCGGGTCGAACATGTCGCCCAGCCAGTGCAGGATCACCGGCTGCCGGGCCTGGCTCAGCACCCGGGCGTACACCCGCTCATAGTCGGCCGGGCTCTTGGCCACACGCGCCAGCGCCCGGCTCGCCATCACGATCAGCCGGCCGCCGAGTTGTTCGATCGCGGCCATCTGCTCTTCGTACGCGCGGATGACATCGTCGACGGTCTTCGCGGCGTCGGGCGACAGGTGGTCGGTGCCGCAGCCACTCGCCACCAGCGCACCGGGCACGTCGCGCGCCGCCTCGAGGCTGCGGCGAATCAGCTCCAGCGAAGTCGGCCAGTCGAGCCCCATGCCGCGTTGCGCGGTGTCCATCGCCTCGGCCACGCCCAAGCCCATGCCCCACAGGCGCTGGCGGTAGGCGATGGTCGTGTCCCAGTCGATCGCGCAGTCGAGCCACGGGTCGACGCTCGCGCGCGCATCGGCCACCACGTGCGCCGCCGAGAAGGCGATGCGGTTGAACTTCGTGCCGGGCTTCGCCGGCGTGATGCCCGCGGTGCCGCGCAGTTCGTAAGGCTTGAGCGTGCCGTCGCTCGCCGGCAGGTTGAGGCGCAACAAGGTCATGGCCGTGCCTTCCTCAGAACTTCAACGCCGGCACGTCGACCCAGCGCCGTTCCTTCCAGCTCTGCAGCGCGGCATCGACCAGCTGCACGCCCTTGGCACCCTCGGGCAGCGTCCACACATAGGGCGCGTCTTCGGCCACGTGGCGGATGAACGCTTCCCACTGGATCTTGAAGCCGTTGTCGTAGACCTGCGTGTCAGGCACTTCCTGCCACTGGTCGAAGAAGTTCATGGTCTGCTTCACGTCGGGGTTCCACACCGGGCGCGGCGTGGTCACGCGGCTCTGCGCGCGGCAGGTCTGCAGGCCGGCGACCGCCGAGCCATGCGTGCCGTCGACGTGGAAGGTCACGAGGTCGTCGCGCCGCACGCGCGTGGCCCAGCTCATCGTGAGCTGCGCCACCACCGGCTCGCCGTTGTGGCCCTTGAGCTGCGCGGTCGCATACGCTGCGTCGTCGGCGGTGGCCTGATAGGGTTGGCCCGCTTCGTCCCAGCGCTTGTCGATGTGCGTGGCGCCGAGGCAGGTGATGGACTGCACCTCGCCGAACAGGTTGTCGAGCACGTAGCGCCAGTGGCACATCATGTCGAGGATCATCCCGCCGCCTTCTTCCTTGCGGTAGTTCCAGCTCGGGCGCTGGATGGGCTGCAGGTCGCCTTCGAACACCCAGTAGCCGAAGTCGATGCGTGCGCTCAACATGCGGCCGAAGAAGCCCGAGCGGCGCAGCATGTCGAGCTTGCGCAGGCCGGGGAGGAAGAGCTTGTCCTGCACCGCGCCGTGCTTCAGGCCACTCGCCTGCGCCACCTTCGCGATTTCGACCGCTTCGTTGAGGTTGGTTGCGATCGGCTTCTCGCAGTACACATGCTTGCCGGCGCGGATGGCGTCGGCCAGCAGCTTCGGCCGCATCTGCGTGGTGCCGGCGTCGAAGAAGACGGTGTCGTCCTTGTTCGCAAGTGCGGCGGCCAGGTCGGTGCCCCAGCGCGCGATGCCGTGCGCCTTGGCGAGCGCTTCGATCTTCTCGGCATTGCGGCCGATGAGGATGGGATCGGGCATAACCTTGTCGCCGTTGGCGAGCGTCACGCCGCCCTGCTGGCGGATGGCGACGATGGAGCGGATGAGGTGCTGGTTCATGCCCATGCGCCCGGTGACGCCGTGCATGATCAGGCCGAGTCGTTGGGTGGCCATTGCGGACTTCCTTGAAGAGGAGGAGGGTTGCTTACTTCGGCGCGTCGGCCGGGCTCAGGCCCGCGGCCTTCACCAGCGCGGCGTTGGTGCCGATCTCGGTCTTGATGTAGCTGTCGAACTCGGCGGGCTTGAGCGTCCACGCGTCGAGGCCGAGCTGCACGAAGCGCTCTTTCACCTCGGGTGCGGCGAGCGCCTTCACCACCTCGGCCTGCAGCCGGTCGACGATCTCGCGCGGCGTCTTGGCCGGCGCCATCATTCCGATCCAGAAGTTGAACTCCGAGTTGGGCACGCCGGCCTCGGCGGTGGTCGGCACGTCGGGCAGCGCACTCGCGCGGCGCGGCGAGCCCACCGCCAGCGCGACGAGCTGCCCCGCCTTGATCTGCCCGATCACCGGCGCGATGGGCGAGAAGTAGTAGTCCACCCGCCCGGCGATCACCTCGTTCACCGCTTCGGCCGAGCCCTTGAACGGGATGTTGGTCGCCTTGATGCCGGCCGCCACGCGGAACTTCTCGGCGTTCAGGTGCGTGGCGCTGCCCTGGCCCGCCGAGGCGTAGTTGAGCCCTTCCGGCGAGGCCTTGGCCGCTGCCAGCAGGTCCTTCAGCGACTTCAGGTTCTTGGTGGGCGACACCACCAGCGCATTGGGCACGGCCGCGATCGGCGTGACGCCGGCGAAGTCGGCCACGGTGTCGAAGGGCAGCTTGGCAAACGTCGACGGGCTCACCGTGTGCGACGACGAGTGGATCATGATCGTGTAGCCATCGGCTGCCGCCATCGTGAGCTGCTGCTGGCCAATGGTGCCGCTGGCGCCGGCCTTGTTGTCGATCACCAGCTGCTGGCCGAGGCTTGCGCCCACCTTGTCGCTGATGGCGCGGGCCACGATGTCGGTGGTGCTGCCGGCCGCGAAGGGCACGATCACGCGGATCGGCTTGTTGGGCCAGGCCTGGGCGTGTGCGGCCAGCGGAGTGGCCAACGTGGCGGCCAATGCGAGGGAAGAGACGAAGGACAGGTTCATGGCAGGTCTCCAGTCGAATCGTTTTGTTCACCATTTGGTGAATTGGAAGCCGATTCTGAGCCTGCACGCGATCACGCGTCAACTGGTTCCCACAGAGTTTTTCAGTCCCTCAGGACATACCCCAGGATCACGTCGCAGATGTGCGAGAGCCGCTCGTTGAGGGCCTTGGGCGCCATCAGGTCGCGCCCGAAGATCGCCGACAGCGTGTGCTGGTTCGAGAGGTAGAAGTAGGCGATGCCGGCGATGGAGATGTAAAGCTGCAGCGGGTCGACACCGCCACGGAAGACGCCGCTCGCGCGCCCCCGCTCGAGGATGCGCCCCAGCGCCTCGATCAGCGGCGTGTTGAGCGCGCGGGCCCGCTCCGAGCCTTCGATGTGGCGGGCGCGGTGCAGGTTCTCGCTGTTGAGCAGCGTGAGGAACTCCGGGTGCTCGAGGTAGTAGCGCCAGGTGAATTCGGTGAGCTGGCGCACCGCCTTCTCGGGCGGCATGTCGTCGAGGTGCAGCTGCCGCTCGGCCTCGCGGATGTTGCGGTAGGCCTCTTCCAGCACCGCGCTGAAGAGGCCGTCCTTGTCGGCGAAGTAGTAGTAGATGAGCTTCTTGTTGAGCTTCGCCCGCTCGGCGATGCGGTCCACCCGCGCACCGCCCAGGCCATGCTCGGCAAACTCGTCGCGCGCCGCGAGCAGGATGATCTCGCGCGAGCGCTCGGCATCGCGCGTGCGCGGCGCGGGCTCGGGGGCGACGCTGCGCTTGGTGGCGCGCGCAGAGGTGCGGATCGAAGGGCGTGCGGGCTTGGTGCTCATGTGGGCGGGAGGATAAGGGCTCCCGCACAAGTCACCAATCGGTGATCAACGCCATGCGTCCCGGTTGGGTGCGATGCGCCTGCCTACAATCGCGGCTCTTTCGAGAGGGGCCGTTAGCTCAGTTGGTTAGAGCAGAGGACTCATAATCCTTTGGTCGCTGGTTCGAGCCCAGCACGGCCTACCACCTCACGACGCGAGCCACCGCCTCAGCGGTACGACAGCACCAGCCCGTGCACGAGGCGCGTCCAGCCGTCCAGCATCACGAAGAGCAGCAGCTTGAACGGCAGCGAGATGGTCGTGGGCGCGATCATCGACATGCCGAGCGCGAGCAGCACGGTGGCCACGATGAGATCGACCACCACGAAGACCAGGTAGATGATGAAGCCGATCTGGAAGGCCCGGGTCAGCTCGCTCAGCGTGAAGCTCGGCACCAGCACCATGAAGTCGTCCGACTGCAGCTTTTCGGCACGCGCCTGCGGCCAGATGGCCGAGGCCGATTTCAGGAAGAACTGGCGCTCGCGTTCGTGGGTGTGCTTCTTGAGGAATTCCTTCAACGGCGCCTTGGCTGCATCGACCACCGCCATGATGTCGTTGAGGCCCTCGCCCTTGGTGCCGAAGCTGCGGTTGCGCAGTGCGTCCGACACGTCCATGCCCACCGGCGCCATGATGTAGACCGACAGGATGATCGCGATGCCGTTCAGCACCATGTTGGGCGGCGTCTGCTGCAGGCCGAGCGCGGTGCGCAGCAGGCCCAGCACGATCACGAGCTTGGTGTAGCTCGTGACCATCAGCGCCACGAAGGGCGCGATGCCGAAGGCGACGATGAGCGCGACGAGGGTGAGCGGCTCGGGCAGTCCGGATTCCATGCGCGTGGCGCCTCAGATCTCGTTGGGCGCGAACTCCGACACCCTGACGCCGAGCCGGTCGCCGACCGCGACCAGGTGACCTTTGCCCAGCACGTTGCCGTGCGCGACGATGCGCACCGTGCAGCGGTTGAGCGGCTGGCCAAGGTCGAACACATGGCCGGGACGGATGTTCTTCAGTTCGCCGAGCGAGAGCGACAGGTCGCCCACCTCGAAGCGCAGCGCCACCTCCAGCGCGTCGAGCCGGTCGATCGGCAGCTGGGCGCTCGGCTCGGCGGCGTCGGCCGCCGCAGCGGGGGCGGCAAGGGGCATGTCTCGGTTCATGGCTGGTTCTTTCGATTGCTGGACGGTGATGCGCGAGCCTTCGGCATGCGCCACGAGTTGTCGCCCCGCGCGGCCCCCCAGCTCGGCGGTCAGCACGATGGCTGCGCCCGACGAGGCCCACTGCTCGATGCTGACGATGTCGCCGGGCCGGATGCTGGCCACCTCGCGCAGGCGGATGGGCGTGGTGCCGATGCGAAAGGCGAGCGGGAAGCGCAGGCGTTCGAATAAGGCCTCCACCACCGGGCTCGCAGGTGATCGGGCGCCGACCTGCGGCGGCACCAGCGCCTCCAGTGCGGCGGGCGACTCCAATTGGATGAAGCCGCACAGCCGCGCGGCGCCGTCTTCCGATGAGGCCGTGAAGATCGCGGCGCGCTGCGGATCGTCGAGCGGCCCGCGCGGCTCGCGCGCGTCGCCATCGGGCGGCTGCCATTCGAAGTGCAGGCGCAGCGTCTTCTCGAGCGCATCGACCAGCGGGTGCAGCGCGTCGGCGAGCAGGATGTAGCGCAGGTCGCGCGGCAGCAGGTGGCTGCGCGGCTCGCCGAGCAGGGCCTCGACGCTCGGCGCATCGAGCCCAAGGTGGCCGACGTGCGGGCCGAGCTTGAAGCGGTAGCGTTCGTAGAGCGCGGCCTCGGCTGCGCCGTCGAGCCGCCAGGCGAGCCGGTAATTCTTGCCGCCTGCCGTCACCGCATGCTGCGCTGCGCTCGCATAGAGACGGTTGAGCGCACGCACGGTCGCCTCGTCGGCACGCGGCAGAAGCGTCGTCGCGCCGAGCTCCGTCACCGCGTCGTGAACCAGCGTGGCCACCATCTCTGCACTCACTCCATCAACGTGACATCCGCGTGTCAGGGCCATCCCTTCGCAAGTGGTGTCGAGGGGGTCGGGGCGACGCAGCGTACCCAAACGACCCGCGTCGAGAAAGTACGCAAATTCGTAGTCAGCAGCGCGTCATCAGGGAACTCGCGGCTACGAGAACTCGTGGTTGCTGCGGTCCTGATGCGCGACTTAGAGTCCGGCCGACCGTGCGTTCGACCGTGCGATTTCTCACGGACTTTTCTCACGGTCCGTGCGCACCGCAACACGCCTTCAACCCCTCACCCGCACCCCCTCCATGGCCAGCACCAGCACCAGCTTCCAGCCCACCGGCAGTGGCTTGCGTGACCTGATGCGAAGCGCGGGCCGGCACCACGACCTGGTGCTGGCCGGCATGCTCGTGGCCATCGTGGCGCTGTTCGTGCTGCCGCTGCCCACGCCGCTGCTCGACTTCCTGATCGCCTGCAACCTCGCGGTGAGCCTCGTGCTCCTGATCGTGGCGATGTACGTGCCGTCGGCGCTGTCGCTGTCGACCTTCCCGTCGCTGCTGCTCTTCACCACGCTCTTTCGCCTGGCGCTCAACATCGCGTCGACCAAGCTGATCCTGCTGCAGGCCAACGCCGGCCACATCATCGACACCTTCGGCAAGCTCATCGTCGGCAACAACGTGGTCGTCGGCGGCGTGGTGTTCCTCATCATCGCCATCGTCCAGTTCATCGTGATCGCCAAGGGCTCGGAGCGTGTGGCCGAGGTGGCGGCGCGCTTCGCGCTCGACGCGATGCCCGGCAAGCAGATGAGCATCGATGCCGACGTGCGCGCCGGTGCGCTCTCCACCGCACAGGCGCAGAAGCGCCGGCAGCAGCTGGAACAGGAGTGCCAGCTGCACGGCGCGATGGACGGCGCGATGAAGTTCGTGAAGGGCGACGCCATCGCCGGCATCGTCATCGCGCTCGTCAACATCCTGGCCGGTATCGCCATCGGCACGCTGATGCACGACATGAGCGTGGGCGCCGCGCTGCAGCGCTACGCCATCCTCACGGTGGGCGACGGCATGGTGTCGCAGATCCCGTCGCTGCTGGTGTCGATCGCGGCCGGCGTGGTGATCACGCGCGTGAGCACCGGTGGCAAGCACGACACGCAACTCGCCCGCCAGATCGGCGAGCAGCTCATGGCGCACCCGCGCGCCCTGATGATCGCGGGCCTGGCGGTCGGCAGCTTCCTGCTCGTGCCGGGCTTCCCGAAGTGGGTGTTCGGCCTGCTCGCGCTGGCCCTGCTCGGCGCGGCCTTCGCCGCACGCTGGGCGGGCGCGCGGCGCAGCACGCCGGCCTGGATCTCGCACCGCGACCCGGCCGTGGCGGAGGAAACCGACGGTGACCACGCCGTGGCCGCGCCGCTGGCGGTGCGCCTGTCCAGCAGCCTGCATGTCGCGCTCGACCGCGTCGCGCTCGACCAGCAGCTCACCGCCGTGAAGGCGTCGGTCGAGTCCGACCTGGGCCCGGTGTTCCCGCGCCTGCAGGTGGCGCATGCCGATGCCGTGCGTGAACACGGCTACCAGGTGCTGGTGCACGACGTGGTGGTGTCCGAGGGCGTGCTGCGCCCGGGCTGGTGGCTGATCGACCCGGCGCAGGCCGTGTCGCCGCCCGCCGGTGCCGAGGTGGCCGAACCCTTCGGTCCCTTCCCGCGCGTGGTGTGGACCGCGAGCCCCGAGCCCGGCACAAAGGCCTGGCGCGCCGAGGAAGTGGTGGGCCTGCACGTCGACCACACCGTGCGCCGCCATGTGCGCCAGCTGATCGGCCTGCAGGAAGTGCAGCGCCTGCTGCACTGGGTGCAGCGCGATGCGCCGGAGCTTGCCGCCGAGGTGTCGCGCGTGGTGCCGGCCCAGCGCATCGCCGAAGTGCTGCGCCGCCTGCTGCAGGAAGGCATCCCCATCCGCAACCTGCACGCCATCTTCGAGAGCCTGGCGATGTGGGGGCCGAAGGAAGCCGACGCGATCGCGCTGACCGAGCTCGTGCGCATCGACCTCGGCCACTACATCACCAGCCGCTACGTCGGCGCGAGCCGCCAGCTCGAGACCATCATGTTCGAGTCGGCCCTGCTCGAGCGGGTGCAGAACGCGATCGAGAAATCGCCGCGCGGCAACCTGCTGCTGCTGAGCCCCGCCGCCGCGCAGGACGTGCGCGAGCAGGTGCGCCGCATCCTCGGGGCGAGCGCCGGGCGCGTGGTGGCCATCGCGTCGTCCGACGTGCGGCGCTACGTCAAGACGCTGATCGAGCCGGTGGCGCCCGCGCTGCCGGTGCTGTCGTACCAGGAGCTCGACGAAGACGTCCACCTGCAACCCGTGGGCTGGGTCACCAACCCGCAGGCGCTTTGAACCTCACCATCCGAATGACTCCCCAGAACATCCTCGACTTCACCCGCGAAGGCCTGCTCATCGTGCTGTGGGTCTCGCTGCCGGTGGTGCTGGTGTCGACCGTCACCTCGCTGCTCGTGGCCGTGCTGCAGGCGGTCACCCAGGTGCAGGACCAGAACATCGGCCAGTCGATCCGCCTGATCGCGGTGATGGTGGCCATCGTCGCCACCGCCGGCTGGCTGGGGCGCGACGTGATGCGCTTCGCCGAGCGGGCGTTCCAGAGCCTGGGGTTGCTGTCGTGAGCGCCGGCATGCTTCAGTGGACCTTCCAGCGCTACGCCTTCGCGATGCTGGGCCTCGCCTTGCTGCTGCTCGCGCAGCACAGCGGCGCGGCCGAGCTGCCGTGGCGCGGCAAGCCCTTCCAGATCGTCGCCAACGAGAAGCCCTTGCCCGACTTCCTGCGCGAGCTGGCCGCATCGCAAGGCACCACGGCGGTGATCGACGGCAAGGTGTCGGGCGTCATCAGCGGCAAGTTCGCCGGCGTGTCGGCGCTGACCATCCTCAACAACCTGTGCACGACCAACGGGCTGACCTGGTACTACGACGGCGCCTTCCTCTACGTCGACCTGGCCGCCGACGCGCGCAGCGAGGTGCTGCCGATCGCGAGCGCCAACGCAGCGCGCATCTCCGAGACGCTCGCGCGCCTGCGCATCGCCGACAGCCGCTACCCGCTCACCATCAGCCGCGACGACGGCACGGTGCACGTGTCGGGCCCCAAGCGCTACGTCGAGATGGTGCGCCAGGCGGTGCGCCTGGTCGACCAGCGCACCGCGCTCGCCGACGGCGCCGAGATCCGGCTCTTCCCGCTCAAGTACGCCTGGGCGGCCGACTTCAAGATCAACCGCAACGGCCGCGAGACGGTGATCCCCGGCGTGGCCAACGTGCTGCGCAGCCTCTACGGGCGCCACACCGGCGCGGCCGGCAGCTCGGGCGGCCGCTCGTCCGGCTCGGCCGTTGGCATGGGCCCCAACCGGCAGATCAAGATGCGCAGCGGCGACGTGGTCAACGCGCCCAAGCTCGAGCTGCCCGGCGTATCGCCCGCCGGTGGCGACGAGACCCTCGGCGGCGTGTCGTCGATGAACGCGAGCGGCGAGCTGCCGCAGTTCCAGGCCGACACGCGCATGAATGCCGTGCTGGTGCGCGACACGCCCGACCGCATGGCCCAGTACGCGCGCCTCATCGAGTCGATGGACGTGCGCCCGCGCCTCTTGGAGATCGAGGTCACGATCATGGACATCAGCACCGACCGGCTGCAGAGCCTGGGCGTGGACTGGCGCGCCAACGGTCGCCATGCCGACCTGCAGACCGGCCGCGGCAACGCGCCGCCGCTCACCTGGGGCAATGCCACCACCGAAGCGGGCACGACCGGCACCTCCACGCCGCTCGGCCTCGTCTTCACCGCCGCCATCGGCAACGACATCCGCAACTACCTGCTGGCCCGCGTGAGCGCGCTCGCCACCAAGGGCGACGCCAACTTCGTCGCCCGGCCCAAGGTGATGACGCTCGACAACACCGAGGCGGTGCTCGAGAACCTGAGCGAGTTCTACGTGCGGGTCGACGGCTTCCAGGACGCCGGCCTCTTCAGCGTGACGGCGGGCACCGCGGTGCGCGTCACGCCGCTCATCGTTGACGACAAGGGCGCGCGCGGCGTGCTCATGTCGATCGACATCGTCGACGGCGACCTGAGCGCGGCTTCGGTCGACCGCATTCCCATCGTGCGCCGGCGCACCGTCAACACGCAGGCGCTGGTCGACGAGGGCACGAGCCTGCTGATCGCCGGCTACTCGTCCGAAGAAAAGAGCAACGTCACCTCGGGCGTGCCGCTGCTGTCGGACATCCCGCTGGTGGGCAAGCTCTTCCAGTACAGCGACAAGAAGCAGGTGAACATGGAGCGCTTCTACCTGCTCACGCCGCGTCTCGTCACACCCACTGCCGCTGCGGCGGCCACCGGAGGCTGACATGAGCGCCTTGCCCGTCACCGACGCGCTGCAACCCCGCGCCCCCACGGCGCACTGGTGCCTGCGCTTCCTCAGTGGTGCCGTGAAGGGCCGCACCATCGTGCTCAAGCCCGGTGCCAACGTGCTCGGCTCGGGCGGCGAATGCGAGGTGATGCTGCCCGGTGGCGACGTGCTGCCGCGTCACCTCGTCTTCACCGTGGGCGAGCTGGTGGTGACGATGCAGAAGGTCGGCACCGCCGGCGCGCGGCTCAACGGCGAAGAGATGACGCAGCCGCGCAAGAGCGTGGTCGCGGGCGACATCGTGAGCGTGGGCGCGATCGACTTCCAGCTCGACCGCAGCTACCCCGCGAGCGAGCACGACGACCGCATGTTCGCGCCGCTGCACGCCGTGCCGGCCGGCCCCGGTGCCGGCGCGCCGGCCGCGCCGAGCCGCACGCCGTCGCTGCGCGTGTGGGTGGGCGGCGTGGTGGCCGCGCTCGCGCTCGTGAGCCTGGCAGCCGTCGGGCTGGGCGGCAATGCGCTCGGCTCGCGCGCGGGGGCCGGCAGCGTCAACCTCGCCGAGGTGGAGCAGGCGCTCGTGCCCTTCCCCGAGGCGCAGGTCGTCGGGGCGCCGGGCGGCCACGTCACCGTGCGCGGCTATGTCGAATCGCGCCAGCGGCGCGAGGCGCTGCAGCAGGCGCTGCAACGCTTCGGCGCCAAGGTGACGGTGAACGTGCACGCCGCCGAAGACATGGTCGAGCAGGCCCGCCGCTACGTGGGCGACCCGGGTGTCGCCGTCACCTACGCCGGCCAGGGCCGCCTGGTGCTCAGCGGCACGGTGGAAGACAGCGCCGTGCGCCAGAAGATCCGCCGCCTCGGCGAGGACCTGCATCCCCACGTGCTCGTCTCCGACAAGGTGCAGTACCGCGAGAAGCCCGTCACCGAGGCGAGCAACGCGAAGCAGCAATGGGACGGCTGGCAGAGCGTGCTGCCCGCGCGCATGGTCAGCATCACCGAAGACGAGAACGGCCTGCGCCACATCCAGCTCGCCAACGGCAGCCGCTACTACGAAGGCGCCGTGCTGCGCTCCGGCCAGGAACTCAAGCGCATCGGTGCCGACGGCCTGGTGCTCGGTGCCAACCCCGATGGGCCCAACGGCGCCGCGAAGGCCACCCGATGAACACGACCCGACACCCTGCGAACCCCCGGTTCGCATCCCCGATTTCCACGCGGCGGCGCGCGAGCCGCGGGGAATGCCCCCGCCCACCCGGACGGGACCTTCACCGCCCGTGCTGACGCACGGCATCACACATCCCACAGGAGAGAGAAATGCCTTCACCCATCGAAGAGTCCAAGCAGCAGATGCTCGAAGCCATGCGCCTGAACGCCGACCTGATGGCGACCAGCACCACGGTGTCGGTCGGCATCCAGGCCGCCTCGTCCACCGCGCACACGATGAACGGCGCGGCCGCGGCCGGCGGCGAAGTCGCCAAGACGACCGGCAACGACATCCGCCAGTCGGCCAAGTCGTCGTGAGTCCGTCCGCGCGCGGTGGCCGGGCACCGGCCGCCCGCGCGGGCCTCTCGATGCCCATGCCTTTCAGCAGGAGGTGAACCATGACAGACCCCGTTGCATCGGGCGCCGCCGCCGCGGCCACCCCCGAGATCGCCGGTCCGGCGCAGCAGCAGGCCACTGCCGCCTCGCGCTTCGCGCCCGGCGACACGCAGATGTTCGCCAAGCTCATGCAGGGTGCGCCGGCGCACACGATGACGGCGATGGACACCGGCTCGATCTCCGACGCGGCCAAGGCCATGGCCGCGCAGCTCAGCGGCAACGTGCGCTCGTTCGAGGACATGCGCCGCAGCATGCTCGAGTCGGTCGACTTCCGCGACCCGATCAAGACCATGTTCGTGATGACCGACCACTCGCTGGAGGCCCACATGATGTTCACCAAGATGCACATCTCCACGGGCCTGGCGAGCGCGGCCACGAGCCTCTTCGGCACCTTGCTCAAGAACCAGCAGTGAGGCGGCCGTGACGCACCCCGCATCGTTCTTCCATCGTGTGCTGGCGGCGCTCGTGCTGCTGCTGTGCCTCGCAGGCTGCAAGGTCGGCCTCTACTCCAACCTCAACGAGCAGGAGGCCAACGAGATCGTCGCGGCCCTGGCCGCCGATGGCGTGGACGCCGCCAAGGAGCGCCAGGAGGGCAACAACTGGCAGGTGCTGGTCGACGAAGGCCGGCTCGGCCGCGCGCTCGACATCCTGCGTGCGCAGGGCCTGCCGCACGACCGCTACGCCAGCATGGGCGATGTGTTCCAGAAGCAGGGCCTGGTCTCCACGCCCGCCGAGGAGCGCATGCGCTACATCTATGCGGTGTCGCAGGAGCTGTCGCAGACGCTGCGCAAGGTCGACGGTGTCGTCACCGCGCGCGTGCACGTCGTGATCCCGGCCAACGACCCGCTGAGCGACAAGATCCGGCCCTCGTCGGCCGCCGTCTTCATCAAGCACCGCCCCGACGTCGACCTGCGCCTGCTCGCACCCGCCGTGAAGGAGATGGTGGCGCACAGCATCGAGGGGCTGACGCACGAGCAGGTGTCGCTCTCGCTCTTCGAGGCGCGCCGCACGGCCGACGCAGGGCCCGGCGCCGTGCCCGGCGAGCGGCAGGTGCTGGGCCTGCCCACGCAGACGGCCGTGGTGCTGCTCGTCTTGCTGCTGGCCGCCGCCGTGTGCGTGATGGTGCTGCCCACGCTGCTGCGCCGCCAGGGCCTCGACTGGCGCACCTGGGTGCGCCGCCAGGTGCTCAGGCGCTGACGTTTCAGGCAAGCGATGTCTGCTGCCATGGCCTCCCCCACCGTCGCCCAGCCCGGGCCGATGGACCTGGTGCGCCTGGTCACGCGCTTCAACCTGCACCCCGAGAGCGGCCTGCACCCGAGCTGGCTGCCGGCCTCGTGGCCGGCGCGGCACCGGGTGCCGTCGCGCTACGGCCCGGCCGGCAGGGCTGTACTTGCTGAGCTGCTGCAGCGCCGCCAGGCCAGCGCCGCCAACCACCCGTCGGGCCTCGACTTCCAGTTCGACTCGCGCCTCAAGCGCCTGGTGCTGATGGACGCCGCCTCGCTGCGGCGGCTCGCGGCCTACATGGGCTTCAGCGTGCACCTGCCGCTCTTCAAGCAGCGCGGTGGCGCCGGCGCGCAGCTGCGCCGCCAGGCCCGGCGCTACGACGAGGATGCCGTCGACTTCATGCTCGACCGCGTGCCGCCCTTGAGCGAGCTGCAGATGGACCACCAGCCGCTGTTGCAGCGCCCGCTGTGCGCCGGCCGCGTGGCCGTGCAGCGTGGCCATCGGCTGCTGCTCGCGGCTGCGGCACCGGAAGGCGAGGCCGTGCTGCGCCGCCTGCAGCACAAGCTGCCGCGCCGAGTCTCCGAACTCGGCGTGCCCGTGCTGCAGCCCCGACAGCTGCAGCAACTCCATGAACTGATGCTGCTGTGCATCGTCCCCGAAAGGCTGCCGCAATGGGACTGGCTTTTCTGATCACGAGCGAGAACCTGCAGCTCCTGAGCGAGCGCAAGGTGCTCAAGGAGGCCGAATATTCGGCCCTGCTCGATGCGTCGGCCGTGGTCGACGCGGCCCGTCGCGAAGCGCGGCGCATCGTCCAGCAAGCGCAACAGCAGGCCGAAGCCGCACGCCGCGAGGGATACGAGGAAGGCCTGCGCTCGGCCAAGGCCGAGTACGCGCAACGCCTGGTGGCCGACACCCTGGCCTCTCAGCGCCAGCTGCATGCGCTGCGCTCGTCGATGGCGCACATCGTCGTCAAGGCGGTGGGCCAGTTCATCGGCGAGGCCGATCCGGCCGCGCTGCTCGAGGCCGCCCTGAAGCGGGTCGACACGCTCGTGCGCCACGAACCCTTCATCACCGTGCGCGTGGCACCGGCACAGGAAGCCGCGCTGGGCCAGGCCCTTGCGCGCCTGCGCAACGAGGTGCAATGGAGCATGCCGGTGACGGTGACGCCCGATGCCACGCTCGGCGAAGGGACCTGCGTGCTCCAGACGGCGTCGGGCACGCTCGAAGTCGGCGTCGCCGCGCAGATGGAAGCGTTCCGCCGCGCGCTCGAGCGCAACATGCCGGGCGTGGGAGCTGGATGATGGACAGCCCGGCCACCCGCTCCAGCGCAGTCAGCTTCGCCGACGCGGCCATGGGCATCGTCGCCGACCTCGAGCAGACCATCGGCCGCATCACGCCGGTGGGCATGCGAGGCCGCGTGAGCAAGGCGGTGGGCATGCTCATCCACGCGACCGGCATCCAGGCGCACCTGGGTGAACTCTGCGAGCTGATCACGCCGGGCGAGCCACCGCTCCTGGCCGAGGTGGTGGGCTTTCACCAGACGACGGCCGTGCTCACGCCGCTCGGCCCCACCACCGGCCTGTCCACGCTCACCGAGGTGCTGCCCACCGGCCGTGGCCACGTGTGCCCGGTCGGCGACAACCTGCTCGGCCGCGTGCTGGACGCACTCGGTGGCCCGATCGACGGACGCGGCCCGCTGCACGCCTGGATGCAGATGCCGGTGCACCGCGACCCGGTGAGCCCGCTCGCACGCCGCATGATCGACGCGGCGCTGGCCACCGGCATCCGCGCCGTCGACGGCCTGCTGACGATCGGCGAAGGCCAGCGCCTCGGCGTGTTCTCGCCGCCGGGCGTGGGCAAGAGCACGCTCTTGGGCATGCTCGCGCGCGGCTCCACCGCCGACGTGAACGTGATCGCGCTCATCGGCGAGCGCGGCCGCGAGGTGAAGGAGTTCCTCGAGCACAACCTCGGGCCCGAGGGTCTCGCCAAAACGGTGATGGTGGTCTCGACCTCCGACCGCCCGCCGATGGAGCGCATCAAGTCGGCCTACGTGGCGACCACCATCGCCGAGCACTTCCGCGACCAGGGCAAGAAGGTGCTGCTGCTGGTGGACTCGCTCACGCGCTTTGCGCGTGCGCAGCGCGAGATCGGTCTCGCGAGCGGCGAGCCGCCCACCCGGCGCAGCTACCCGCCGTCGATCTTCTCCATGCTGCCGCAGCTGCTGGAGCGGGCGGGGCAGGGCAGCACCGGCTCCATCACCGCGGTGTACTCGGTGCTGACCGAAGGCGACGAGGACGACGACCCCATCGCCGAAGAGGTGCGCTCCATCCTCGACGGCCACGTGGTGCTCTCGCGCAAGCTCGCCGCAGCCAACCAGTACCCCGCCATCGACGTGCTGGCGAGCCTGAGCCGCGTGATGCCGCTCGTGACGACACGCGAGCACCGCGCCGCCGCATCGCACCTGCGCAGCCTGATGGCCAAGTACCGCGAGATGGAGCTCCTGGTGCAGATCGGCGAGTACCAGCCCGGCAGCGACGCGCTGGCCGACGAAGCGATGCGCACGCGTGCCGCCACGCTCGACTTCCTCTCGCAGGCGCCTGACACGCGCCACGACTATGAGCAGACGGTCGCCACGTTGCGCGGCTTCGCACCGCAGGGGCGCACCGCATGAGCATCGATTGGACGCTGCTGGTCGAGGTGCGCGAGCGCCGTCGCACGAGTGCGCTGGAGGCCGTGGCACGCGAGCGCCGCGCTGCCGCCGAGAGCCTGGCCGCGTGGCAGCAGGCGCAGGCGCAGCAGCAGCAGCAGGTGAACGCCAAGCTGCAGCACTGGCAGGCGACGGCCGGCGCGCTCTCGGGAGGTGAATGCCAGGTGGCACACCTGCGCCAGGCCGGCGCCTGGAGCGGCGCGCTGGACGCGCAGATCGCGCAGGCCGGCGAAGCGGCCGCGCAGGCCGGGCAGGTCCACGCGCAGCGCCAGCAGGTGCTCGACGCGAGCCGGCTCAAGCTGCGCGCGGCCAGCGGCGAGCTGGAAGCAGCGCAGCAGATGCAGCAGCGCACCCGCACCGCGGCGCGCCGCCAGCGCGAGCAGCGCCTCGATGCCGCCACCGAAGAAGCCGCCGCGCAGGCGTGGTTGTCGCGCCGCGCCCGGGCCTGACGCGGGGTCACGATGGGAACGCTCGAAGTCGCCAGCCTGGAGAAGTTCTTCACCGCGGTCGCGCTGACCATGCCGCGGCTCTTCGCGATCTTCGCCGTCGTGCCTTTCCTCTCGGGCGGCATGATCACCGGCGTCGTGCGCAACGGCCTGCTGCTCATGCTCGCGATCTTCATGTCGCCGGTGGCGGGCGACCTGCCGCAGGCGGCCATCGGCACCTGGATCCTCATCGCCGCCAAGGAGGCGCTGATCGGGCTGATGCTGGGCCTGGGCTTCGGCATCTTCATCTGGGCCATCCACAGCGTGGGTGACCTGATCGACTTCCAGACTGGCTCGAGCAACGCCTCGTTCTTCGACCCGGTCGCCGGCCACGAGAACGGGCCCACCGCCGAGTTCCTCGGCTGGACGGTGATCACGCTCTTCATCTCGGCCGGCGGGCTGCTCGCGATGCTGGGCGTGGTGGTCGACTCCTACCGGCTGTGGCCGGTGGGCTCGTTCTTCCCCAACCTCGGCGCGGTGCTCGAGCAGTTCGCCATCCGCCAGGGCGACACGCTCTTCCTGTGGATCGTGAAGCTCGCCTCGCCGGTGATCGTGGTGCTGCTGCTGGTGGAACTGGGCATGGGGCTCGTCGGTCGCATCGCGCCGCAGCTCAACGTGTTCGTGTTCTCGCAGCCGCTGAAGAGCCTGATCGCGCACCTGATGACGCTGCTCTTCCTCTTCTTCGTGTACGAGTCGCTGCAGGAATTCCTGCGGCCGGAGAACGGCGTGCTCGACTTCCTGCGCACGACGCTCTAGATGAAGCACCATGGCCGAGAAGGACCAGAAGCCCACCCCGAAACGACTGCGCGACGCGCGCCAGCGCGGCGAGGTCGTCTTCAGTGTCGACGTCTCGTCGACGGTGGTCTTCGCGGTGGTGCTGGTGTCGGTGTGGCTGGGCGGCGCCACGCTCTTCAGCCTGCTGCGCGAGCTGTGGCTGCATGCCACCAGCGGCACGCTGCTCGCGCGGCCCGACGACCGCTTCGGCGAGCTGCTGGTGCACACCGGCGAGACGCTGCTGTGGGGTACGGTGCCGGTGATGGCGATCGCCGCGGTGGCGGGCATCGCCGGCTCGCTCTTCCAGGTGGGCGGGCTCATGGCGTGGCAGCGCCTGAAGCCCGACGTGAACCGCCTCAACCCGGCCGAGGGCTTCCAGCGCATCTTCTCCACGCGCAACCTCGTGAACCTCTTGAAGATGGTGGTCAAGACGGTGCTGATCGCCGCGCTCATGTTCGTGGTGATCCGGGCCTACCTCGACACCGCGCTCAAGCTCGGCTACGCGCGGCCGTCGGCCATCATGGTGGCGGCCTCGCACATGGTGCTCGTCACCTTCGCCTGGGCGGTGGTGATCTACGCGGTGATGGCGCTCGTCGACTACGCGCACGAGCACTACGAGTTCATGAAGCAGCAGCGCATGTCCATCGAGGAGGTGCGCCGCGAGTACAAGGAAAACGAAGGCGACCCCACGCACGCCGCGCGGCGCCGCTCGGCCTATTTCGAGGCGGTGTACTTCTCGCTGGCCGACCGCGTGCGCGCGGCCTCGGCGGTCATCCACTCCGCCCGCGTGGCGGTCGCGCTGCAATACCTCGGCGAGCACGACCTGCCGCGCGTGATCGCCAGCGGCGAAGGCGAGATTGCGGCGCAGATCCGGCGCTTCGCGAGCGAAGGGCTGATCCCGATGGAATTCGAGCCGGCGCTCGCCGAACGGATCTTCGACGAAGTGCCCCAGGACCAGGCCATTCCGCGCGCGCTCTACGCGCCGGTGGCCACGCTGCTGCGCTGGGCGCAGGGCAGCGAACCATGAACACGACGACAGAAAGGATGCAGCCATGCTGATTGCCGATGGTGGCGGCGGAGCCCGCCCGACCGTGGTGCCGACCACGAACACGAACACCACGCAGCAGCCGCCCTCGACGAACCCCGGCGGCGGCACGCAGTCCGACGCCGCGGCCCGCGCACGCGAGCTGCAGCGCCAGATCGAGGCCCTGCTCGAACGCATCCGCGAGATGCAGCGCCAGGCCGCCGAAGCGCGCCGCCGTGCGATCGAAGCGCAGCAGAAGGCCGAGATCGCACGCAAGGCCGCCGAGGCCGCACGCGCGCAGGCCGACAAGACCAAGCTCGGCACCGATGAGCAGGCGGCCAGGAAGGCCGAGCAGGACTACAAGCTCGCCGACGCGCACCTGAAGAAGGCCGCCGCCGACGTGCAGGTCAAGGACAAGGAGATCGCGCTCGCCGAGGCCCAGGTGGCGCAGAAGAAGGAGCAGAAGAAGAGTCCCGAAGGGAAGGCGTCCGCCGAGGCCGATCAAAAAGTGGCGAACGCCCAGGCGGACCTCGACGCCGCCAAGCGCACGAGCAGCCTCTCGAACGACTACCTCGACTTCCAGGAGAAGGAGACCAAGGCACTGGACGCCGAGGCCAAGGTGCTGAAGCTCACGCCGGTCGCCGGCCGGCCCTCGTCGACCGTCTCCCAGGCCGAGTGGGATGCGCTCACCGCCGCGAAGAACGAGGCCACCACGTTGCGCAACGAAGCCAACGCGGCGAAGTCGAAGTTCATGAGCGCCGTCGGGGCCGAGGCGCCGATCGAGTTCTACGGCCCGCCGCAGACGACGCAGACGGGCCAGCCCGCCACGCAAGTGCCCGCCGGCACGACGCTCGCGAACGACCCGCTGCACTCGCCGCTGCTGCAGTTCCTGCAGGTGACACCGCCGCTCGGCTCGAGCCCTGGCAGCACCTTGGTCTACCCGACGCTCGGCCCGCAGATCACGCCCGATGTGACCCGGACCCTGGGCGGCATCGCCGACGGCAAGACCGTGGAGCAGATCGCCAAGGACCGTGGCATGACCGTCGATCAGGTGGTGGCCGAGGCCAAGGCGGCCGGCGTCACCCTCGAGTCCGGCAAGCCGCAGGGCGACACCCAGGCCACCACCGTCAAGCGCGGCGACGCGACACTGGTCTACACGCGCAACACCAAAGACAACTCGCTGACGGTGAAGGCCACCTTCGCCGACCCGAAGTCGCCCGGCGGCACCAGGACCGTCGAGGCCACGCGCGACAAGGACGGCCGCTTCATCCAGAAGGTGACCGACCCGAAGACCGGCGACACGACGACGCACATCATCGACCCCAACGCAGGCACCCGCACCGACATCGTCGAGAAGAAGGACGGCACCAAGGTCGAGACCACCACCGACCTCACCGGCGCCACCGTCTACCGCGCCGTCAACCCCGGCGAGGACTACCTCGACGTGGCCAAGGCCGCCGGCCTCACCCCCGAGCAACTGCTGGCGCTCAACCCCGACGTCGACTACGGCAAGCCCCTCAAGGAAGGCCAGCAGATGGTCGTCTCGGGCGTGCGCACCACGACGGTCACCACCAACAAGGACGGCACCAAACTCGAGAAGACCGTCGAGAGCGACGGCTCGATGCATGTGGTCGCCACCACCAAGGATGGCCGCCGCATCACGCTGATGGGCGACCCGGAGGTGGACAACAGCCCCGGCGAGAAGATCCGCAAGGGTCTGTTCGAAGAGAACAAGACCGTCGCCCAGATGGCGAAGGAAATGGGCCTGACCGAGGACCAGGTGCTGGCGGCGCTGCCCGCCGGCACGGTGCACGTGACCGAGCCGACCTCGGACAACGGCGACGTCGAGACGCGCACGATCTTCGATCCCAAGACCAACAAGGTGATCGTCGAGACGCACGACTGGCAGCACGACAGCACGTCGCGCCAGGTGATCGACGACAAGACGGTCTTCCAGGTCCGCCAGTACGACGCCGACAGCGGCCAGTGGGTGGTGACGAGCGTGACGGGCGGCGTGGGCTACCTGCAGAAACTGGCCGACGACCAGCGCAAGCTGGTGTCCGGCCTCGACCAGCAGATCAAGGACCTCGACGCCACCATCCGCCTGTACAAGCGCATGGGCGAGCCCACCACCGAGCTGGACGCGCAGCGCCGCCAGCTCGTGGCCCGACGCGACACCGCCAGGGGCGAAGCCGACATCGCGCAGGCGCGGGCGACCTCGGGGCAGCTCAAGCACCAGCAGGTGCAGCTCGACAAGATCGCGGCCAACGCCTACCAGCGGCAGTTCGTGGCGCGCCCCGGCAGCCAGGAGCAGAAGGATGCCACGCAGACCCTGAACGACATCCTCGCGCTCACCGACAAGGTGGACCGCCTGGTCAAGTCGGCCGACGTCGACGTGACCTTCCTGATCGCCGACCTCGACCGGCGGCAGAAACACACGGCCAAGACCGAGGCCGATGCCAACCTGCAGAAGGCCTTCCAGGAGTGGAAGGACGAGGTGTGGATGTGGCAGGGCGTGGACGACAAGACCCGCCAGCGACTGGAGGCCGATGGGCTGAGGCCGAACCACCGTGTCTTCAACAGCACCGAGCAGGAAAACGAGGTCGCCTGGGAAGCCTTCAAGTACCGGCAGGAACACTGGGACGAGTACGGCTACGACGGCAAGACGCCACAGGAGCAGGCCGCGCGCAACGCCTGGCTGCAGCGCAACCAGGCGGGTGCGGCCGAGCTCGAGGCCAACGACCGCTACTACACCGTCTCGATCGACAAGGGCAAGGCCGATGCCCACGTGATCCAGGGCGACCTGGACCGGCTGCAGGCGAAGAAGGATGCCTGGGTCGCGGCGAACCCGAAGGACTTCTCGGAGACCTTCCCTGGCGTGGACGGCGAGCACGGCGGGCAGGCCGAGCTCGACCTGCTCAACGACCAGCTCACGCAGCTCAAGGTGGGCCAGCTGGAGGATGCGAAGGGCCAGAAGTACAACAACTACCTCAAGGGCCTGTCGGTCGACGACCGCGAAGACCCGAAGAAGCTGGAAGAGCTGAACCAGGAATACGGCGAGAAATACGCCAAGGACCTCGAAGGCATCGATCAGCAGATCAACGACCTGAAGATGGCCGGCCTGCGCCACCGTGCGCAGGTCTCCGAGACCTACATTGCCCAGTGGGCGAAGGACAACCCTGAGCTGCAGAAGCAGCTCACGACCCTGGAGACGACCCGCACGACCAACGTGCGCATGGCCGACCACCTGATGGAGCAGCGCGAGGCCCTGCTCAACGGCTCGCACGAAGGCCGGCAGCTCAAGAGCGCGCTGGCCATGAAGTACGACACCCAGTACCGGCTCACGCAGATCGGTGACGCCGACGTGGCCCGGGTGCAGCAGGATCTGGACGGCATCGACAAGACCGTCGAAGGTCAGACCTGGCTGCGCGACGTGTTCTCCGACAAGGCAGAAGACTCGCAGAGCTGGACCCAGGAACAGCGCGACAAGGCCCAGCAGCTGCGCGACGACCTCGCGGCCGGCAGGATCACGCTGACGCAATACACGAAGGACCAGGACGAGCTGATGGACAGCTACGGCTTCAAGTCCATCGACATCGGCCAGGACCTGCAGGACAGCAACGAGACCTGGGCGGTCGTCGACGACGTGGTGCGCATGACCGTCACCGCGGCGGCCGGCATCGCGGCCACCATCGCCACCGGCGGCAACATCGCCGCTGGCATCGCGGTGGGCGTGGCCGTGAACCAGCTCTGGGACACGAGCAACGATGCCTATGCGGCGGCGAACGGGCGCGACATCTACGCCGATGGTCACTCGTCGCTCTTCACGCTCGGCGTGCGGGGCACACGCACCGCGCTCGGCCACGACAACCTGACCTACGAGCAGACGATGTTCACGCTCAAGGACGACGCGGTGGACGTGGCGAGCGCGGCCGTCACCGGCACGGGCGCCGGCGTGGGCCTCAAGACGGCTGCGTCCCTCACCGCCAAGACGGCGGCGAAGAAGGGGCTCGCCGACGGCACGCTCACGATGGGCAGCAGAGCCTGGGTCGGCTCGCGGGCTGGCATGGCTGCGCAGGGCGTCGACGGTGCCGGCCGCGTGGCCGTGGAGACGCTGCACGTGGGCCTGGACGGCAAGCTCGGCACCGAGGAAGGACGACACCGCATCGGCGTCACCGTCACCAACTCGCTGGCGGGCCTGATCACCGCGCCGTTCACAGGCGCCGTGTCGGCGGCGATCCCTCTCAACCCGAACAAGGTGTTCAGCCCGCAGCTCCTCGCGCAGTTCGGCAACGATGCAGCCGGCAGCCTCGCCGCGGGCGAGCTCAGCGCCCAGATGAACTACGGCCGGCACATGAATGGCGGTGAGCTGTTCGCGGCCTCGTTGCAAGCGCTGCCGGGCACTGCGCTCAACGTCGCGATGCACCCGGCGCTCCACACCAAGGCCGACCCGCAGGCCGCCAACACCAACACCGGTGCCAAACCCGTGGTGGCGGACCCGCTGCTCGACGGCAACCGCATCGTGCCGCGCACCGTGGGCCGCCGCAGCTGGGAAGACGTGGCGGCCAACGTGCAGCCGCTGATCGATCGGCACCAGGCGGCGGGCCAGCCCGGCGCCACGGTCAAGCCCTTCAGTCCCTCCGCCGGCGAGACGGCGGTCTTCAACTTCCTGCGTTCGGACCCGGCGGCGGGGTCGGGCACGGTGTTCGTGGTCAGCCGCCTGGGGCCGACCGACACGATCTTCGGGCACAGCGGCGGCGTGCGGGCTCGCAACAGCGACACCTACGACAACTTCGCCGACGCGAGCGCGGCCGCCGCGCGCCAGGGCGGGGCGTGGGTCAACCGCGTGCAGCCGCACACCGACCGCGTGCCGCTGCACCTGCGGGTGCGCGTGCGCTCGGACGAGATCGTGGGCGCCATCCACGTGAACCGGAATGGCGATGCGATGCCGTACGCCATCCCCAACACGAAGATCGGCGACCTGCGCCAGCTCAAGACGGGCGAACCCACGGTCACGGATGGCCTCAAGGGGCGCCTCTCCTCGACGCCGTCCAACGCCCGCATCAACCCGCTGCAGATGATGAGCATCGGCGCCGGCATGCGGCTCACGAGCGAGGTCGTGCGGGCCTCCACCGGCATGGTGATCGACGGCGGCTGGCTCAGCGGGCGGGTGGCGAGCATCGCGCCGGGGCCGCTGTCGAGCTTCGGGCGCTGGGCCTACCTGTCGTCGTCGCAGCGAGGCAAGGAAGCGCTGGCAGCTGCCACCCTGGGCAAGACCGACAAGGCCGACAAGCTCATCAACAAGGTCATCAACGGTATGGGTTTCCGTGGCGACAAGGTGATGAGCGACGCCGATGCCAACCAGCTCAAGCTCAACATCAAGGCGGTCGGCACGGCCGGCAAGGACGTGCAGCAGGCGCTGAAGGACATGGGCGCCGACGCGCCCTCGGACAAGCACTTCCGCCTGCACACGCTCGACGACCCGGCCAACGCGGTGACCACCCTGTACGGCGACTACCTGACGGTGCCGGGCATGCGCAAGTTCCTGCTCGGCTTGCGCACCGAAGCCGGCGGTGAGTTCCAGGGGAAGACCCGCACCGAGACCCGCGACACGCTGCTGAAGCGGCTCGATGCGATGAGTGCCGACGAGTTGCAGCTCGCGCGCGACACGTCTGCCCGGCCGGAAGCCCGCCTGCTGCGGGAGTTCCCAGGCGTCTACGACCGGTTCAGCCGCACCGCCGACGGACGCGCTGACCTGCGGACGGCCCACGACAAGCTCTTCAAGACCTTGATGGGGATGGTCGAAGAGAACGGCAAGCTGAGCATGACCAAGGCCGAGGGCCTGGGTGGCAGCACCAACGCGCCGTCGACCCAGCTCGGCAAGTTCAGCCGCCGCGCGGTGATCCTCACCAACCTGAACCTGGCCATCGGCGCAGGCTTCAAGGCGCGGGCGGCGGGCGACGGTTTCGTCACCAACTTCGCCAACGCGGCCGACGGCTTCACGCTCGGCACGGCCGGCATGAACATCATCTACAACATCAAGGTCGAGAAGCTCGACGCGGCCAAGACGCAGGTGAAGGCAGACGCCCAGGCCGCCAAGCTCAGCGAGGCCGAGTACCGCAAGCAGAACCCCGCCGCCGACAAGCTGGTGACCGACGCGGAGACCGCGAAGAACAACTGGAACAAGTACCGCGATTTCGCCGGCATCACGAGCGGCCTGCGGGCCTATGGCCAGGGCGCGCTGCTGACGCAGCTCGACTTCAGCGCGTTGCCACACGGCGGCCTGATCCAGGGCACGCTGGTCGGAGCCTCAGTGGCGCAGGGCACGCTCACCATCGGCTGGGTCGGTCTGCAGCAGATCAAGCCGCTGCGCAACGGCATGCTGCCCAACCTGACCAAAATCGCCAAGTGGACGACCGCGGGGGCCATCGTGCTGGTGCCCATCGCGTCACAGGTGATCACGAAGGTCTTCCAGCCTGCGGGCGAGAAGCGGGAAAGCTACGCCGAAGAGTTGTGGAGGAAGCTCTTCCCCGACAACACGCCGGTGGACAAGCACGGCGGCCTGCCGTGGACCATTCCCGACACGCACGCCGGCGACCCGCGCGAGGACAACGGCTTCAAGCGCGTGTCGGCCGAGTCGCTGCCCGAGCTGCAGCCGGTGCTCGTGGCGGTGGATGGCCGGCGCGCCGAGACCCGCACCTTGTGGGGCATCGCGGGCGATCACGCCGGAACGCTGCAAGCGTCGTCGCCCTCGCTGCAGCAACGCCTGGAGGCGGGCCGCGAGTCGAACCCGGCACTGGCACAGCTCTTCAACCTCAACCCGCGCTTCGACCCGGCCTTGAACGACGGCGAGGTCACGAATGCGCCCGGGGACCCTGACACCCTGCTCAACGGCTGGCAGGTGCAGGTCGGCGAGCGCTGGGTCACGACCTGAAAGACACACGGGCCGCCTCGCGGCGGCCCGTGCTTCGGAGCGCCTGACCTTGGCGAGGCGCGAGACGATCAGAAGTCGTAGAGGATGCCCACCACGATGCCCGACGGATCGGCGCCACGGTCGGCGGCCGTCACATTGAGCGGGTTCACGCCGAAGCGGTAGTTGGCGTTGGCCTGGTTGTCGATGCGCGTCCAGTAGGTGTAGAGCTGCGCGCCCTTGAAGATGGTGTGCTCGTAGCCCAGCATGTAGTAGCGCGCGCCCGAGTCGGCACCGCGGAAGAGCTGGTTGCCGTCGGCGCCGGCGATGGTCGTGCCTTCGGGGGCCGAGCCGTTGACCGCACCGGCCTTGCTGAAGCGCACACTGATCGCGCCCTTCGGCCCCACCGGCACGGCGGCGCTCACCGCCGCGTACTTGCGCTTGAGCGTGCCGGCGGCGAGCTTGTAGGTGAGCTCGTTGTAGCCGGCGCCCACGTTGAGGAAGCCGAAGTCGTAGTTGGCGCCGATGCGCCAGGCGTGGTCCTTGAAGCCCGGCTCGTTGAAGTTGCGGTGCTGCTCCACGGCCAGCGAGGCCTTGAGCTTGTCGAGCCGGTAGTTGAGCGAGAGGCTCAGCAGCTTCTTCTGCTCGGCCGAACCCTTGTCCTCGTTGTCCAGGCCGTATTGCAGCGAGGCCCCGAAGCCGGCGAAGTCGGGTGTGTCGTAGCGCAACGAGTTGCTCTGCCGGCGGCCGAAGCCGTTGGACGAGCCGCCGAGCATCGCGATGCCGCCGTCGTCCTGGATGCCGGTGCCCTTGAAGCGGTCGGTGAGGCCGCCCAGGTCCTTCATCGGCGTATCCATCTTGCCGATGCGGATTTTCCCGAAAGTGCCTTCGAGACCTGCGAAGGTGTCGCGTCCCGCGAGCGTGTCGCCGCCAGCGTCCCAGCTCACGCCGGACTCGACCTGCGCGAAGACGGTGAGGCCTTCGAACTGGGTCGACGCGCGCACCCCCAGGCGCGACGAGTTGCTCGACACGCGCTGGTTGCCCGAGAAGGCCTCGGCCGCAGGCGTGCCGCGCAGTTCGGTCTTTTCGAAGTCGAGGTTGGCGCGGCCGTAGATCGTGTACTGCTGCGCCTGCGCGCTGCTGGCGGCGGCGAGCGCAGCGATGGCGAGCGTGAGAGAGGTGAAGGTGGATCGCATGAAGTCTCCGTTGGTGAGCCCGCCACCCAGGGCGGGACAGGTCCCGATGCGGACCACGCACCTGTGCGTGGCGCCGGCGTCGCGCTCTCGTTGGCGCTCGGCAAATTCTTCGAGCGGCTACACCGCGTCACAAACGGATCTACCCGTTGAAGCAACGCCAGCAAACTGCAAGCTAGCTTTCAAAGTGAAAGCCTTTCGGCGAGCTTTCATTCCGGCGTGGTGCAAGCCCGGGTTTGCAAGGCGGGTCAGGCTGGCAACATGCACCTCATGAAGTTGCTGCTGGTCGAAGACGATTTCGATCTCTCCGGGGTGCTGGGCCACAGCCTCGCCTCGCGGGGATTCGAGGTGCTGCGCTGCGCCGACGGTGCCGAGGCACTGGCGGCCGCGCGCAAGAAGTCGTTCGACGTGGTGGTGCTCGACCTCACGCTGCCCACGCTCGACGGGCTCGAAGTGCTGCAACGCCTGCGCAGCGACGGCAACCCCGTGCCGGTGCTCGTGTTGACGGCGCGTGGCGCGGTCGGCGAGCGCATCGCCGGGCTCAACGCCGGGGCCGACGACTACCTCGCCAAGCCCTTCGACCTGGAAGAGCTGGTGGCACGCCTGGGCGCCCTCACGCGCCGCCTCGGCCGCGACGGCGACCTGCGCTGCGGGCGCCTGCGCTACGAGTCGGCCGCGGGGGCCTTCTACCGCGACGAGTTGCCGCTGGAGCTGTCGCCCCGCGAGGGCGAATTGCTGAAGAGCTTGATGTCGCGCGTGGAGCACGCGGTGCCGAAGGAAGTGCTGCGCGACGCCGTCTTCGGCAGCGACGACGGCACGCATGTCGATGCGATCGAGGTGATCGTGCATCGGCTGCGCAAGAAGCTCGTCGGCGCGAACGTCGAGATCCTGACGCTGCGCGGCGTGGGGTATCTCTTGTGCGACGACGCCAGCCTGGCGGCGCAGCAGGCAACACGGTGAGACCATGGAACGACTGGCTCTTCCGTGCAGCCTCGCTGCGTCGCTTCCTGCTGGTGTGGATGCTGGGCGGGCTGTGGCTCGCGGTCGCGGTGGTCACCGCGTGGCAGGTCATCGCCACCTGGGGGCAGGTGGCGCAGGCGCAGGACGCGCGGCTGATGGCGGCCGTCTCGCACGTCGTGCAGGACCTGGCGCAGGGCGTGGCCGAGCCGGTGAAGACGGTGCCGGCGATGCGTTTCCGGGTGAGCGCCATGAACGGTGACTGGCTGGCCGGCGACCGTGGCCTCGCGGCCTACCCGTGGCGCAGCATGCTGCCCGCCTCGGGCCTGCCCGAGCTCTACATCACCCACCTCGCGCAGGCCCCGGTGCGCGCTGCGGCGGCGCTGCGCCACGTGCCGGGTGCGAGCGACCCGGCCGGTGCGGTGCTCGTGCAGGTGGCCGAGCCGCTGGAGGGCCGCTTCGCCGTGTGGCGCGAGCTGCCCATGGGGCTGCTCGGCTGGGTCTACGGCCTGGCGGCGGCGATGTCGATCGTGATCTGGAGCGGCGTGAGCATCGCGCTGCGCTGGCTCGACCGGGCGCGCGTGGCCTTCGGCGCCGCGCGCATCACGCATGGCGACGACGCACCCTATGACGGCCCCTCCGAGCTCAGGCCCGCGGTCGACCGCATGCGCGAGCTTCATCGCCGTCAGCGTGAATGGGTCGACCAGCAGCGGCGTTTCCTCGCCGACGCGTCGCATCAGCTGCGCACGCCGATGTCGGTGCTGCGTGCGCAGCTCCAGTCGGCGCTGGCGGGTGACGTGGCGCCGGCCGACGTGCTGCCGCAGATGCTGCACACGGTCGACCGCGCGACCGGCATGGCCAACCAGTTGCTGAGCCTGAGCAAGCTCGAGCAGATCAAGCGCGCCGGCGAGCTGCAGCCCGTCGACCTGCGCGCGGTGGCGCGCGATGCGGTGATGGAGCTGTCGCCCCTGATCGCCGCCAAGCGCCTGGACTTCGCGCTCGAAGGCGACGCGCTCTTCGCCCGCGCCGATGCGCTGATGCTCGGCGAGCTGCTGCGCAACCTGCTCGCCAACGCCATCCACCACACGCCACAGGCCGGCCGCCTGGGCATCCTGCTGCGAGCCTATGCCGGCACCACCGAACTCGTGGTGTGGGACAGCGGCCCGGGCCTCGACGACGAGGTGCGGCCGCGCCTCTTCCAGGCCTTCTCGGCGGCCAAGGGCGGCGTGGGCCTGGGGCTGTCGATCTGCCGGCAGATCGCCGACGCCATGGGCGCGAGCATGGGCCTCTACAACCGCATCGACGACGGCCGCGTGATCGGCGTCGACGCGGTGGTGACCTGGGGACAGGGACCATGACGCCGACCGATTCCGCCTGAGCCCTGCGGCTCGGCCTTCACCACGTGGACCTTCTCCGCGGCGCACCGATGCAGCCGCGCGGGACGGTCATCGCCAGACAACGCCATCACGGCATGACAGGAGACACGATTCCATGACCACGAGACGCACCTACACCCTCTCGACGCTCGCGCTGATGCTCATCGCTGCCGCGCCCACCGCGCAGGCCCAGGGCAGCGGCCAGCTCAACATCGTCTGCTCGGTGCAGGACGAGTGGTGCTCGATGATGAGCAGCGCCTTCGCCAAGAGCAGCGGCCTCAAGGTCAATGTGCTCAAGCGCGGCAGCGGCGAAGCGCTGGCCCAGCTCATCGCCGAGCGGGCCAACCCGAAGATCGACGTCTGGTTCGGCGGCACCGGCGACCCGCACCTGCAGGCCGCCGAGCAGGACCTCACGCTCGAGTACAAGTCGCCGTCGCTGCCGCAACTGCACGCGTGGGCGCAGGACCAGGCGCAGCAATCGGGCTGGCGCACGGTGGGCGTGTATTCGGGGCCGCTCGGCTTCGGCTACAACACCGAGCTGCTGGCCAAGAAGAAGCTGCCGGTGCCCAAGTGCTGGAAGGACCTCCTCGCGCCTGCGCTGCGCGGCGAGGTGCAGGTCGCCAACCCGGCGAGCTCGGGCACGGCCTACACCATGATCGCCACCATCGTGCAGCTCATGGGCGAGGACAAGGCCTACGAGTACCTGAAGGGCCTGCACAAGAACGTGAGCCAGTACACCCGCTCGGGCACCGGCCCCATCAAGGCGGCGGCGCGCGGCGAGACCACGGTGTCGATCAGCTTCGTGCACGACGCACCCGGCGAGCAGATGCAGGGCTTCCCGATCGCGACCGAGACGCCGTGCGAAGGCACCGGCGCCGAGATCGGCTCGATGTCGATCGTCAAGGGTGCGCGCAACCTCGACAACGCGAAGAAGTTCTACGAGTGGGCCCTGACGCCGGCCGCCCAGCAGCTCGGTGTGGCGGCCAAGCAGTTCCAGCTGCCGTCGAACAAGACCACGCCGCTCGACGCGCGCATTCCCGACTTCCGCAAGATCAAGTTCATCCCCTACGACTACGCGAAGTACGGCAAGTCGAGCGAGCGCAAGCGCCTGATCGACCGCTGGGAGCGCGAAGTCAACTCGCTGCCGCGCTGACACGCCATGAGCTTCGACATCAACAACCGCAGCATCGTGGTCTGGGCCGCGCTCGGCCTGGTCGCGTTCGCGCTGCTGCCGTGGTATGCGCTGCCCGACGGCCTTTTCTCGCTGCGTGGCCCGGCCGAACTGCTCGGCGGCCACAACAGCTCGACGGCCCTCGCCCAGGTGCTGCTGCACCGCCGCCCGTGGCTGGTGCTGGGCGCGCTGCCGCTTCTGGCCGCCTTCGCGGCCGCGGCCATGTTGCCCTCGCGGGCGCAGGGCTGGCTGCTCGCACTGAGCGGCGCGCTCGGCGTGGCGGTCGTGCTGGCGCAGGGCTTCCTCATCGGCCTGCCGAACGGTGATGCGAACGCGGCGGCCGGCGTGCTGTCGCAGCTGCTCGACCCGGCCGCCGTCGGCCAGCCCGGCTTTGGCTGGGGCGCGGTGCTGCTGCTGGCGGCGCTGCTGATGCAGGCCGCGTTCGGCATGGCACGGCTCGGCGCCTTCCGCGGCGACCTCTTCGTCGCGGCCGCGGTGGTGGGCAGTGCCGGCCTGCTGCTGGTGTTCGTCGCCTTCCCGGTGCTGCGCACGCTGGCAGGCGCCTTCCTCGACGAAGCGGGCCAGGCCAGTGTGATGGCCGGCCTGCAGCGTGTGGCCAACGAGCGCATCTGGGGCCTCGGCTGCCTGCGCTCGGACACGAGCTGCGGCGTGGCCTGGAACACGCTCTTCCTCGCCACGCTCACAGGCGTGAGCACCACGGTGCTGGGCACGCTGCTCGCGCTGATCGAGGACCGCAGCGACTCGCGCGTGCGTCGCGCGCTGGGCCTGCTCGCGCCATTGCCCATCATCACGCCGCCCTTCGTCGTGGGCCTCGGGCTCGTGCTGCTCTTCGGCCGCGCGGGGCTGGTCAACCAGTTCCTCGAGTGGGCCTTCGGCATCGAGCCGGGGCGCTGGTTCTACGGTTGGTTCGGCGTGTGGCTGGCGCAGCTCTTCGCGTTCACGCCCATCGCCTTCCTGATCGTGCGCGGCGTGGTGCAGGGCATCAGCCCCTCGCTGGAAGAAGCCTCGCAGACGCTGCGCGCCAACACCTCGCGGACCTTCCGCCACGTGACCTTCCCGCTGATGCTGCCGGGCCTGGCGAACGCCTTCCTCGTCGGCTTCATCGAGAGCATCGCCGACTTCGGCAACCCCATCGTCGCGGGCGGGCAGTTCTCGGTGCTGTCGACCGAGATCTTCTTCGCCATCGTCGGCGCGCAGTTCGACCAGGGCCGCGCCGCGGCGCTCGCGTGGATCCTCACGCTCTTTGCGCTGGGCGTGTTCGCGCTGCAGCGCGGCGTGCTCGGGCGCAAGAACTTCACCACCGTCTCGGGCAAGGGCGACGCCGGCATCTCGATGCGGCTGCCCGCTGGGCTGCGGCGCGTGGCGCTGGCGATCGCCATTCCCTGGCTGCTGTTCACGCTGGTCGTCTACGTCTTCGCCTTCAGCGGCGGCTTCGTGCAGACCTGGGGCCGCAACTACACGCCCACGCTGGATCACTTCCGCACGGCCTTCGCCATCACGGCCGAGGGCGGCGCGCTGCAGTGGGCCGGCATCGCGTGGGACTCGCTCTTCACCACCGTGAAGCTCGCCGCCGCGGCCGCGCCGCTGACGGCGGGGCTCGGGCTCCTGATCGCCTGGCTGCTGGCGCGGGTGCAGTTTCGCGGGCAGGGCCTGTTCGAGTTCTCGGCGCTGATGGCCTTCGCCATTCCGGGCACGGTGCTGGGCGTGAGCTACATCCTCGCCTTCAACGTGCCGCCGCTCGAGATGACGGGCACCGGGCTCATCATCGTGATGTGCTTCATGTTCCGCAATTTGCCGGTGGGCGTGCGGGCCGGCTCGGCGGCCTTCCGCCAGCTCGACAAGTCGCTCGACGAAGCGGCGCTGATGCTGCGTGCCTCGACCGCGCGGACCTTGTGGACGGTGGTGTTGCCGCTGCTCAAGCCGGCGGTCGCCGCGTCGCTCATCTACAGCTTCGTGCGCTCGATGACCACGGTGTCGGCGGTGATCTTCCTCGTGACCGCCGAGACCGACCTGGCCACCACTTTCATCATCGGCCGGGTGGGCCAGGGCGACTACGGCGTGGCGCTGGCCTACAGCACGGCACTCATCGTGCTGATGGCACTGGCCACCGCGGCCATCCAGTGGCTGGTGGGAGACCGCAAGCTCGGCCGGCGCGATGCGGCGGCACCTCGCCCTCAGGACACGGTGGCGCGCCCGGTGGCGACCACGCTCTAACCCCGATGACCCCTTCTTCGCTTCAAGGACCCACACCGATGTACGGGATCGAATTCCAGAACGTCTCGAAACGCTACGGCAGCGACGACAGCGCGCCGCTGGTGGTGAAGGACATCAGCTTCGGCGTGCCCAAGGGCACGCTCACCACCATCCTCGGCCCCTCGGGCTGCGGCAAGACGACCACGCTGCGCATGATCGCCGGCCTGGAGAGCCCGAGCGCCGGGCGCATCCTCATCAACGGCGAGGACGTCACCGCGCTCGGCGCGGCGCAGCGCAACGTGAGCCTGGTGTTCCAGAGTTATGCGCTCTTCCCGCACATGAGCGTGATCGAGAACGTGTCGTACGGGCTGCGCATGTCGGGGCAGCGGGGGCCGCAGGCGCGCGAGAAGGCGGCGCAGATGCTCGCCACCGTGGGCCTGCACGGGCTCGACGAGCGCATGCCCAGCGAGCTGTCGGGCGGCCAGCAGCAGCGCGTGGCGCTCGCCCGTGCGCTGGCGCTGGAGCCGGCGGTGCTGCTCTTCGACGAGCCGCTCTCCAACCTCGACGCACGCCTGCGCCGCTCGATGCGCGAGGAGATCCGTGCGCTGCAGCAGCGCCTGGCGCTCACCGTGGCCTACGTGACGCACGACCAGAGCGAGGCACTTGCCGTCAGCGACCACATCATCGTGATGGACCAGGGCGTCATCGCGCAGCGCGGCACGCCGCACGAGCTCTACGAGTCGCCCAACTCCGAGTTCGTCGCCGGGTTCATGGGCGAGGCGATGTTGTTCGACGGCATGTGCGATTCGCAGGGCCGGGTGTCGCTCGGCGCGCTGAGCATCCCCGCGCAGCAGGACATCGAGCCCGGCCCGGTGAAGATCGCGGTGCGCCCCGAGGCCTGGCTCATCCGCCCGGTGGCGAGCTCGGGCCTGGCGGCGCGCGTGGTCAAGCAGACCTACGTGGGCAGCGTCATGGAGTACACGCTGGGCAGCCCGCTCGGCGACATCTTCGTCGTCTCGCCCGACGTGAAGCAGCCGCTGAGCCCCGGGGCGCCGGTGAGCCTCTACCTCGCCGACCATGGCGTGTCGATCGTGGCCCGTGGCCAGCAGGGCTGAACCATGTGCCACCCCGACATGATGATGAGAAGAGAGGCCGAGCCGCGGCTCTATGCCGAAGAGCAGCTGCTGGCGCACGAGGGCACGCTGCCGGCGGCACCGCTGCCGGGCCTCGCGGGCGAACTGCTCGCCGCAGGCAGCGCCGACGCGCGCAAGCGCGTGGTGCAAGGCGCGCTGCTGGCGCTCGGATTCGAATGGCTGGGCTACGGCACCGTGGTGCAGCAGCACGGCCGCGCCGTGCCGACGCGCTTTCTCACGAGCTATGCGCACCCGGCCTGGCTGAAGCGCTACTTCGCGCAGCGCTACCACGAGGTCGACACGCGGCACCAGGACGCGCCCACGTCCAGCCTGCCGCTGATCTGGGACATCGACGAATTGGGCAGCCTGCACACGGGCCACCGGCCGAGCGGCCGCGAGCGCGATTTTCTCGACGACTTCCGCGACAGCGGCATCCGAAGCGGCGTGTTCTTCCGCCTGGCCTCGCCGGTGCGGGCCCACGAGCACACGGTCATCAGCCTGATGTCGTCACGGCCCGGGCGCGCCTGGATCGTCGACGGCGTGCTGGGCCAGGCGCTGACGCTGGGCCTGAGCCTGCACGAGGTGCTGTCGCATCACCTGCACCTGCCGGACGAGCTGCACAAACCTGCGCTGGGCGACATGTCGGCCACGCAGCTTCACATCCTCGAGGAGCTGCAGCAGGGCCGCAGCGACAAGGAGATCGCCTACCGCCTGCAGCTCACGATGCACGCCGTCGATTACCACATGCGCCAGTTGCGCCGCCGGTTCTCGGCGCGCAACCGGGTGCAGCTGGTCAACGCGTCGGTGGAGCTGCTCGGGGCCGGTTGCCCGTGAGGCGCGCGGGGCTCAGAGAGCGTCGTCGCTCTGCATCGCCTGCAGCAACTGCACGCGGTTGCGCACGCCGAAGCGCTTGCGCAGTTGTCGCATGTGGTAGTCGACGTTGTGCAGGCCGATGCCGAGCCTCGCGGCGATGGCCTTGTCGCCCAGCCCCTGCGACACGCACGCGAGGATCTCGCGCTGCAGCGGGGTGAGCCCCGCCCCGGCCGACCGTGGGCTCGCCACCGGGTTGCTGGCCGGTTCGGGCGGGGCGGCGTAGCGGGTGTAGAACTCGTGCAGGCACAACGCGAGCGTGAGCACCTGGCCCAGCAGGCCGTCTCCCATCCAGCCGCTGCCAGGCGTGCGCGAAAGCAGGCTCACGATCTGGCGGTCGGTGTGCGTGGCGCCGGGCAGCGCGAGGAT
Organism: Piscinibacter sp. HJYY11; assembly: GCF_016735515.1. Classification (NCBI taxonomy): domain Bacteria; kingdom Pseudomonadati; phylum Pseudomonadota; class Betaproteobacteria; order Burkholderiales; family Sphaerotilaceae; genus Piscinibacter; species Piscinibacter sp. HJYY11. The sequence goes on along the minus strand of NZ_JAERQZ010000001.1, from coordinate 2,321,102 downwards.
CACGCCGCTGCGCATGCCGGTGTCGCCGAGCTCGTCGACGAAGCGCTGCAGGCGGCCGTCGTCCGGCTGCGCAAGGGCGAGCAGGTGGTCCAGCGTCCACACGACCGGCAGGCAGGATTGCAGCGCGCGCGGCAGACGCGGGTCGACCTCGTAGTGGCGCGCGCCGAAGTAGCGCTCGGCCCAGTGCGAGTCGACATACGTGGTGCAGAAGCTCACCGGCGTGCCGGGCTCGCTGCGGTTGGCGAAGCGGCCGTAGCCCAGCCATTCGAAGCCGAGCACGTGCAGCAGCGTGGTGACGATCCGGCGGCGCTCGTCGGCGCTCTCGGCCCCGATGAGTGCCTGCAGCAGCGAAGGCTGGGTGGGCACCTTGGCGCGCCGGGGTGCCCGGAAGACGGGTTCCTGATGCAGCAGCACCTGCGGGCCACCGGCATCGGTGGTCGGGCACGCAATCTCTGTCGGCAAGCTCATCGGCGCAGGCAAGGCTGGGCCGGTGGCGGTCGCGATCGAGGGCTTCAGAACGGTCTCCCAACGGTGGTCAGGCATCTCGGGTCAGCGCCCGATGGGCCCGTGGGCCAGCTCGTGGCTCGCCTCTGGGCGGGGGATGGTAGCCACGGGACCTTGACCCTGATGTGAACGCTTGTGACAGGCTCACGGGTCATGGGCCGGGTTGCGGCGCGGCATCGGTGCCCGGCGGTGGCAGCGCGGCCTCGGGGGTGAGGACCGCCGTGCTTTGCAGCGCCGCATCGGCGAGTCGCACCTGTTCGCTCAAGGCGTTGAGCGAGTCGGTCAGCGCACGGCGCTGACCGGGCTCCACGCTGGCGAAGTCGGACTCCTGAAAGGCGGTCGTTCCGGAAGTGGACGGCTGCATGGCTGACGCGGCACCTGAAAAGAGGGGTGAGCGCCGAAGGCGTTCAAGCCTCTGGCGGCAAGCCACGTGCCGCGCTCGTGCCTGATCGAGGGGCAGTTCAAAGGCCGAGCCCGCCGCGGCCCGCCCGCGGGGTGTGCCCATGCCACTTGCCCACAGCCTTTTCCACAGCTTCTGTGGACGCCCAAGCGGCAAGCGTTACGCGCACCGCCTCACTCGACCAGCTGCAATTCCCGCCCCCGGGCCACGGCGCTGGTGCGGCTCGTGGCGTCGAGCTTCATGTAGAGATTGCGCAGGTGCCACTTGATGGTGTTGAGCGCCATGCCCGATGCCCGGCTGATGGACTTGTTGCACAGCCCCTTCGAGAGCAGCTGCAGCACCTCCAGCTCCCGGTCGGTCAGCGGCTCGCGTGCCGGCACGGCAGGCGCCACAGCACCCGCCACCTGATGCGCCTGCGGGGACGACGCCGGCGCCAGCGCCGCCAGCCCCAGCCACTGGCGGAACGGCTTGGCCGGCAGCGCGATCTCCAGCTTGCCTGCCGCAAACGCCGAGCGGATGAAGGTCGAGAACCTCGGCACGTCATCGAACACCGCGCGCGAGTACCCGGCCTTGTGGTCCTGCGTGAGGCTGCGCTGGAGCACCTCGTAGGCCAGCTTGTCGCGCCCCGCGCTCCAGTGGCACACCGCGAGCGCGAAGTCGAGCGACATGCGCCGCGCCACGCGACCGGCCCCGTCGGCGCTGTCGCGGATCACCTGCAGCAGCGCCCGTGCGCGATCGTGCTCGCCACCCTGCATCGCGAGCAGTGCGGTCGCAAAGCCGCAGCGCGCCCAGGCCTCCTCGTAGCGGCGCGGGGCCGACCATTCGCCATGGCCTTCGCGCTCGCGCAGGCCGAAGCCCGCGGCCGTGGTGTCGGCCAGCGACACGTCGTTCGACTCCAGCCCGAGCCGCACCTTCTCGTAGCAGATCTCGGCGAGGTAGCGCGGGTGGCCCACGTCGTCGAGCACGCTGTGCGCCACGTCGAGCAGCTCGATCGCGTCGTCGAAGCGGCCTTCCATCGCCTTCAGCCGCGCCAGCACCACGTGGGCGGCGCAGTACACCCAGGGCGTGGAGCACATCGCCACGTGGGGGATCAGCTCCAGCAGCAGGGCGCGTGCGCCGTCGAGGCGGCCGCGCTCGTAGCGCGCGCAGGCGAGCGTGACGGCGGCGTTGACCCACGCGGGCGAGTGCGGTGCGCTCTTGAGCGCGGCGTAGTTGCGTGCCGAGATGCGTGCGGCGCTGCGCAGGTTGCCCTGCTGGTACTCGGCGGCACAGAGCAGTGTCTCGGTGTGGCTGGTGAGGTAGGGCGTGACGCAACGCACGCCGATGTCTCGTGCGCGCAGGGCCATGCGGCGCGCTTCGTCGAACTGGTTGCGGCCGAGCAGGCTGGTGGCCTGGGCAGCGATGAGGATGCCGGTGAAGAAGGGGTCGGGCATCTGGTCGCCTTCGAGGTAGCCCTCCACCGACTCCTGCTTGCCGAACACATCACCGCAGATCAACCGGTGCAGCACGCGGAAGCGGTACTGCACCACCTCGTTGTGCTCGCGCCCCGGGTGGTTGCGCGCGAGGTAGAGGATGCGCCGCGCCTCCACCAGCCGGTGCGCCAGCACCAGGCTCAGGATGTAGGCGCAGCAGATCTCGTCGCGGCTCACGATCTCGTCGCTGCTCAGGTGCGCGAGCCAGCGCATGACCACCAGCGGGTCGCCTTCGCGGATCCAGTCGACGGCGCAGGTGTCCATCGCCTCCACCAGCCAGGCGCGGTCGTTCGAGGCCAGCGCGTGCTGGAGCGCTTCGTCCTTCAGGCCGTGTGCGAGAAACCAGCGGCTCGCCTTCTGGTGCAGCGACGGGATGGCGTCGGCCTCTTCGCGCGCGAGCCGGTCGCGCGCATAGCCGAGCAGCAGCGCGTGCAGCCGGTACCACTGGCGCTGCTCGTCGAGCGGGATGAGGAAGAACTCCGACTGCTCCAGCCGGTCGAGCAGCGCATAGCCGCCCTCGTCGCCGGTGAGCGCGTTGCATAGCGCGCCGTTGAGCCGGTCGACGATGGCACAGCGCACCAAGAGGCGCTGTGTCTCGGCGGGCAGGTCGCTCAACAGCACTTCGTCGAAGTAGCGCACCACGCTGCGGTGGGCGCCGTTGAAGGTGTCGGCGCTGGCCTGCGCCTGCGAGCCGAGCGCGCGGAACGCGAGCTTCGCGCCGGCGCACCAGCCTTCGGTGCTGGCCATCACGCTCGCGATCTCAGTCTCGGAGAGCGTGCGGCGGTGCAGGGTGTGGGCCAGCGCGGCGAGTTCCTGCGCGTTGAACGCGAGGTCACGCGCGCCGAGCACCTCGCACTGGTCGCTGAGTTGCAGCTGGCTCACGCACAGGCCTGGCGCGCAGCGGCTCGCCACGATCCAGTGCACGTGGGCAGGCGAGTTGAGCACGAGGTATTCGACGGCGCGGATCAGGCCCTGGCCCTGCTCGTGTCCGTTCTCGTGCAAGGCTTCGAAGCCGTCGATCACGATGCACAAGCCCTGCGGTGCGCGGTCGAGCGTGTCGAGCAGCATCGCGACGCCCAGCGAGTCGGCGGTGGGCAGCGCATCGGGCAGCGCCACGCCGGCGGCCTGCAGCGCCGCATGCAGGTAGGTGAAAACACGGCCCTGCCCGACGACGAGCGCATCGAGCGACAGCCAGGCCACCTGTCGCTCGCCGCGCACGCTGTCGTGCCACTGCGCGAGCGACGTGGTCTTTCCCGAGCCGGCCGGGGCCACCACGGCGAGCAGGCGCGCGCGCGAGGCGGCATCGATGCGCGACACCAGCGCATCGCGGCGCACGGCCGAGGCGGGCAGCAGCATCGGGCGCAGGTTGGCGCCGCACACGGGCGGGTGTCCCGGCCACTGGCTTGGCAACAACTCAGCAGCAGCCTGCATCGACGCTCGCACCTGTTCCTTCGTGGGTCGCCGCGAAATCTAGGCCTCACCCCGGGCAACGCCTATTAGGTGGAGCCCCGAGGCGATGGCGGGTGGCGGCCCACCCTTTTGAACGTTGATCCGCGGGCCCCTCGGGCGATACCGTCCGCGCCTTTGTTGCAGCTAGAGGAGACAAGGCATGAGTGCTCACAGAAGGTTCAGAGGCTTCAGCGGCTTGCGATCGCGCCTCGCGGCGATGCTCGCGGCGCCGCTGGTGCTGCTTGGCGCCGTGCAGGCGCAGGCCGCGATCACGTTCGACAGCGGCCCGGTGCGGCCGGTCGCGATGTCGCCCGACGGGCGCAAGCTCTTCGCCGTCAACACGCCCAACCACACGCTGGAAGTCTTCAACATCGGCACCACCGGCGCGCTGACCCTTGCGGCGCGCATCCCCGTCGGCCTGGAGCCGGTGGCGGTGGCCGCGCGCAACAACGACGAGGTGTGGGTGGTGAACCACCTCTCCGACAGCGTGAGCGTGGTCACGCTCGCCGGCATCCCCCGTGTCACGCGCACGCTGCTGGTCGGCGACGAGCCGCGCGACATCGTCTTCGCCGCCAACGGCCGCGCCTTCATCACCACGGCCCACCGCGGCCAGCACCGCACCGACTCGTCGATTTCCAGCGTGCCCGGGGCCGGCGACCCGCAGCTCACCACGCCCGGCGTCGGCCGTGCCGACGTGTGGGTCTTCGACTCCGCATCACTGGGCACCACCTTCGGCGGCACGCCGCTGAAGATCATGACCTTCTTCTCCGACACGCCGCGCGCGCTGGCGCTGAGTCCCGACAGGAACACGGTCTACGTGGCCGCGTTCAAGTCGGGCAACCAGACGACGGTGGTGCCCGGCGACTACATGTGCGCCGACTTCGCCACCACGCCGTGCGTGCGCAAGGGCATCACCGTGCCCGGCGGCCAGCTCGGCCCGGCCACCAACTACGAAGGCCACCGCGCGCCCGACGTGGGCCTGATCGTCAAGTTCGACAACACCCGCCGCCGCTGGCTCGACGCCGCCGGCCGCGACTGGACGGCCGCCGTCGGCTTCAACATGCCCGACCTCGACGTCTTCTCCGTCGACGCCAACGCACTCACGCAGCGCAGCGCCATCCCGCACGTGGGCACCACGCTCTTCAACATGGTGACCAACCCGGTGACCGGCAAGCTTTACGTGTCGAACAACGAGTCGATGAACCACATCCGGTTCGAAGGCTCGGGCGCCTACGGCGGCAGCACGGTGCAGGGCCAGATCGCCAAGACCCGCATCACGGTCGTCAACGGCACCACCGCCACGCCGCGCCACCTCAACAAGCACATCGACTACAGCAAGCTCGCAGGCCAGGCCGGCTTCGACCCCACGGCCAAGGACCACAGCCTCTCGACCCCGCTCGACATGGTGGTGAGCCGCGACGGCCGCACGCTCTACGTGGCCGCCTTCGGCTCCAGCAAGATCGGCGTCTTCGACACCGCCACGCTGGAGGCCGACACCTTCAACCCGCGCACCCAGAGCGCCCGCTACATCACGGTGAGCGGCGGTGGCCCGAGCGGCCTGGTGCTCGACGAGACGCGCAACCGCCTCTACGTCACCACCCGCTTCGACAACGCGGTGAAGGTGATCGACCTCGCGACCAACCGCGAGATCGCCGCCAGCTCCATGCCCACGCCCGAGTCGTCGGAGGTGATCGCCGGGCGCCCCATGCTCTACGACGCCAACCGCACCACCGGCAACGGCGAATCGGCCTGCTCCAGCTGCCACACCTTCGGCGGCAAGGACGAGCTCGCCTGGGACCTGGGCGACCCGAACGGCAAGGTCGAGAAGAACCCGATCCCGATCAACCTCAACCCCGAGATCGGCACCGTCACCTTCAAGATCACCCACCTCAACGGCACCAAGGCGGCCGACGACTTCCACCCGATGAAGGGGCCGATGACCACGCAGACGCTGCAGGGCCTCACCAACTCGGGTGCGATGCACTGGCGCGGTGACCGTTCCAACGGCTTCTTCGGTGTCGACGGCTACATCGGCTCGGCCGACAACAACATGAAGCGCGCGGCCTACGGCGACAACGAGGTGCTCAACTTCCGCAACTTCATCGTCGCGCTCGGTGGCCTCCTGGGCAAGCCCACGCCGGCCAGCGGCCCGACGCCGGAAGACGTGGACATCATGGACAAGTTCACCGCGTTCCAGCTCAAGGTGCAGCTGCCGCCGAACCCGGTGCGTGCGCTGAACAACCAGCTCAACGCCTCGCAGCAGCGCGGCCGCGACATCTACTTCGGCCCGCGCAACCTCGACGGCTCCATCCGCCCCTTCGACGGCCTGCCCGGACTGCAGCCGCTGGCCGACCTGCGCGGCACCGGCCGTGCGTCGTTCACCTGCGAGGGGTGCCACAAGATCGATTCGGCCAACGGGCGCTTCGGCACGCAGGGCGAGTCGAACTTCGAAGGCGAGACGCAGATCTTCAAGGTGCCGCACCTGCGCGACCTCTACACCAAGGTCGGCATGTTCGGCACCAAGGAGCTCAACACGGTGCGCATCCCCGGCGCGCCGTTCCAGGGCGACCAGATCCGCGGCTTCGGCTTCATCCACGATGGGTCGTTCGACACGCTGTTCCGCTTCCTCAACCTGTTCCAGTTCAACGACCCGCTGATCCAGTTCGACCGCATGCACCGCGGCACCTCGTCGGAGCTCACGGCGTTTGCGCTGATGTCGACGAGCTTCTTCCAGATGGGCTTCCCGATCGACAACAGCCGCGCGCAGTCGATGCAGCGTGACGTGGAGCAGTTCCTGCTCGCGATCGACACCGACCTCGCGCCCATCGTCGGCCAGCAGGTGACCTACAGCCGCTCGACGGTGCTGAGCGCCGGGGCACGGGCCGACCTGCTGAAGGCGCGTGCGGCGGCGAACTTCACGTCGAAGATCCTCGGCGGCACGGTGAAGGAGTGCGACCTGGTGGCCCGTGCGGTGAGCAACGGCCAGCCGGTGAGCTACCTCTACCAGCCGGCCACGGGCAACTTCACCAACGCATCGGGCGCGGTGGTTTCCGACACCACGCTGCGCTTCAACGCGATCACCGCGGGCACCGAGGTGACCTACACCTGTGCCGTGCCGGGCACCGGCGTGCAACTGGCGTTCAGAAACTGATGCGCTCCTGATCCTCTGACCTCAACCCCTCGCGGCGGTCGGGCCTGCTGGGCCTGCCGCCGCTTTTTTCATTCCCTCATCCGCCATGCAGTACTCGGACGTCGACGCCTCGCGGCTTCTCTTCGGCTTCACCGCGGCCTACCACTTCCTCTTCGTGCCGCTGACCATCGGGCTCGCGGCGCTGATGGCCGCCTTCGAGGGCTGGTCGCTGATGACCGGGCGGCCGGCGCTGCGCACGGTGGCGCGCTTCCTCTCGTGGCCCTTCGTCCTCAATTTCATCTGCGGGGTGCTCACCGGCTACCCGCTGCGCTCGCAGATCGAGCTGCACTGGGCCGGCTATGCGCACGTGGTGCAGGGCGTGGTGGGGCCGGTGTTTGCGTTCGAGGCGCAGGTGGCGCCGGTCATGTTCACGCTGGTGGCGGTGGTGGCGCTCGGCTGGCACCTGAAGCCCGTGTGGCACCTTCTCGCCAGCACGGCGCTCGCCGTGGTGCTGGTGGTGCAGTCGACCGCCATCCTGATGATCAACGCCTGGATGCAGTGGCCCGAGGGCGCCGAGTTCGTGGGCGGGAAGGCGCGCATCGCGTCGGTGATGGACCTGGCAGGCCACCCGCTGGTCGTGCCCAAGGTGCTGCACACCATCGCCGGTGCGTGGGTGCTCGCGGGCATGTTCGTGCTGGCAGTCTGTGCGTGGTTCCGCCTGCGGCAGCGGCACGTCGACGAGGCGCGCGCAGGCCTGCGGGCTGCGGCGGTGTTCTGCCTCGTCTCGCTCGGGGTCACCGCGCTGTCCGGGCACTGGAGCGGCGAGCGGCTGGTGCGCTACCAGCCGATGAAGTTTGCCGCCATCGAGGCGCTGTGGGAGACCGACGGCCGCAGCGCCGACTTCCTCGTCGCCGCGTTGCCCGACACGGCCGCGCAGCTCAACCGCTTCGAGCTCGCCGTGCCCGGCGCGCTCGGCTGGGTGGTCGACACGAGCGAAGTGCGGCTGCAAGGGCTGAAGTCACTGGCGAGGGACTCGAAGGCGGGGCTGCCCAACGTCGGCCTGGTGTTCTGGTCGTTCCGCGTGATGCTCGTGGCCTGGGGGCTGATGACGCTGCTGATGCTGCTCGTGCTCTGGCGAACGCCCGAGCCGCACCGGCTGGGCGGGCGTGTGGTGCTCTTCGCCTGCGTGGCCGCGCTGCCCCTGCCGTGGCTGGCCATCGAGGCCGGCTGGATCGTCTGCGAATCGGGGCGGCAGCCCTGGGTCATCACGGGCGTGCTCACCACGGCGCAGGCCGCGGGCAAGGTGCCGGCGGCCGAGGCCATGCTGCACCTGCTGCTGGCGGTGGAACTGGGGGCGGTGATGCTGTGGGTCAACGTCAGGCTGCACCTCGCGCACCTGCGGCGCGGGCTGGTGGTCACGCAGGAGCTGCCGCCGGGACGGGCCGCGGTGTCTGGACGAAGGTCACATTCGGCCGCCCTGGGGGGGTGAAAGCCATCATGGCGCGCCGGCGCGGCGCTAAGCTCCGCGCAGATCAGGAGGTGCCCCCATGTCGCTGCGCTCAAGCATCCCGCCACTGGCTTTTCTCGTTACCTGTGCGCTCGCGCAGGCCCAGGGCACCACGTCACCGCCATGCCCCGACGACAAGCGCCGTGACGACTGCGCCGCCGCCGAAGAGCAGGACCGGCGCATCCGCAACAACGAGGCGGCCGCGCCGCAGGTGGTGGGCGATGCGCCGCTCGAAGCGGCCGGTGGCCCCGGTGGCCCACCGTCCAACCTGCGCTTCGAGCGCGGGCCGCTCAAGGTGCGCAACTTCGGCGTGAGCCTCGCGGTCGACCGTGTGCTCTCGCCACAGTGGGTGCTCGGCGGCATCGTCAACGTGTCCAAGGGCAAGCTCTCGCGTCAGCAGACGGAATTCGACTTCACCAACTGCGGGCCGAACGTGATCCGCAGCGACACCACGGTCGACACGCGCAGCACCTCGCTCGCGGCCTCGCTCAGCTACTTCACCCGCGATGCGATCGCCATCGACGGCGCGTTCTCCTTCATGCGCACGCAGCTCGAGACGCGCCGCATCAGCAACGACACCGACCAGTTCACCGGCGAGAACGTCAGCAACGCCTGGGGCCTGTGGGTGAGCGCGAGCCGCATCTGGCGCTTCGGCCCGCGTGCGCTCGTGCCGCAGGCCGGGCTCGAGTTCACCGACACCCGCACCAAGCCGCTGGCGGCGATCTACCAGGACCTGTCGGACCCGGCCAACGTCGACAACGGCACCGTGGGCTTCACCGTCGGGGAACAGAAGCAGCGGGTGCTCGCGAGCGTGATCAGCGCACAGCTGCAGCAGCCGATCAGCATGCGCTTCGGCACGCTCACGCCCTATGGGCGCGTGACCTGGCGGCAGCGCCTGTGGCGCGATGCCGACCCCGTGATCGGCTCGAACAACAACGGCCTGACCCGCGAGCTCGACCCCGACAGCGCCGAGAGCCGCAGCTCCATCGGCCTGGCGGCGGGCGTGGTGCTGCAGCTCACCCGCGGCATCAGCAGCTTCGTCGACGTGTCGCACCGGCGAGGGTCCAACGACCTGCAGGAAACGCGGGTCGGCCTCGGCCTCAAGTTCGAGATCTGAGGATGGTTCGCCGGCTGCTGACGCTGAGCGCGCTGGCCCTCGCGGCCTGTGCGGGCGGGCCCGCGCCGCTGCCGGCCAACCTGAGCGAAGAGCAGCTAATGATCGTCGACTGCCTGCTGCCCGGGCAGGTGCGGCAGCTCGGCAACTTCGCCACCTCGCTCTCGGCGCGCCGGCCGCAGAAGCTGCCGGCGCATGAATGTGCGCAAGCCGGTGGCGAGTTCGCACTCGCCGCCAAGGACCCGGCGCGTGCGCTCGCGATCTGGCTGCCGTTCGCCCAGCAGGGCAATGCCGAAGCGCAGACGCAGGTGGGCGAGATGTACGAGCGCGGCATCGGCACCGTGGCCGACCCGGCCACCGCCGCCACCTGGTACGCCAAGGCGGTGGCCCAGGGCGACAGCCGCGCCATGATCAACCTCGCCTCGCTGCACGAGCGCGGGCTCGGCGTGAAGCGCGACCCGGTGCTGGCCGCACGGCTCTTCCGCCAGGCGAGCGGGCAGGGCAGCGAGCCGGGGCGCATCACCATCCACGTGGTCGACCCGGTGGTGGTGGTGCCCACGCCGGGCGCCGATGGTGCCGCGCCGCTCGTGCCGCTGGGCGGCCAGGGCGAGCGGCGCGAGATCCGCGGCAAGGTGAACACCGAGGCCGGCGTGCGGCAGCTGGTGTTCAACAACAAGCCGCTGGCGGTCGATTCGCAAGGGCTCTTCCGCACCGAGATCGAGGTGCCGCCGGGCGGCGCCGACGCACGCTTCACCGCCACCGACCGGCAGGGCGGCCAGGCGACGCTGAGCTTCCGCGCCGTGCCGCGCGGCGCCAACCCGCCGGCCACCAAGCTCAACCACGGCCTGCCCAACGCGCGCTACCACGCGCTGCTGATCGCCAACCAGGCCTACCGCCACTGGCCCAGGCTCAACAACCCGGTCAACGACGCGCAGGACCTGAAGCGCATGCTGGAGCAGCGCTACGGCTTCGAGGTCACCCTGATCACCGACGTCTCGCGCCGCGAGACCTTCGCCGCCTTCAACGCGCTGCGCGCGAAGGTGAAGCCCGAAGACAACCTGCTCGTCTTCTACGCCGGCCATGGCGACATCGAGGAGACCACGCAGCGCGGCTACTGGGTGCCGGTCGACGGCGAGAAAGACAACCGCAGCAACTGGATCTCGGTGGTCGACGTCACCGACCAGATCAACGCGCTGGGCGTGCGCCAGGTGCTGGTGATCGCCGACTCGTGCTACTCGGGCACGATGGCGCGCACCGCGCTGCCGGTGGCCGACGCCGACCTCGTGGGCGAGCGCCACTGGGATGCGCTGCGCGCGATCTCGCAGCTGCGCGCGCGGGTGGCGATGACCTCGGGCGGCCTGGAGCCGGTGGTCGACGGCGGGGCGGGGCGCAACTCGCTCTTTGCGGGCAGCCTGCTCGACGTGCTCGACGCGGTGCGCGAGCCGATCGAGACACGCCGGCTGTTCGACTCGGTCTCGGCCCGCTTCAGCCTGCGTGCGCAGCGGCTGCGCATCCAGCAGAAGCCGCAGTACGCGCCGATCCGCTTTGCGGGGCACGAGGCGGGCGATTTCGTCTTCGTGCCGAAGCGCTGATCAAGTCGTCGTCTTCACGTGGAGACGACTCGACTTGCAGCGGTGCAGCGCCTTGTAGTACTCGAGCACACGGCCGTTCTGGTTGAAGGCGAGCGACTCGATGCGCAGCAGCGGCTCGGGCGCCGTCAGGCCGAGCAGCTCGGCCGTCGCCTCGTCGGGCAGCACGGCGTCGATCCAGCGTTCGGCGCGCACGATGCGCAGGCCGTACTGGCGGCGCAGCACGTCGTAGAGCGAGCGGTTCTCGAGCTTCACGCGGTGCAGGCCGGGTGCCAGGTCGGCCGGCACGCAGGTCTCGACCAGCAGGCGCAGCTCGTTGTCGACGCTGCGCAGGCGCTTGAGGGCGATGAGCGGGTCGTCGCCGGTGAGGCTCATCACCTGGGCTTCGGCGGGCGTGGCAGGGCGCAGCTCCTGCGACAGCACCTGCGTGCGCACGGTCAGGCCCTTGCGCTCCATCTCGTCCGAGAAGCCGAGCACCGTCGAGACGAAGTCTTCTTCACGTTCGCGCGCCGCGACGAAGGCGCCTTGCCCGCGGATCTTGTAGATGAGCCCGCTGCGCACCAGGTCGGCCAGTGCCTCGCGCACCACGATGCGCGAGATGCCGAACTGCTCGCCGAGCTCGGCTTCGGTGGGCAGCTTGTCGCCGACCGACAGCTCGCCGCTGAGGATCACGGTGCGAAGGCTGTCGCGGAACTGCGACCACAGCGGCATGTCGGAGCCGCGGTCGAGCTGGGGGGCGAGGTCTGCGAGCGAGTTCACGTCGGAGGTCACGTCGATTAGGTGGGCAGGGGCCTGATGAAGGGACTGAGCGGCGCGTCGGGCGCGGTGCGGTGCTGTTCGGCGGCCAGGCGCGGCAGCGAGACCCGGTGCTGCTCGTGCAGCAGCAAGGCACAGGCCTGGACTTCCGTGCGCAAGCGCAGCGCGTCCCACCCGAGGGCCTTGGCCGCGATCTCGGCCACTTCGGCAAGCGATGCTTCACTGACCTGGCCGCGGATCGCCAGAAGCGTTCGGCGCAGGACGAGGTCGCTCAGGTGGACGACGCCAGTTCGGCGGCACAAGTATGTCAGCTCGGCTGCCGAGTAGCCCGGGGTGTGGGCAAGGGCGTGGTCGCCATCGGCGGCGAATCGCACGGCCACCGTGTGGGCGAGCGAGCCATAGCGGCCGGCGAGTTCGGCCACGCGGGCCGGTGCCAGGCCGGTGCGGGTGGCGGTCTCGCCGATGAGCCGCTGCTGCTCGCGCTCGTCGGCCGGCCACTGGGCGCCGCCGCCGATCGGCAGGCCCTCGGTCGAGCCGCGGCGCTTGCGACCGAGCTGCTGCAGCACTTCGTCGGCGGCGTGCTGGGCGAGCGCGCGGAAGGTCGTCCACTTGCCGCCCACCAGGCACACGAGCGGGACGTGGCGCGTGGTGTTGGGCGGGTCCAGCACCACCGAGTGGTCGCGGGCGATGCCGCCCGGGTTGTCGGCGGTCGAGCGTGCGAGCGGCCGCACGCCGACGTAGGTGTAGACCACCTGCTGGGCCGAGATGTCGAGCGTGGGGAAGAGGTCGCGCAGCACGCCGAGCAGGTAGTCGACCTCGTCGGGGTCGGTGCTCGCGCGGTCGGGGTCGTCGACGGGGATGTCGGTGGAGCCGACCAGCACCTTGCCGAGGAAGGGGTAGACGATGCACACGCGGCCGTCCGACGCTTCGAAGTACGCCATGCGGCCGGCCAGCGCATCGCGCAGCACCGGGTGGTCGAGGATCAGGTGCGAACCCTTGGTGCCCATCACGCGCGAGCCGGCGCCGTGCAGCGCATCGGCCGAGCGGTCGAGCCAAGCGCCCGTCGCATTGACCACCGTGTCGGCGGTAATGCTGACGCGCTCGCCGGTGAGCTCGTCCTGCAGGTAGACGGTCTTGCCGGCGCAGCCGATGGCGCGGCAGTAGTTGGCGACGACTGAGCGCGGCTCGTCGCGGTGGGCGTCTTCCACCAGCTCGTGGATGAGCCACTCGGGGTGGCTGATCCAGGCGTCGAAGTAGGTGGCCGTCCAGCGCACGCTGCTGCGGAACAGCGAGCCATCGGCACGCGCGACACGCTCGATGCGGTGCGAGGGCATCACGCGCTGGCGGCGGCCGAGGAAGTCGTACAGCAGCAGGCCGAGCGAGACGACGAAGAGGCCGCGCGCCTTCGACGGCATGGCGATGCCGGTGAAGCGCACCATGCTGCTCAGGAGGCCGCCGAAGAAGTTGGACAGCGGCACCACCGTCTTCAGCGGGCGCACCAGGTGCGGCGCGTTGCGCAGCAGCAGGTTGCGCTCGTGCGTGGCCTCGGCCACCAGCGAGAAGGAGCCGTGCTCCAGGTAGCGCAGGCCGCCGTGGATCATGCGCGAGGGGGCGCTGCTGGCGCCGCTGGCGACATCGCCCTTGTCGATGATCAGGCAGTCGACGCCCTGGTGCGAGAGGTCGCGGAACACGCCCGCGCCGTTGATGCCCGCACCGACGATGACGCTCGAGAAATGCCGGCCCGCCAGAGCGGCCGGGCGCAGGTAGACCGACGCCGGCTCGCTCATCGGGCCTCCTTCGGTGCGAGCCGCTGGAACGCGGGCGCGAGCGCTTGCAGCAGCGCGTCGAAACGCGAGAGCTCGTCCGCCATGGCGGCGGCCTGGGCCGTGTCGGGCTCCACACGCTCCATCGGCGCGGGAAGTGCCTCGCGCGCGAGGCCTTGCGACATCGCGGCGCAGAGCGCGGCGCCGCGTGCGCCCGATTCGTCGTCGCAGCGCTGAACGGCATGGCCGAGCAGGCCGGCGATCAGTTGCACCATGCGCAGGTCGCGTGCGCCGCCCCCGAGCACGATCACCTGGCGCGAAGTGTTGAGCCCGGCGGCGCGCAGGCGCGCGAGGTGCCGCACGTGCAGTGCCGCGACCGCGTTGACCGCCGCGCGCGCGAGGTGCGCCGGCCCGTGGTGCGGCTGCACGCCGAGGAAGCCGGCGGTTTCGCCCGGTGGCGCGCCGTGGATGAAGGGCAGGAAACGCGGGCCGGCGTCGAAGGGCACGCTGAACGCTGCGTCGAACACGGCCGCCGGCCCGTTCCACTGCAGCGTGGTGGCGAGCCAGTCGAGGTTGGCCATGCCCGACGGGCTGTTGTCCATGTAGAGGCGGCGCGTCGCGTCGCCGAAATGCACCACCGCCGCGACGTCGGGCGTGACCGGCATCACCGGCCCCACCACGGCGTTCACCGACCAGGTGCCGAGCACGGCCACGGCGCTGTCGGTGCGCGGCGCGTCGATCGCATGCATGGCGGTGAGCAGGTCGATCGCGCTCGTGCACACGGTCACGCCGCGCGGCAGGCCGCATTCGACGGCCCATGCGTCGCGCAGCGTGCCCACGGCGCTGCCCATGGGCACCAGCGGGGCGAAGTTGCGGGCCGACAGATCGTGCAGGCCCGAGGCCGCGAAGGCCTCCTGCGACCACCCCCCATCGCGCAGCGACAGCAGGCCGGCGGTGCTCGCGTCGCTGGCCTCGGTGCTCATCTCGCCGGTGAGCAGCCAGCACAGATAGTCCTTGGCGAAGAGGATGTGCCGGAGCGTGCCGCGCTGCACGACGTCGTCGCCATGCAGCACCGCGGCGAGCACGGTGGGCTGGCCCGCCCAGGGGCTGCCGCCGACCTGCGCGACCAGGGCTTCACCGTGCCGCTGTGCGATGGTGCGTGCACGTGCGGCGCCGCGCTGGTCGGTGGAGCCGATCGACACGCCCCCGAGCAGCTCGCCCTTCGCGTCGAGCGCGAAGAGGCCTGCGCCGTGCCCCGTGCAGCCGATGCCGCGGATGCGCGACGCGCTGGCGCCGAGGCCTTGCGTCACCTGCGTGATCGCACGCACGAGTGCAGCGCGGATGGCCGCCGCGCTGCGCTCGCTCGCGCCCGCGGCAGGCCGGGAAAAGGGTAGTGCGCCACCGCCGGCGGCGAGCACGCGCCCACTGCCGGTCTCGAATGCCACGGCCTTCAGACCGGTGGAGCCCAGGTCGATGCCGAGATAGATGTCTTGGTTCATTGTTATGACATCGTCCCACAACCGATGCGCCTCAATAGCCGCGTTTTCCCTGATGCACGGGCGGAAATCGACTTCTATATTCGCGCTGTTGTCATGACAACGAAGACGGCCAAACAGAACGGCCAACCCCCGATTCAGCCTCGCCCATCACAGAAGGAGCGCGTCAAATGAGGAGACATTTCCTGAAAACCGCGGCGGTTGCCGCCGGAGCCGGACTCACCGGCGGCCATGCATTCGCCCAGGCGGCCGCGGGCGTCGGCCTGCGCGGCAACCCGAACGACGTCTACGTGATGAACGTGATGGTCTCGGGCGTCGAGTACTGGTTCCCCGTGTACGAGATGATGAAGTCGCTCGGCCGCACGCTCGGCGTGAAGACGCGCTACAGCGGCACGCCCGAGTACGACGTCAACAAGCAGCTCGCGTCGTTCGAGCAGGAGCTGGCGCGCAAGCCGGCCGGCATCCTCCTGCACCCGATGAACCCCGACCCGTTCATCGAGCCCATCAACCGCGCCGCGGCGATGGGCATCCCGGTCGTGACCTTCGCGGCCGACTCGCCCAACTCCAAGCGTGTCTCGTTCGTCACCTCCGACAACGACCGCGAGGGCTCGCAGGCCGCTGATGCGATCGCCGCGTCGCTCAACGGCAAGGGCGACTACGGCGTGCTCGAGAACCCGGGCCAGGACAACCACGACCGCCGCGTCGCCGCCTTCATCAACCGCATGAAGACCAAGCACCCCGGCATGAAGCTCGTGGGCCGCGCCGCCAGCAACCAGGATCCGAACAAGGCCTACCAGGCCGTGCTCAGCATGGCGCAGGCCAACCCGAACCTTGCCGCGCTCTTCATGCCCGAAGCCAACTCGGCCCTCGGCGCGGCGCAGGCCAAGATCGAGACCAAGAAGGACATCAAGGTCCTCTGCTGCGACGTCAACGCCAAGATCCTCGACATGATCAAGGCCGGCCAGGTCTTCGGCTCCATCAACCCCAACCAGGGGGTGCAGGGCTTCATGGGCATGATGCTGCTCTTCCTCGCGCGCAACCAGTCGCTCATCGACCCGATGAACGACGCGCGCCGCTCGGGCACCAACCCGATGGCCGTGCCCTTCCTCGACAACGGGCTGTCGGTGGTGAGCAAGGCCAACGCCGACGACTTCTACTGGGACAAGTACCTCAAGCGCCGCGGCACCAAGGGCATCGACGAATGAAGACCGCCGCTCCCCTGCTCGAGCTGCGGGGGATCACCAAGCACTTCGGGGCGTCGCGTGCGCTGGCGGGGGTGGATTTCGCGCTGCAGTCCGGCGAGATCCATGCCCTGTGCGGCGAAAACGGCGCCGGCAAGTCGACCTTGATGAACATCATCGACGGCATCCACCAGCCGGATGCCGGCGAGATCTACCTCGAGGGCGAGAAGGTGGTGATCGACGGCCCGGCGCATGCCATGCGCCTGGGCATCGGCCTCGTCCACCAGGAGATCGCGCTGTGCGGCGATGCCACGGTGGCCGAGAACATCTTCATGGCCGAGATCAACACCAGCCGGCGCGCGCTCGTCGACTACGCCGAGCTCAACCGGCGTGCGCGCGAGGTGCTGGCCAAGCTCAATCAGGACATCGACCCCGGCCTGCGCGTCGACGAGCTGAGCCTGTCGGCGCAGCAGCTGGTGGAGATCGCGAAGGCGCTCAGCCGGCGCTGCAAGGTGCTGATCCTCGACGAGCCGACCGCCGCCTTGACCGAGGTCGAGTCGGAGGCGCTCTTCGAGGTGCTGCACGACCTCAAGGCGCAGGGCATCGGCATCGTCTACATCAGCCACCGCATGGCCGAGATCTTCGAGCACTCCGACCGTGCGACGGTGCTGCGCGATGGCCGCGACGTGCACCGCGGCGCCATCGCCGAGCTGACGCCCGATGCGCTGGTGCGCGCGATGGTCGGCCGCGACCTCGGCCAGTACTACCCCGACAAGGCGTCGGCCACCGCCGAGACGCTGCTGCAGGTGACGAACCTCGGCGACGGCGAACGGGTGCACGGCATCTCGTTCGAGCTGCGCCGCGGCGAGATCCTCGGCATCTCGGGCCTGATGGGCGCCGGCCGCAGCGAGCTGGCCGAAACCCTGTGCGGGCTGCGCCGCGCACGGCAGGGCGAGGTGCACCTGCGCGGCGAAGCGTTGAAGATCGGGAGTTATGCCGACGCGCTGCGCCACGGCATCGCGTACCTGAGCGAAGACCGCAAGTCCTCCGGCGTGTTCCTCGAGTTGCCCATTGCGCAGAACGTCTCGTCGATGGCGCTGCCGCGCGTGGCCTCGCGCTTCGGCTGGCTGCGTCGCAGCGAAGAGCACCGCTTGGCCGAGGAGCTGGGCAAGCGCCTGAAGCTCAAGTGCCAGGCCGTGACGGCCGAGTGCCAGAGCCTCTCGGGCGGCAACCAGCAGAAGGTCGCCATCGCCAAGCTGCTGGCCACCGAGCCCGCGGTGCTGCTGATGGACGAGCCGACACGCGGTGTCGACGTGGGGGCCAAGTCCGAGATCCACCACATCCTGCGCGGGCTCGCGCAGCAAGGGGTCGGCGTGGTCGTGATCTCGTCGGAGCTGCCCGAGATCATCGGCCTGTGCGACCGGGCGATCGTGGTGCGCGAAGGCCGGGTCGCCGGTGAAGTGACGGGAGACCACATGACAGAAGAAGCATTGCTGCGCCTGGCCTCCGGCCTGCGCGCCGAGGAACTGCATTGAACAAGACCAACTCTTTCCACGGCCTCGCCGAAGACGCACCGCTGATGTCGGGCAGCCCGCTCGGCGGCTGGCGCTCACCCTTCAGCGGCGGCTCGCGCCTGGCCAGCATGCGCGAGACCGGGCTCGTCGTCATCATCGCGCTCCTGTGCCTGGTGATGAGCTTCGCCTCGCCCCACTTCGCCACCTGGGACAACGTGCGCGCGATGCTGCTCTCGTTCTCGATCGAGGGCATCGTCGTCGTCGGCATGACCGTGCTGCTGATCGTGGGCGGCATCGACCTCTCGGTCGGCTCGGTGGTGTGCCTCGCGATGGTGATCACCGGCAAGCTCTTCCTGATGGGCGTGGACCCGTGGACGGCGAGCATGGTGGCGATCGGCGTCAGCGCCGTGGTCGGCGCGATGATCGGCGGCTGCGTCACCCGCATCGGGCTCAACCACTTCATCGCCTCGCTGGCCTTCATGGTGATCGTGCGCGGCCTGTGCCTGGCGCTCACGCAGGGCACGCCGCAGTCGCTCTTCTCGCTGCCGGCCTCGTTCAAGTTCATCGGCCAGGGCGACGTGATGGGAATCCCGGCGGTGATCCTGATCTTCGCCTTCATCGTGCTCGTGAGCGACTTCGCGCTGCGCCGCTCCACGCTCCTGCGGCGCGTGTTCTACACCGGCAGCAACGAGAAGGCAGCGCGCTACTCGGGCATCCGCACCGACCGGGTGAAGTTCTGGGTCACTGTGCTGTGCTCGGCACTCGCGGGCCTCGCGGGCGTGATCTACACCGCGCGCTTCGGGGCCGCCACGCCGACCTTCGGCGTGGGCATGGAGCTCAACGTGATCGCCGCGGTGGTGATCGGCGGCGCCAGCCTCAAGGGCGGCTCGGGCACGGTGCTCGGCGCGGTGCTGGGCTTGGCGCTGCTCTCGGTCGTCACCAGCTCGCTCATCCTGCTCGACGTGTCGCCGTACTGGCAAGACGTGATCAAGGGCCTGATCCTGTTGATCGCGGTCACCGTCGACCACCTTTTGAACGTGAGGAAAACCAAGCGATGAAAGCAACAACGATCGGCCGCTCCGGCATCCGCTGCGAGACGGTGGGCCTGGGCACCTGGGCGATGGGCGGGTGGATGTGGGGCGGCAACGACGACGCGGCCGCGCTCGAAGGCATCCGCGCCTCGCTCGACGCCGGCATCCGCTTCATCGACACCGCACCGGCCTACGGCCTCGGCCGTGCCGAGCGCCTGGTGGGCGCGGCGCTCGAAGGCCGCCGGCGCGAAGACGTGGTGATCGCCACCAAGTGCGGCCTGGTGTGGCACACGCGCCAGGGCACGCACTTCTTCGACGAAGCGGGCATGGCGGTGTTCCGCCACCTCGGGCGGGCGTCGATCCTGCATGAAGTGGAGCAGAGCCTCGCGCGCCTGAAGACCGACTACATCGACCTCTATTTCACCCACTGGCAGGACAGCACCACGCCGATCGCCGAGACGATGGACACCCTGAGCGACCTGAAGGCCAAGGGCACGATCCGCGCCATCGGCATCAGCAACGCCAGCCCCGAGGTGCTGCGCGAGTACCTGAAGCACGGCCAGATCGACGCGGTGCAGGAGCGCTACAGCCTGCTCGACCGCGAGATCGAAGCCGAGATCGTGCCGATCTGCCAGGCCAATGGTGTCTCGGTGGTGGGCTATTCGTCGATGGCGCTCGGCCTGCTCTCCGGGCCCATCCCGCCCGAGCGCCAGTTCACCGGCGATGACCAGCGTGCGACCGACCCGCGCTTCTCGGCGGAGAACCGCGCACGGCTGCAGAAGTTCTTCGACGCGATCGAGCCGGTGCGAGCGCGCCACCAGTGTTCGTTTGCGCAGCTAATGGTCGCGTGGACCGTCGCGCACGGCAGCGTGTCGATTGCACTCTGCGGCGCCCGCAACCCGCGCCAGGCGGCCGAGAACGCCGGCGCCGCCCGGCTCACCTTGTCGTCCACCGACCTCGCGGCCATCAAGACGGCCGCCCACCAGACGCTGGGAGAAGCGCTCTAGCGCGCCCCGCACCACCACCTCACCCCAGAGACCTCCGGGCCATCACGTCGGTGACGGCGGCCCGGACAGGCCTCGCTTTGCCTCTCGAAAGAACAAGGAGTACCGATGACCCACCCCAAGCAGGCCCGCCTCAACCGATTGCTCAAGGCCGGCCGCTGCCTCGACATCGCGGTCGACCACGGCGTGTGCAACGAGCCCAGCTTCCTCGACGGCCTGCAGGACATGCCGGCCGTGATCGACCAGCTCGTCGCCGCCGGGCCCGACGCCATCCAGCTCAACTACGGCCAGGCCGATCTGCTGCAGTACCGGCCCGAGCGCCACAAGCCCGGCCTCGTGATGCGCGTCGACATGGGCAACCCCTACAACGCCCAGCGCCACCGCGTGATGTGGGCGGTGCTGCAGAACGAGCACGACCCGGTGCTGCCCGCGGTGCAGATGGACGCGGCCTGCGTGGTCGTCAATCTCTTCATGCTGCCCGACGAGCCGGAGCTCTTCCGCCAGTGTGTGAGCAACATCGCCCGTGTGCGCCAGGACTGCGACCGCTACGGCATGCCATTGATGATCGAGCCGCTGGTGATGGGCCCGAACACCGCGCGTGGCGGCTACCTCGTCGACGGCGATGCCGAGAAGATCGTGACGCTGGTGCGCCTGGCGCGCGAGATGGGCGCCGACATCGTGAAGGCCGACCCGACCACCGACCCGCACGAATTCCACCGCGTGGTGCAGGCCGCACGCTGCCCGGTGCTCGTGCGCGGCGGCGGGCGTGAAGACCTGTCGGCGGTGTTCGAGCGCTCGCGCGTGCTGCTCGACCAGGGCGCGGTCGGCATGGTCTATGGCCGCAACGTCTACCAGCACAAGTCGCCGGCGAGCGTCGTGAGGGCGCTGATGGCCATGATCCACGACGGCGCGAGTGCGCAGGCCGCGTGGAAGCTGTACGAGACCTCGAGCGCCGCGCCCGCCGATCGCTGATCGCGATCCTCCCAGTTCCACCCACCCCCGCCCGCGAGACCACGCCGCATGCACGGTGTGCCGGGGCCGTCTTTCATGTTCAGGAGACCGACATGAGAATCCTCAAGCACCTGCTGGCATTCGCCGGGATGTTGTGTGCCGTGTTGTTCAGCCACGCTGCGATCAACAACCAGAGCCCCGTCACCTCGCTGCGCCAGCTCGGCGCGGCGGCGGGCGTGGTGGCGGCGGCGGCCCCGATCCGCGGGCCCGGCCTCGGCAACCTCACCTACACGCAGGCCGAGCTGTTCCGGCCGGTCTCGATGATCCTGCGCAACGACCAGGGCGTGCCCGCCACCTACCCGAGCCGCAAGGCCTTCGGCCTCAACGCGGGGATCATGCACAACGGCTACTTCGTGACGCTCTTCGCGCCCGACAGCGGCGACGGGCCGGGCGGCTTCCTGATCTACGACGTGTCGAACCCGCGCGCGATCTCGCTGGTGCAGCGCATCTACGAGCCCGAAGGCCGCACCGCCGAGTTCCGCGAGGCGCATGCCTTCGGCGTGTCCACCATCAACAACCGCAACTACATCGCCATCGCCACCACGAAGGGCGTGGAGTTCTGGGACTTCACCGACGTCAACAACGTCCAGCAGGTGCGCAAGGTCCCGCTGCCCACCGTCAACCGTGGCGACTACGCCAACGTGGCCTGGCAGCTCTGGTGGCAGGCGCCCTACCTCTACGTGGCCTCGGCCAACGACGGCATCTACATCGTCGACGCACGCGACCCGGCCACCGCCGCGCTCGCCAACCGCGGCGCCGGACGGCCCAACCCGGTGCCCACCGGCGAGCTCGGCGGCTTCCGCGTCGGCCCCATCTTCACGATGGGCAACCAGATGGTGATCACCTCGATGGAGAGCACCGACGGCATCGCGAGCCTCGACATCTCGGACCCGCTCAACCCCAAGGTGCTCGACACCGTGCCGAGCAGCCCCTTCTATTACGCCACTTGCTACGACGGCAAGAAGCTCTACGGCTCGGTCCGCGGCGGCGGCGCGCGCATGTTCGCCTACGACCTCACCGACCGCAGCCGCTTCGTCGCCGAAGACAACCGCCTGGTGATCGACGAGCAGCTCTACTGCGCCACGCAGGACCACTTCGTCTTCCAGGGTGCGCAGATCCGCATGCACAAGGTCGACGTGAGCAACCCCCTGCAGCACGTGCAGGTCGGCGTGGGCAGCCTTTTCCCCGCGGGCGACCCCAACCTGCCGGGCTCCGACCACGGGCAGGTGGCGGTGTTCGGCAACCTGGTGTTCGTGGGCAACGACCATGGCTCCGGCAGCGGCTTCATGGTGCACTCGACCGCACCCGACACCACCCGCCCGGTGGTGCGCCAGGTCTCGCCAGCACCCGGCGCGCGCCAGCAGGCGCTGAGCTCGCGGGTGGGCATCGGCCTGACCGACAGCATCCTGCCGGAGAGCGTGAACGCCAGCAGCTTCATCGTGCGGCCGCTGGGCGGCAACACGCTGCCCGGCACCTACAGCGTGCAGCTCGGCATCATCAACTTCCACCCGCAGCAGCCGCTGCAGCCCAACACCACCTATGAAGTGCTGCTGCCCGGCGGCGGCGTGAAGGACTACGCCGGCAACCCGATCGGCACCGACTTCCGCAGCACCTTCACCACCGGCAACGCGCTCGACATCGGCCTCGCCCACTACTGGACGCTCGGCCGCAACCTCGTCGACCAGATCGGGCAGAACAACGGCACCGCCGCGGCGAACGATGCCTACGAGAGCATCGGCCTCAACTTCTCGTCGCGCACCGGCGGTGTGGCCTTGCGCGACGACAACGTGGCCTCGGTGCTCGCCGGCACGGCCTCGTTGAGCTTCTACATGCGCACCACCCAAGGCGGCAACAACAGCGCGTGGCTCGCGCCCGGCATCTTCGGCCGTGACCAGACCGGCGGCGACAACGACGTGTTCTGGGGCTGGCTCGATGGCAGCGGCCGCATCAACCTCTCGGTCGGCAACGCCGGCACCGGCAACCCGGGCACCCGCTCGACCAACCCGGTGAACGACGGCAACTGGCGCCACATCGTGCTCACGCGCGACGCGGCCTCGGGCGTGCAGTCGGTCTACGTCGATGGCGTGAAGACCACGTCCACCGGCCGCACCGGGGCGCTCGGCTTGAACAACCGCTTCCAGCTGCTGGGCCAGATCCAGGGCAACCCCGATTTCTTCCGCGGCACGCTGGCCGACGTGCGCGTCTACAACCGCGTGCTGAGCGATGCCGACGTGTCCGCCTTGCGGGCCACGCCGATCGTCGGCGACCCCGGCCTCGGCGAAGGGCCGAAGCTCGTCAACGGCCAGCTCGTCTTCAACCCCACTGTGCTCGGCGGCTCGGCGCAGTACAGCTGGAACTTCGGCAACGGCACCCGCAGCGCCTTTGCCTCGCAGCCCGGCATCAACTACACCTACAACGCCCCCGGCCACTACACGGTGACGCTCACCGTGCGCAACCCCAATGGCCAGGAGACCTACTACACCCAGACGGTGACCGTCATCAACCCGGTGACGGCGGTGGCGCCCACGCACACCAGCAACATCGTGGGCGACGCCAACAACGTCTACAGCGTGAACCCGGACAGCGGCACGGTCGCGGCGATCAACGCACAGACCATGGCACGCCTGTGGGAGGTGAGGGTGGGCCGCGAGCCGCGCACGCTCGCCGTCGGCCCCGACGGGCGCGTGTGGGTCACGGTGCAGGACGAAGACAGGCTCGTCGCGCTCGACCCGGCCAACGGCAGCGTGTCGCTCAGCGTGCAGCTCGCCTACGGCAGCGGCCCCTACGGCGTGGTCTTCACGCCCGACCGCAGCAAGGGCGTGCTGACACTGGAAAACAAGTCGCAGCTCATCACCTTCAACCCGAGCACGGGAGCGACCACCGGCACGCTGGCGTTGAGCGGCGCGGTGCGCGGCGTGGCGGTCAGCGCCGATTCGGCGGTGGCCTACGTGACCCGCTTCAAGTCGGCGATGACCGGCGGCCAGCTGCACAAGGTCAACCTGCAGTCGCTCGCGCTCACGACCAGCATCGGCCTGCGCGTGGACACCACCACCCTCGACGACGAGAGCCGCGCGCGCGGCGTGCCCAACTACCTGGTCCAGGCGGTGGTCTCGCCGGACGGCCGGCGTGTGGTGCTGCCCTCGAAGAAGGACAACATCGTGCGCGGTGTGTTCCGCGACGGCCTCAACCTGGAGCACGACCGCACGGTGCGCTCGATCCTGTCGCAGGTCGACGTGCTGCAGGCGGCCGAGGTGCCGGCCGACCAGCTCGACTTCGACGACCGCGCGCCGGCCCGCGCGGCGGTGTTCTCGCCCTCGGGCGACTACATCTTCGTCGCGCAGATGGAAGGCAACCGCGTCGCCATCGTCGACACCTACACCCGCGCGGTGCGCGGCGAGATCACCGACGTGGGCGCCGCGCCGCACGGCCTGTACCTCGATGCAGCGCGCAAGCGGCTCTTCGTCAACAACTTCCTCTCGCGCTCGGTGACGGTGCACGACATCGCCCAGGTGCTGACGAGCGAAAGTGCCGCCGCCGTGCGCCTGCAGGTGGTGGGCACGGTGGCGCAGGAGCCGCTGAGCGCCTCGGCCCTGCGCGGCAAGCAGCTCTTCTACAACGCGGCCGACCGCCGCATGAGCCGCGACAACTACATGTCGTGCGCGAGCTGCCACGCCGACGGCGGCGACGACGGCATGGTGTGGGACTTCACCCAGCGGGGCGAAGGCCTGCGCCGCACCGTCACGCTGCAGGGCCGCCAGGGCATGGGCCACGGCCGGGTGCACTGGAGCGGCAACTTCGACGAGATCCAGGACTTCGAGAACGACATCCGCACGCAGTTCGGCGGCACCGGCTTCATGAGCGATGCCGACTACGCCGCCACCGTCAACCCGCTCGGCACGCCCAAGGCCGGCCGCAGCGCGGCGCTCGACGACCTGGCGAACTACCTGCGATCGCTGTCGCGCTACACCCGCAGCCCGGTGCGCAACGCCGACGGCACGCTCACCGCGAGTGCGCTGCGCGGCCGCGACGTGTTCGCGAGCGTGCAGTGCGCCACCTGCCACTCGGGCATCCATTTCACCGACAGCGTGCGGCGCGACGTGGGCACGATCCAGGCCTCGTCGGGCCGGGGCAACGGGCAACCGCTCGCCGGCGTGGGCTTCGACACGCCCACGCTATTCGGCAGCTGGAGCACGAGCGCCTTCTTCCACAACGGGCAGGCCGCGGCCTTGCAGAACGTCTTCTCGTCGGGCCACGGCAACGCCTCGTCGCTGCCCGCCGCCGACGTGACCGCGCTCACCGACTATGTGCGCTCGCTAGATGCGACCAGTGCGCAACTGCGCATCCGCTCCAATCACAGCAACCTGTGCGTGAACGTGCGCGGTGCCTCCGCCGCGAGCGGTGCGGTGGTGATCCAGTGGACCTGCGGCACCGGTGCGAACGAGCAGTTCGTGGTGAACAACATCGACGGCTACGAGCAGTACGTCTTCGTGCACTCCGGCCTGTGCCTGGCGCAAGCCGACACCGCGGCCGGTGGCGGCGCGGCCGTGCAGGTGGCCTGCACGACGGGCAACACCACGCAGTGGACGCGCACCGGCAACGTGCTGCGCAACCGTGCGTCGGGCGCCTGCCTGGACGTGCCCAACAACTCGACCGCGCAGGACGTGCCGCTCGCCACCTGGTCTTGCCACAGCGGCAACAACCAGAACTGGACGCTGAGCGTGCTGAACAACTGAGGACACCGTGCAAGAGAAGTTCTTCGACTACGTGGTGGTGGGCGCCGGGACGGCCGGCGCCCTGATGGCCAACCGGCTCAGCGAGGACGGGCACAGCGAGACGCTGCTGCTCGAAGCCGGCGGCCGCGACGACTACCACTGGATCCACATCCCCGTGGGCTACCTGTACTGCATCGGCAACCCGCGCACCGACTGGCTCTACACGACCGAGCCCGACGCCGGCCTCAACGGCCGCAGCCTGCGCTACCCGCGCGGCAAGAGCCTGGGTGGCTGCTCCAGCATCAACGGGATGATCTACATGCGCGGCCAGTCGCGCGACTACGACCAGTGGGCGCAGCTCACCGGCGACGACGCGTGGGCGTGGGAGAAGGTGCTGCCGGTCTTCCGCCGCCACGAGGACCACTACCTCGGCGCCGACGAGTTCCACGGCGCCGGCGGCGAGTGGCGCGTGGAGAAGCAGCGCCTGCGCTGGGACGTGCTCGATGCGTTTGCACAGGCGGCCGAAGAGGCGGGCGTGCCGCGCACCGACGACTTCAACCGCGGCAACAACGAAGGCGTGGGCTACTTCCAGGTCAACCAGCGCGGCGGCTGGCGCTGGAACACCGCCAAGGCCTTCATCCGGCCCGCCTGCACCGACCGCCAGAACTTCCACCTGTGGACGCACGCACGCGCCACGCGGCTCCTGTTCCGCCCCGGCGAGGACGGGCGGCCGCGCTGCATCGGCGTGATGGTGTGGGACGGGCGGCAGATGGTGTGCGCCCGCGCACGCGAGGAGGTGGTCGTCTGCAGCGGCGCGATCGGCTCGCCGCAGCTGCTGCAGCTCTCGGGCCTCGGGCCGGCGCCGCTGCTGCAGCGGCACGGCATCGAGGTCATCGCCGACCTGCCCGGTGTCGGCGCCAACCTTCAGGACCACCTGCAGATCCGCAGCGTCTACAAGGTGCGCGACGTGCCGACGCTGAACGTGCTGGCGAACTCGCTGGTGGGCAAGGCGAAGATCGGCCTCGAATACGTGCTCAGGCGCAGCGGCCCGATGAGCATGGCGCCCTCGCAGCTCGGGGCCTTCACGCGCAGCTCTGCGCGCTACGTGTGGCCCAACATCCAGTACCACGTGCAGCCGCTCTCACTCGACGCCTTCGGCGAGCCGCTGCACGACTTCCCGGCCTTCACCGCCAGCGTCTGCAACCTGAACCCGACAAGCCGCGGCACGGTGACGATCCGCAGCCCGAATTTCGACGACGCCCCGGCCATCGCCCCCAACTACCTGAGCACCGACGAAGACCGCCAGGTGGCCGCCGATTCGCTGCGTGTCACGCGCCGCATCGTGAGCCAGCCGGCGCTTGCGCGCTTCGATCCGCAGGAGTGGAAGCCGGGCCTGCAGTACCAGAGCGACGAAGACCTCACGCGCCTGGCCGGCGACATCGCCACCACCATCTTCCACCCGGTGGGCACGACCAAGATGGGCGCGAGCGACGACCCGATGGCGGTGCTCGACGCGAGGCTGCGCGTGCGCGGTGTGCGCGGCCTGCGGGTGGTGGATGCGGGCGCGATGCCCACCATCACCAGCGGCAACACCAACAGCCCCACCCTGATGATGGCGGAGCAGGCGGCGGCGTGGATCAAGGCCGCGCGGGCGCAGCCGGTACTGGTTTGAGGTATAGATGCGGGCGTGTCAGTTCACGCCCGCATCGACATGCCTTCCCACACGCCATTCCGTTCGCCTGTCCTGCTGAGCCGCCGCGACCTGCTCGCGCTGGCGGCCCTCACCGGCCTCACCGGCACGCGCCCGGCCGTCGCGGCGCAACCGTATGCCGGCCCGCTCTTCGACGCGCACCTGCACTACAACGTCGAAGCGGTGGAGCTGCATCCCATACCCGACGTGCTCGGCCGCATGCAGCGCAGCGGCGTGCGCGCGATCATCGCCAACAGCCGGCCCAACGACGGCACCAAGGCGCTGGCGGCTGCACGCGAGGCGACGAAGAAGGCCGGCGTGACCGTCGTGCCCTTCGTGCGCCTGTACCGCAACCGGGCCGACTACAACGGCTGGCCGCACGACCCGAGCATCGTCGACATGGTGATGCGCGAGCTGGCCGCCGGCACCGAGGCCGGGCCGTACCGCGGGCTCGGCGAGTTCCACCTCTATGACAGCAAGAACGCCGACGGCCCGACCGCGAAGCGCCTGATGCAGCTGGCGCAGGAGCGCAACCTGGTCGTGCTCGCGCACGTGGACGAGGTGGCGGTGGAGAAGCTCTTCGCCCACGCCCCGAAGGCGAAGATGATCTGGGCGCACACCGGCATCGGCGGTGCGGCGGTCGAGCGGGTGCGCGCGCTGCTCGACCAGCACCCCACGCTGTATGGCGAGCTGTCGTACCGACCGGGCCTCACCGTCGACGACGGCAAGCTGAGCGCCGCGTGGAAGGCGCTGCTGAGCGAGAAGCCCGAGCGCTTCTTCGTCGGCTCCGACACCTGGACCAACGGCCGCTGGCCCGACTATGAAAACCTCATGCGCGAGGCGCGGGCCTGGCTGGGCGACCTGCCGCCGGCGGCGGCGCGGCGCATCGCGTGGGAGAACGGCGCGGCGATGTTCGGGCTGGCGGCACCTTAAGCGCCGATGCAGCCGGGTCTCTTCGACGACCTGCCGGCCGCGCTGCCCGAGGGCGCGGCGTATGAAGACGAGTTCATCACGCGCGAGGAAGAGGCTGCGCTGCTCGCGCTGATCGGCGCGCTGCCGCTGCAGGAGGCGAAGTACAAGGACTACACCGCGCGCCGCCGCGTGGTGAGCTATGGCGGCGTCTTCGACTACGACACGATGGAGCTGAAGCCGGCCGGCGAGCTGCCCGCCGAGCTCCACTGGCTGCGCGAGCGGGCGGCGCGCTGGCTGGGTGTCGCGCCTACGGATTTCGTGCATGCGCTGATCGCCGAATACCGCCCGGGCACGCCGCTCGGCTGGCACCGCGACGTGCCGCAGTTCGAGTGCGTGGTGGGCATCTCGCTCGCGGCGCCCACGCGCCTGCGCTTCCGGCCTTATCGACGTGACGCCCCCGACAAGGTGCAGCGCGCCGACATCGTCAACGTCGAACTGCAGCCGCGCTCCATCTACAAGCTCACCGGCGCGGCGCGCTGGGCCTGGCAGCACAGCGTGCCGCCCGTTGCGGCGTTGCGCTACTCGGTCACGCTGCGCACGGCGCGCGGCGTCATGCCGCCACGGCCACGCTGAGCCGGCTTCAGGCGCCCTGGCGGCGGAACTCGCGCTGCTTCATCGCCAGGTACTCGCTGCGCTCCACCTCGTGCAGCTGGCGGGCGTATTGCTCGGTGGCGGCGAACCAGCGCTCCAGCCGCTGCGTGCGCTGCTGCGCCGGCGGGGCCGAGAGCGAGGCGAGGTAGGCCTCGATGGCGAGGTAGTAGCGCATGGTGTTGCGCTCGATCGCGCCACGCATGCCGCCGATGTAGGCATCGCCCGCGGTGCGCGTGAAGCCCACCTTGCTGGCGCCGGCGGTGGCGAAGTAGCCCTGCATCGCGAGCTTGGCCGCCATGCCCATGCCGTAGGAGTACCCAAGGTGCAGGTAGGTGCGCTTGCCGCCGTCCAGCGGAATGGCCTGCAGCTGGATGCGGAAGTCGCGTGTGGAGAAGGGGCCGGAGTCGGCGCCGAGCTGCAGGCTCATGTAGTCGTCGCTGCTCGCCTGTGGCTGCAGCGTGAAAGCCACGCGGTAGGCGTCTTCGAGGGGCTGGTCGTTCTTGCGGCCGATGTGCACGACGAGCTCGCGGCCGTTGACGGCGCACTGCTTGGTGTTGACCTGCAGCATGAGGATCTCGCACAGCGCCTCGGGCTGCTGCAGGTGCTCGCGCGCCAGCGCGTAGGGCTGGGGCATCACCGCATCGACGCTGCCGCTGAGCGCGTTGCCGGCATCGCTGCTCTGCACGACCAGCGGCCGCTTGAAGGGGCTCTGCTCGATCTGCGAGGCCAGCCGGTCATGGCGATCGCGCAGGGCCTGGGCCGATTCGGTGCGGGCCTGGGCGAAGGTGGTGCCAAGGGCGAGCACGGCAGCCAGGAGAACCCGGCCAAGTGGGAACGTCGATTGCTGAGGGCGCGCGAACTGTGCCAAGCGGGTCTCCCGGTACTGCTGAGGATCGCGCTTGGAGGACCGCGAGCCGCCGCAGTTCCCGCTTTTCGGGGCGCAGGTGTGAATTGCTGCCGCTGCAGTAGGCTCTCCCATTTGCATTCAAGGACGGAGACGGCTTCATGGGCAGCAGATTGCAAGGCAAGGTGGCGGTGATCACGGGCGCGACGAGCGGCATCGGCGAGGCGACGGCGCGCAAGTTCGCCGCCGAGGGCGCCTCGGTGGTGATCGCCGGGCGCAGCGTGGAGCGTGGCGAGGCGCTCGCGAAGGAGCTCGGCGGGAAGGTCGTCTTCCAGGCCGCCGACGTGATGCGCGAGGCCGACATCGCCGCCCTCGTCGACACCGCGGTGCAGCGCTTCGGCAAGCTCGATTGCATGTTCAATAACGCCGGCGGCAACACGCCCGGCACGCTGGAGGACGTGACCGAGCAGCAGGTCGACTACGCGATGAAGCTGCTCTACGGCAGCGCGCTCTTCGGCATCAAGCACGCGGCGCGCGTGATGAAGGGCCAGGGCGGCGGCAGCATCATCAACAACTCCAGCATCGCGGCGCACCGGCTCGCGCAGGGCGCGATGCTCTACTCGTGCGCCAAGGCGGCGGTGAGCCACCTCACGCGCCTGATGGGCGTGCAGCTCGGGCCCGACAACATCCGCGTCAACTCGATCTCGCCCGGTGCCATCGCCACGCCCATCTTCTGGGGCGGCGCGGCCACGGCCACCGACGAGGTCAACGCCAAGCGCCTCGCCAAGCTGCAGCAGAACCTGGCGCACGCCACGCCCACGCCGCGCTCGGGGCTGGCCGACGACATCGCCAATGCGGCGCTCTTCCTCGCCAGCGACGAGGGCAGCTTCGTCAACTGCCACGACCTGGTGGTGGATGGCGGGCGCATCTGGCAGTTCAACGAGCGCCCGCGCGAGGCGTGATGTCGGACGACGAGAACCAGATCGAGGTCCCGCCCTCGTTTATCGCGCTCTTCGTGCCCGAGGGGCGCATCAAGCCGACGGCGCCGTGGCGCGAGATCCGCGAGCGCTACGAGTACTGCGAGGACCTGGCCAACATGCTCACCGAGACGGCGAGCACGCAGCTGTGGCAGCTGGGCATCGCCGAGTCGGACGTGCTGGAGCGCATCGGCCTCGGCCTCGCCGGCGGGCAGGCCGGTGTGGAGGAGGCCGAGGCGCAGTGGGTGCTGCGCCGGCTCGCCGAGCTGCTGGGGTGGGACGGGCGCGAGCGCTGAGCCCGGCAGCGGCTCACGCTGCAGCGTGGAACTTGAGCTCGTGCTGCTCGCTGGGGCCCGGGCTTTCGACCAGGCGGCCGCGGCCCTCGGCCTTGGCCTGGTAGAGCGCGGCATCGGCGCGCAGCAGCAGCGCGTCCATCGTCGTGTCGCTCGCCTGGCGCGTGGCCACGCCGGCGCTGTAGTCGAGCGGCTCGGCGCCGGTGTCCCGCGCATGGGTGATCAGGCAGCCGCGCAGGCGCTCGTCGAAGCGCATCGCGTCTTTCGCCTCGGCGCGCGACAGCAGCACACAGAACTCTTCGCCCCCGTAGCGGCAGTAGAGGTCGCCGGCGCGCACGCAGGAGCGCAGGCCGGTGGCGATGGTCTGCAGCGCCACGTCGCCGGCGGCATGGCCGTGCTGGTCGTTGATGCGCTTGAAGTGGTCGACGTCGAGCATCAGCAGCGTCAGCGGCTCGTTGTAGCGTGTGGCGTGGGCGAGGGCCACCTGGGCGCGCTCGAGGAAGGCCTGGCGGTTGAGCAGGCCGGTGAGGCCGTCGGTCTGCGCCTGCCGGCGCAGCTCGCGCTCGGCTTCTTCACGCCACGCGGCGAGCAGGCCCAGCGTGCACAGCGAGAGCGCCACGTGGTTGAGGAACACCGCCGCCACGTTGACCGGGTGCGTGGCGCGGAAGAACGGGTAGGCCTCGGTGAAGAAGGCGCCCAGCACGCCGCGCCACAGGGTGACGATGGTGAGCGCCACGAAGCTCGCCAGCAGCAGGCCGCGCCAGCGCCGGCCGATGTGCGGCGCCGGCATCGCAAGCGCCACGCAGACCAACACCATCTGCGCGGCGAACATCGCGTTCGACAGGCCCACGCGCGCCGGGTAGCTCGGGTAGGCCCATGCGTAGACGAGCGGCATCGCCACCACCAGGCCCCACATCGCCCGCTTGCCCGGCCGCGGGCCGATCCACGCCTGCAGCGCCGACCACAGCATGGCGAAGCTCAGCGCCAGCAGGCCCAGCGCGACCGAGGTGAGGGCACGGTCGTGCACACGGGGTGCGACCAGGAAGAGGGCCCAGCTCAGGCCCTGCACGACCATGCCACCCTGGAAAAGACGGGCAGCGTTGCTCACCCGCCAGCCCATCAGCAGGGGCAGCGCCACGGCGGTGGCCATCACATTGGCCAGCAGCACCACCAGGATGGTTTGTATGTCGAGGTTCATGCAGTGCAGCACTGCATTGTCGGACCGCCGCGCAGGGCCCGGGTGCTAGGCCCTGCGCGCAAGTTGGACTCCGGCCGTGCGTCGCGCGGCCGTTCAAGGCCAGTCGGTCCGCGAGGCAAAACGAGGCGTGCGCTATCGTGCCGGCCATGCCACGCTTTGCCGCCAACCTGAGCTTCCTGTATGGGGAGCATGCGTTCCTCGACCGCTTTGCCGCTGCGCGGGCCGATGGCTTCGAGGCGGTGGAATACCTCTTCCCCCACGAGCACGACGCGAAGCTGCTGGCCGCGCAGCTGCACGCGCACGGCCTGCAGCAGGTGCTCTTCAATGCACCGCCGGGCGACTGGGCGGCGGGCGACCGGGGCATCGCCTGCGTGCCGGGCCGAGAGGCCGAGTTCAAGCGGGCGATCGACCTGGCGCTGGAGTACGCCGCGGCGTTGCGCTGCCCGCGCATGCACGTGCTGGCGGGGCTGGTGCCGGCGGGTGCCGAGCGCGAGCTGCTGCAGGCGCTGTATGTGCGCAACCTGGCGTGGGCCGCGCAGCGGGCGGCCGATGCCGGCGTGAACATCCTCATCGAGCCGATCAACCGGCGCGACATGCCCGGCTACTTCCTCAACCGGCAGGACCACGCGCACGCGATCGTCGACGAAGTCGGTGCGCCCAACCTGCAGGTGCAGATGGACCTGTACCACTGCCAGATCGTCGAGGGCGACCTCGCCGCCAAGCTGCGCCAGTACCTGCCCACCGGGCGCGTCGGCCACATCCAGATCGCCGGCGTGCCCGACCGTGGCGAGCCCGACGTGGGCGAAGTGAACTACCCGTACCTTTTCGAGCTGATCGATGCGCTGGGCTACGCCGGCCACATCGGCTGCGAGTACCGGCCGCGCGCCGGCACCACCGCCGGCCTGGGCTGGCTCAGGTCTTCGTCGCCAGCAGGTTCGTGACGCCGGCCGCCACGTGGCCCGAGGGGACGTGGGGCAGGGCGTTCTCGATGTGGCCGGTCTGGTCGTCGAAGAAGAAATCGGGCTCGAACTCGCGCAGGAACGCGCCCTTGGGCAGGCCGCCGAGGAACATGGCCTCGTCGATGTCGATGTCCCACTCCATCAGCGTGCGGATCGCGCGCTCGTGCGCCGGCGCGCTGCGCGCGGTGACGAGGGCGGTGCGCAGGCGCATGGCGGCCGATTCCTGGTTCTGCAGCGTCTTCAGCGCCTCGAGCAGCGGCTTGAAGGGGCCCGCGGCCAGCGGCAGCTCGGCGCGGTCGCGCTCATGGGCCTGGAAGGCGTCGAGCCCGGCCTGCTGGAAGACACGCTCCGACTCGTCGGAGAAGAGCACCGCATCGCCGTCGAAGGCGATGCGCACTTCGTTCGGGTGGGCATCGGACGCGCGGGCCGAGTGCGGGTAGACGCGCGCGGCCGGCACGCCTGCGCCGAGGGCCGAGCGCACGTCGGCCTCGTTGGTCGACAGGAAGAGGTGGGCGTTGAGCGGCTTGAGGTAGCGCCAGGGCGACTCGCCGCGCGTGAACACGCCGCGCTGGATCGGCAGGCCGTAGTGCTTGGCCGAGCGGAAGACGCGCATGCCGGAGACCGGGTCGTTGCGGGAGAGGATCACCACCTCGACGGCCGGCGACTTGGCGTTGAAGGCCAGCAGCTTGTGCACCAGCGAGAACGCGACGCCCGGCTTGGCCGGCACGCCCACCCGTTCCAGCTGGAGCCGCATGTAGGCGCGGTCGTCTTCGGCTTCGAAGAGACGGTTTTCCTCCTCGAAGTCGAACAGGGCACGCGAGGAGATGGCCACGACGAGCTGGCCGGCGAGGGTGACGGGCATGCGCGGGATGATAAGTGGCGCCCTGGGTGAAACAAACGAAACATGGCCGCCACGGCCCTGAAATGCGCGCGACACGGGGGCTTGCGACAGTCATGGCCACGCACCCGCCAAGACCTTCAGGAGCCCCGCCATGACCGAACTCGTTGCCCAGACGCTCAGCCGCATCCTCCAGCGCACCACCACGGCGCCCGAGCTCGACAAGGCGGTGGCCCTGCGCGCCGGTGAAGAGCGCCCGCGCCGGCCCGATTTCGCCGAGACGCGCCCGGTGATCTTCCGCAGCGAAGCCTTCGCCGAAGACCTGTACCCGCTGGCGGCGTGAGCGGGGTCGTGAGCGCACTGCCCTCGCGCCAGTGGCTGGCGGCCGTGCTTGCCACGGCCGGGCAGGCCGGTGCAAGCACGAGTGCCACCGCGGAACGCGGCCGATATGATCCAGCCCTGTCACAGCACAGGGGAGCACGGCCCATGACTGAGGGCGAAACCAGCACGGCAACCACCGTCCTGGTGGTGGACGACGAGCCCGAGCTGCGCTCGCTGCTCGGGGAATATTTCGGCCGCCATGGCTTTGCGGTGCGCGCCGCGCCCGACGCGCTGGCCGCCCGTGCCGCCATCGCCGAAGCCGCCCCCGACCTGGCCATCCTCGACGTCAACATGCCCGGCGAAAACGGCCTTTCGCTCGCCCGCTGGCTGCGCGATGCGCACCCCCATGTCGGCCTGGTGATGCTCACCACCGCCGGCGAATCGGTCGACCGCGTGGTCGGCCTGGAGCTTGGGGCTGACGACTACATGCCCAAGCCCTTCGAGATGCGCGAGCTGCTGGCGCGCTGCCGCGCGGTGCTGCGCCGGCTGAAGCTCTCGCAGGGCGTGGTGGCCGCGGCCGCGGCGGCAGCCGCTGAAGCGCAGGCCACGCGCCGGGTGAAGTTCGGCACCTGCCAGCTTGACCTCGACGAACGCCGCCTCTTCGGCGCCGACGGG
This sequence comes from Piscinibacter sp. HJYY11, assembly GCF_016735515.1. Classification (NCBI taxonomy): domain Bacteria; kingdom Pseudomonadati; phylum Pseudomonadota; class Betaproteobacteria; order Burkholderiales; family Sphaerotilaceae; genus Piscinibacter; species Piscinibacter sp. HJYY11. Next base: position 2,286,111 of record NZ_JAERQZ010000001.1, on the reverse strand, counting down.
CAGGAGATCGACATCAGCGCCGCCGAGTTCGACCTGCTCGCCCTCTTCGCCCGCAACCCGAACCGCCCCTTGAACCGCGACCAGATCATGGAGCAGGCACACAACCGCGGCTGGGACGTGTTCGACCGCTCCATCGACCTGCGCGTGATGCGCCTGCGCCGCAAGATCGAAACCAACCCCGACAAGCCGGAAGTGCTCAAGACGGTCCGCAACGTGGGCTACGTGTTCGTGCCGGCCGGCGGATGAAAAAACTCGAGCGGGAGTTCGCCTGGACCGGGCAGACCCACTGGGGCCTGCAACGCAACGCGCTCCCGCCGCTCGCGCCCGAGCTCATGGGCGCCCTTCTCCACAACATCACCGCCCGCGTGGCGGTGGTCGGGCGTGACCACTGCTTCATCTACGCCAACCGCGAAGCGCTGGCGTTCTACGGGCGCCCGCCCGAGCAGGTGATCGGGCAGCACCTCTCCAAGGTGCTCGGTGATACGGCCTATGCGGGTTACCTGCCGTGGGCCGAGCGCCTGTTCAGCGGCGAATCGCTGCGCTGGCAGGGATGGGTCGAGTACCCCACGCACGGGCGCCGCTTCCTGCAGGAGACGATGGTGCCGTTTGCATCAGACGGCCGTGACGTGCAGGCCATCATCGTCTTCGGCCGCGACCACACCGAGCTCAAGCTGCGCGAGGAAGAGCTGGCCGAGCAGATGGGCCAGCTGCAGGCGAGCGAGGCGCTCAAGGCGGCCATCGTCGACCACGCGCTCGCGGCGCTGATCTCCACCGACGGCGAAGGCCGCATCGTCGAATTCAACCCGGCGGCCGAAGCCATGTTTGGCCGGCAGCGTGCCGACGTGATGGGCCTGTTCGTGAGCGAGGTGATCATGCCCGAGCGCTACCGCCCTGCGCACGAGGCGGGCCTGCGGCGCATGGAGTCTGGCGGCGCCCCCCGCGTGCTCGGCAAGCGCATGGAGATGCATGCGCTGCGCGCCGATGGCAGCGAGTTCCCGATCGAGATGGTGCTGTGGCGCACGAACGTGGGCGGCACCGGCTACTACACCGCCTCGCTCGTCGACGTGACCGAGCGGCACAGCGCCGCGCAGCAGATCGAGCGCCAGCGCGATGCGCTGCGCCAGAGCGAGAAGCTGAGCGCGATGGGCAGCCTGCTCGCCGGCGTGGCCCACGAGCTGAACAACCCGCTGGCCATCGTGATGGGCCGTGCCAGCCTGCTCGAGGAAAAGTGCGACGATCCCGCACTGCTGGCCGACGTGCAGCGCATCCGCGAAGCGGCCGAGCGCTGCGGCCGCATCGTGCGCACCTTCCTCAACATGGCGCGCAGCAAGCCCGCCACGCGTGAAAACGTTTCGCTCAACGACCTGACGCGTGCCGCCGCCGAGATGCTGAACTACAGCTACCGCAGCCACGACATCGAGATGCGGCTGCACCTGGCCGACGAGTTGCCGAGCGTCAAGGCCGACGGTGACCAGGTCGGCCAGATCGTCTTGAACCTGCTCGTGAATGCACAGCAGGCGCTGGCGGCACGCGAGGGCGAGCGGCGAGTGCTCATCGAGACAGGGGTTGAAGCGCGGCGCGAGAACCGCGAGCCGCGCGTGTGGCTGCGCGTGTCCGACAACGGGCCCGGCGTGCCGGCCGAGCTGCGCGGCAAGCTGTTCGAGCCGTTCTTCACCACGAAGCCGGAAGGCATCGGCACGGGCCTGGGCTTGGCGATGTCTCGCTCGCTCGCGCGCGACCACGGCGGCGACCTCACGCTGGAGCCCACGTCACATCAAGGCGGGGCGAGCTTCCGCCTCAATTTGCCGATCAGCGGCGAGCCGGTGCAGGAGTCGGCCCCGGTGCCGTTGCAGGCGGTGGATGCCGCGCTGCAGACGCGCGTGCTGGTGGTGGACGATGAGTCGGAGCTCACCGAGCTGATGCGCGAGATCCTCGAGTCGGCAGGCTACGAAGTCGCCACGGCCGAATCGGGCGCCGTCGCACTCGCGCTGCTCGACACGGCGAGGTTCGACGCGATCGTGTCCGACCTGCGCATGCCCGACATGGACGGCGCCACCCTGTGGCGCGAGATCGACCAGCACCATCCGCAGTTGTCTCGCCGCATGTTGTTCGTGACCGGCGACACCTTGTCGCCCGGCGCGCGGGAGTTCTTGCGGAAGGCGAAGTGTGCGGGGCTCGACAAGCCGTTTTCAAAGGCGGACCTGCTGGCGGCGGTCGGGCGGCTGGTGGAGTAGGGCCGCCCCCCTTCACTCGCTCAAGCGGCCTGCTGTGCCGGCGTCGTGCTGCGCGCCGCGTCGATCATGGTTTCGCTGACAACGCCATACAGCGCCACCCAGGCCGCGTGCACGTCCTCGGTATAGGCCTCACCGAGGCCTTGCTTGAGCGTCTTGAGCAGGGCCGCACCGACCGTCGCGTAGTGCTCGTCGCGCACACCGTAGTTGACGTGGCGCGTGCCCAGCTTGCGCAGCGCCGGCAGAAGCGAATCGGGCTCTTCGAGCAGCTCGACCGCGGCCGCAATCATGTTCATCAGCCGATCCCCCTGCTGGGCCATGTTGCCTTGGAACAAGCGACGCAGGCTCGGGTCGGCGGCGAAGAGGTTGTCGTAGAACAGCGCAGCGGCTTGCGGGGCAATGGGTACGACGAGGGCGAAGCTGCGGCGGACGTGGCCGATTTGGGCGGGGGTCATGAGGTCTCCTTTAGCGATGGACTGAGAAGTCACATCGTGGATGCCCCTGGATTCAAGGCTGTTTCACTGAAGACCAAGTTTGTTTCGTTGGTTGGACGAGTCTCCTGCGCCGACCCCCGGTCCACTTGCCTACTCATCCAAACCAAGTCGAAGCGCCATCTAGCAAAAGTCGTTAACGTGACTCCGTCATTTGCCTTGGGGCTGTGGTCTTCCGGTCTTGGTGTCTAGGCCCTTTGCTCGAGCCATCGCTGCGATTCGCTCTTCACCGGGCAAAGTAGGTGGCACGTTGGCTTTGTGTGCTTCGAGCCATTGGAACTTGCCGTCCCAGGCCGGTAGCTTGGCCGGCGGCAGTGGGACGATGTCGTCAACCTCGGGCACCTTGGGGTCGCGGTATTCGTATTTGGAGAGGAACGAACCAATGACCTCGTACCGGCGAGCCCGTTCTGGGTCGGCCCGCGTTTGGCCAAGATAAAAGCCAACTTGAGGATTGGTAATTGTGAAGCCGTCTTCCAATCTGCTGGCCGACTGTGCGTTTCCCGCCTTGACGCCTAGCTGGTACGCTTTCATCGCTTCCAGAGGATTGCTTTCATAGATGTAAACACCGAGGTCCAGTGCTGCTTCGCCATGGCCTTGTTCCGCCGCGCACTTGTACATCTGCAAGCCAATGTTTACGACCTCTGGTGAGTGCGCTCTCGCATCCGTTAACTTGTCCGCAATCAGGTATTGGGCGTACGGACTGCCCAAGTCTGCTGCCTTTCTGTAGTAGCGGATGGCCAATTCGGCGTCGGCCACGACGCCATAGCCTTCCATCAAGTACTGCCCCATGTCGTAGTAGCCGCCTGGTATGCCCCGGGCGATGAGATCCTCGACCAGATCAACACTTTCCTTGATGGGATTGGGACTTTGCGCGTGCCCTCGCTTGAGCATGTCGCGCAGTGCCAGATTGGCCTTGTCGTGACCATAGGCGGTGGAGATACGCAGTAGGCGCTCGATTGGTGGGAAAGCGGCGGGGTCTTCCTTGAGCAGATTCGCTTGGCGCAGCCAGCGCGCGTGCTGGTAGAGCTGTTCGGCTTCCGGGTCGCGCGTGGGGATGTGCTCTTTTTCGTGCGAGCAGGTAAAGGTCATGTCGGGCTTCAATGCAACCAGGTTGGGTGCGGTCGGGACGGTCATTCGTTGATCCTTGTCGAGCAAGTGACGTCGCACGGCCAGGCCAGTTGCTCCGGCCACAAACAGTCCAAGCGCTAAGGCGCTGATTAGCCATACCCGTCTTCGGCGCGAACTCGGGGGTGGGGCGGGCATGAAAAACTTTAGTACTTAGTCCAAGTCCTTGCGGCTTGGGTCCAAGCGCAGGAAGGCATCAAGCGGGGCAATCGGCGGACGCCCCGTTTTTTGCTGCTTTTGGTTCTCCTTCATGATCTTGTCCCAAGCTTTGTGAGCCTTTTCCATTGGCATGTCTGCAATGCGTTGGCCGCCATAGTTTTGGGTGTGCATATCCCATAGGGTTTGCCGCGCTGGCTTGGACACTTCGGGGCGGTCGTGCAGGATGTTGAGCTCACTGTCGCTCTCCATGCTGCGGGTATTGATGTTCGCGCTGCCTAAGGTCATGAACGTGTCATCGATGATCATGAGCTTGGCGTGGATGTAGGTTTCCACCCAGGCGGCACCCTTGGCGGTGTCAGGTGCTACCACACGACAGATCAAAGTCTTGAGTCCAGGTGTGTCGATCTCTTTGGCCGAGATGGTTTGTGTAGTCCACTCGTCCAACGATTGTTGGGCTGCGGCTCGCCGCTCCTCCGCAGATTGCAGGCGCGTGTTGACACTCTCATAGCGTTTGGTGATGGCTTGTGCGCTTCCTGGCGAGCCAGCAAGCAAACGAACCTCGTTGTCGATTCCGTTGCGTTCCCCCAATAGCCTCTTGATGGTGGCTTCTTCTTCATCGACCACCGCTTGTCTCTGCTTGTACTGATCGAGCTGGGAACGCGGGAGTTCACCGCGCTCGATCCGAGCGTCTCGGGTGGCTGCAGGCAGCGCACCGCCGTGACCAAGGCTCTCGAGCATGCGCTGGGTGTTTAGGGCGCCTGACCCCCATGCCATCTTCGGATGTATTGGTTATCACGAAGAGGTACAGGTTGCCGTGCTCTTCAGGGGATCTCCCCCAACTTGCCATTGCTTTTGCATGACTCTTTATGCGTTCGGCAAACGGGGGCCATCGGAAGTACTGGTTCTCTATATAGATGCACTGAGTGGCGTTGCCTATGGCTTGAAGGTAGGCATCGCGAATGTGCCTAGCTTGAGGTCTGGCCTGAATCTGCGTGCGCACGATCTGCGCTGTCAACGACACGTCAGCACCTCGAGGCTTTTGCTGGTACTTGACGCTGGTGCGTGGATGCATCCGACCAGGGCCGGGTGTCTCGTCCACGCTCTTGTTCCAGGCGGCTTGGAAGTTGTCGTAGAGGTCCGACAGTATTGGGCCGGTGACTCGAGACGAAAAATCTTGACGAGGGAGAGGAGCGCTGGCACCTGCGTTGGGGGCGAAAGGCCGACCTTTCATGCTGTGGGCATTGGTGTCCCAGTACCAGTCCAGCATGTTGTGTCCCATCACGAATCCGATCGCATCGGTTGCGCTCTCGTGATCAACCAGAACCATTTTCTGGTGTTGAGAGGCGGCGGCGGCCATCATTGTTCGAGTGGTCTTGGAAATGTCCTGATCGAGATACCCATAGCTCGCGATCGTTGCCCGATCAGGCGCGCTGTAGTCCCGTCCCATGAACTCGAGGTTGGCTGTGGACTTGTCGTTCGTAAGGTCGCGGTAGACACCGCGAACTTTGCGTTGCAGCTTGTGGTCGGTCTGAGCGTCGTACTGCTCGAACCAGCGCTTGTTGTATTCGAACTGTTGATCGGTCATGCCTCCGAGTTTGTCTTTGTAGGCGACGTCTCGGCGTCCTGGTGTATTGGGCTCACCAACGAACCCGGTTACGCCGACGCTGGTTTGAGTGAATGGGTTCACGGAGAAGTCGTAGGACCAGCAAAGGACTCTGACCTTGACGCCTGCCCGCGCTTTTCGCTCAAGAAGTTCTCCGATGCAAGGACTCTTGCCATCGCGGATGAAGAACATGCTGGGTTGGAATCCCCAGCAGATGATGCACACGGATTGCTTGGCAGAAGCAATCGCTTCGTGAACAGCTCGGAATGCTTCCTCGCCATTTATCAATAGCCCGAAGGTGGCTGCCTTTCGCGAGTATTCTCCGTGGCTCAGAAACCAAGGCGGTGTCATCTGAGCGCTCATTGCACCGTTTCGAGGGACGGCGATGGTGACGGGCTTGAGCGTTTGGGACTGAAGGACAGACAAGGGAAACCTCTGCAGAGCTGGAGCGGCGGCTCAGGGTCAGGAGCGGGTCAATCCTCTGAGAGCGTCTGCATAGGCTGTTCGAGAAGCCGTCGAGCGGCTTTTCTCGTCACCTTTGTAGATCCCTTGGTTTGCCAAAGGGCCCTCGATGCTGTTTCGATAGGAGTCGACCACTGGAATTTCGTATTTCATGCCATTCGCCAGTTCGACTTGATAGGTCTGAATAGCGGGTGAATGTTGAATATCGAGATGGCCGGTCTCATCCAGCACACCTTGTTTGACTATCGCGCCGTTGGCATGCAGGCGGTATGGCATGCCGACCCATGCGTCGTTCGCGCCCATTGGCGCATTGAAGAAACTCAGTCGCATGGGCACCACGAAAGTCGCTTGCGGAAACGCCGGCATGTTCGGGTTGATCGACTCACCGCCGACGAAACTCTTGCTTGCCGCCCTGACCGTGATCTTTCCGGGGCATTGAACAGTGATGCCGTCGGAGCCGATCACGATCTGCGCCCCCCCCGCCGTCGTCAACGTGACCTTCTTCGCCGCAGCCCAATCGATGTGCGCATTGGCGCTCTGCACGTTTACGAGGTTCTTCGCCGCCACCTCCGCCTGATCCGCCTGGGCCTGCAGCTGCACCGGCCCCTTGCCCGCGATCATCGTGAGCCCCGTGCCCTTGGCACCTTGCCCCGCTTTCACCGCGCCGGCCAGCACCCCGATGCTCTGCCCGGTGTGCAGCCGGAGCTGTTGCCCGCTCGCGAGCTGCAGGTCCTGCCCGGCTTGCCAGCTGATGGCTTCGCCGCTGGCGAGCTGGATGTCTTGACCGGCCACCGTTGCCATGCCCGCCTTGGCGGTGATGGCGACGATGGGGTCGGTGGTGTGCGGCACCTTGCCGTTGCTCGCCTGCGTGCTCTTCTTGCTGGCGTCGGCGATGGCGGCATCGAGCGATGCGTGGCTCACCATGCCGCTCGCGGACTGGTGCAGCGCCTTCATCGGCGCGAGCTTGTCGGAGAGGTTGCTCTGGCCGGCCTTCAGCGTGCCGATGGCGCTCGCAAGAGCCGTTGTCTGATGGGTCTTGGCGGCATTGCTGAAGCTGTCGGCGAGCGTTGCGGCCTGCTTCAGGAGCGCCATGCCGGCGGCGTTGTCGCCGGCGGGGTCGGCCTCGCGGGTACCGAATGTCGTGATCAGCAAGCCGTTGGTGGCGCGCACGGCGCCATACGCGTCGGTCCTCAGTTCGAAGCCTCGGCCGCGGTAGTGGCCGCGGTGGTTGTCGGCCTGGTGGATCAGGTGACCGAGGTTGAGCTGGGTGGCGTGCTGCGTGGTGGCGAGTTGCACGCGCAGCTCGCCGGGCGTGTCGTCGAAGACCAGCTGGTTGAAGCCCTCTCCGCCGAACTCCTTGCTCTTGAAGCCGCTGAGCGCAGCGGTGTTGTTCTGCGCGGCGGCGTCTTGGCCGGCCGGGCCGGGGGCGCCGCCGTGCCACGCCGGGCTGTGGCCGCCCGAGCCACCGCCGACGAGGTTGCCCTGGGCGCTCGGGCCGTGGTTGTGGCTGGCCTTGTAGGCGCTGGTGTCGGCTTCTGCGGCCGCGCCGCCCGGTGTCGGCGGCAGGCCGGCTTCGCCGCGGCCGTTGTACAGGCTGCCGAGCACGATGGGTCGCTCGATGTCGCCCTCGATGAAGTCGAGCAGCACTTCCTGGCCAATGCGCGGGATGTGTTGCCACCCCATGCCGGCGCCGGCCCAGCGCTGCGCCACGCGTACCCAGCAGCTGCTGCGGTTGTCAGGTCTCGCGTCCGCGCCCGGGGCAGACTGCCAGTGGAACTGCACCCGGATGCGGCCGAGCGCATCGGTGTAGAGCTCGTCGGCGCCGTTCGGGCTGGTGATGCCGCCGGGCCCGACCACGATGGCGGTCTGGGCGCCGAGCGCGGTGCGCGTGGTGGGCGGCAGGGGGCGCCACGGGATGAGGCGGCGCAGGGCTTCGAAGCGGTTGGCGTAGCCAAGCTCGGCGGCCTTGAGACTCAGGGCGGGGTCGTGCTCCAGGGTCTCGAGCAATGCATGCGTTGCCGAGTTGGAGGGCTCGCCATCGAGTTCGGCAAAAGGATCGGATGCCGGCTGCTGCATCAGCCGGTCGCTCAGTTCCTTGGGCAGGTTGTTGACGCCCAGGGCATGCACGCTGTGCACACAGAACTCGCGATCGGCGGCGCTTTGCAGCTCCGAGAGCGCATCCAGCGTGCTCTGCGTGAGGCCGAAGTGCTCGCCGGCGCGCAGGCTGCGCACGGTGCTGCGGCCGAGCCAGGTCTTGTGGCGTGCTTCGTGGGCCTGCTGGCGGCAGGTGGCGCGGTGCTGCAGCTGGGCGCTGCTGCAGGTGCCGGTGTCGGCGGTGGCGCCGATGGGCTCGTACTGCTGCAGCCACGGCGCCATGTCGCGTAACGACTCGCTGGTGTAGTCGTAGGCGGTGGGGGACTCGGCGGCGATCGCGCGCTTGGCCTGGTAGTCCCACTGCAGCACGGCACTCGCGGCCGGCGTGAGCTGGCGCCACCCGCCGAAGCTCTGGATGGCGTCTTGCTCTTCGGCGGCCGAGCCGCGGTGGAAGCGGATGCCGGCACCCCCGAGCGCGCTGCGCGAGGTGGTGTTCTCGGGCCAGCGGGCGCTGTCGGCGAAGAAGACGATGCGGTGGCCGCTTGGTGCGTCGTCGGCTTCTTCCACGCGCCAGCCGAGGCCTTCTTCGGCCAGCAGGCGCTGCAGGAAGGCGAGGTCGCTCTCGCGGTATTGCACGCAGTAGGAGCGCACGCCGGCGTTGGGGCCCTGGGCGATGAATGCGGCGAGGTCTTCGGTGTTGCCCTCGGCATCGGTCTCGCCCCACCGCCAGGCGGCGTGGGCCTTGTAGGCGTCGGCGCCCAGCACGTCGTCGAGGATCTGGATGATGGTCTTGTCTTGCCAGACGCGGCTGTTGCGTGTGTGGCCAAGCAGGGCGAGCCACGGCTGGATCAGCAACTGGTGGCGCACGAGGCCACCGTCGGCGCCCGCATCACGGGCCTCGAAGACGAGGCCGCTGCGGCGGTGGCGGCTGCCATCGGCCAGGGTGCTCAGCAGGGTGATGCGCTGGCCGAGCAGCGCTTGCAGCGGGGTGCGGTTGTGCACGCACAGGGTGTGCAGCTGCAGCTGGAAGGGCTCGCTGATGGTGTCGACCACGCTGAAGCGCTCGACCATCAGGTCACTGACCGGGCCTGCACCTTCGAGGTTGTAGAGGCGTTGTGCGCTGGTCCAGCTTGCGAGCAGTGAGCTCAGTGCGCTGTCGAGCCCACTGAGCATGTTGCCCACGGCGCCCTGCATGGCGTCGCTGAGTCGGTCTCGCATTCTTGTGTCTTCCCTGTGCCGATTCGAGCGGGAATTTTGCAGCGCCAGCCTCCCTGCGGCGCGCGGCACACAAAGCGTTACAGCCCCCTGGAAGGGGGATGGGAACGCGACCCCTCAAGGCAGGGGTTACTGCACGAAACCGATGCTCGATTTCTTGAAGCCAGCCTCGGGCAGATCGGTCACGTCGACACGATCCCGGCGTGCGAGCTTGGCATTGCCGAAGGCGGTCATCCAGGCGCGGCGCATTTCGCGCGGCGCCATCTCGCTCATGCGGTCGAGCACGTCGTGGCCGGGCTCGGGCGCGAAGCGGCTGCCCCAGTCGTGGTCGGCACGGATGCTGCGGTACAGCTTGGCGGCGATGTGGCGGGCCGCGTCGCGATCGGGGGCTTGCACCTCGTAGACGTTCATCCGGTTGAGGATGGGCTCGGGGATGCTGCGCCCGTCGTTGGCGGTGGCGACCCAGATCACCTGGCTTGCATCGATGGGCACTTCGGCAAATTCGTCGGTAAAGCTTCCCGCGGTGTCGTGCTCCAGCAGGCTGTAGAGCGCACCCAGTGGGTCGTAGGCGTGCTCACCGCCGGCCTTGTCGATCTCGTCGACGACGAGCACGGGGTTGGCGTATTGGCCGTCGACCAGCGTCTCGAAGACTTTCCCGGGCCGCGCGCCCTTCCATTGGCTCGACGCCCCCGAGAGCACCCAGCCCGCGGTGAGCGAGCTCATCGAGATGAAACCCATGCCGGTGCCGAGCAGCTTGGAAAGTTCTCGCGCGAAATGCGTCTTGCCGACGCCCGGCGGGCCCAGCAGCAGCACCGGGGTGATCTCCAGCGCGTCACGGCTGTCTTCGCACAGCGCGATCTGGCGCTTCACGTCGTCGAGCACGTCGGCAAAGTTGGGCAGGTCGTCGTAGAGGTGGTCCATCGCCGGGATGCCCGACGGCTTGACCTGGAAGCGCTCGGGGCCCTTTTCCAGCATGCGCTCGTAGGTGGAGCGCAGGTGCTCATGCTCCTTCTCGGGCAACTTGTCGAGCTTGCGCCCGACTTCGTCGACCTGATAGAGACTGCGCATGCGGGCGATGGGAATGCTGCTCCCACGCGCCGACACCGTGACCAGATCCTTGGATGCGCTCATACGACCTCCAGAAAACGCAAACCGTCGATTCATTGAAGCAAACCCCGACCAGGCGTATCCATCAATGACAACCCGAATCCCTGCGCATTTCTTCGCAAGCAGCGTGCCAACGCGCCGGCAAGGCCCGGCGACATCAAGCCACGCCCGAGGATCCGGCTCCGCCGGTCCTCCAGGCGGCGCCCCTCGGGGGCAGGAGCGAGAGCGACTGGGGGGCCTTACTTGACCCAGGTGTTGAGCTGGATGATCGGCATGAGCACGGCAAGCACGATCAGCATCACCACGGCGCCCATCACGACAATGAGCAGCGGCTCGAGGATGGTGGCCATTGCAAGCGCGCGGCGCTGCACTTCGGTGCTCGTCTGCGTGGCGGCGCGCTCCAGCATGCGGGGCAGCTGGCCGGTCTGCTCGCCCAGACGGGCGAACATTGCGATGATCCCAGGGAAGCGCTTCTTGCCGGCCAGTGCCGACGCCAGCGGCGCGCCTTCGCGCACCTGCACCAGGGCGTCCATCGCATCGGCGCGCATCGCGCGGTTCGACAGCGTTTCGGCCGCAGCCTGCAGGGCCTTCAGGATCGGCACACCGGCGCCGGCCAGCATGGCCAGCGTGCCGGAGAAACGCGCTGCGTTGTAGCCGCGTGCGAGCTTGCCGATGAGCGGCACGGTGAGCATCGACGCGTCGAACTGCTCGCGGAAGACTTCGTTGCGCAACATCAGCTTCAGGCCGATGCCGCCACCGATCAGCGCGAGCAGCATGAACCAGCCGTAGTTGCGCACGAACGCGCTGATGGCCAGCATGGCCACCGTGAGGGCGGGCAACGCTCGCTTGGAATTGGTGAACACCGAGGCCACCTGCGGCACCACATAGGTGACGAGGAAGATCACGATCACCACTGCGATCAGCGACACGATCGCCGGGTAGAGGGTGGCGCCGATCAGCTTGGCCTTGAGCTGTTGGCGACCTTCCAGGTCGTCGGCCAGTTTTTCGAGCACAGTGCCGAGCGCGCCGCTCTGCTCGCCAGCGGCCACCACACCGCGGTACACCTCGTCGAACTCGCGCGGCATGCTGCCGAGCGCGCGCGCGAAAGGAGAGCCGCCGTTGACCTCGCTACGCAGGTGGGCCACGAGCTCACGCTGGCGCGGGTCTTCCGCTTCGTCGCTCAACGCAGTGAGCGCGCGTTCCAGCGGCAGGCCCGCGCCGACGAGGCCGGCGAGCTGGCGCGTCCAGACCGCCAGGCTGGTCGAGCTGAAGACCTTGCGCGAGAAATTGAAGCCCTTGGTCTGCGTGCCGGCCGATGCGACCTGGGTCACGTCGAGCGGCACCAGTGCCTGCGCCCGCAGCTGCGAACGGGCGGCCTTGAGGTTGTCGGCCTCGACCAGGCCGGTCGTGGTCTTGCCGGCCGCGTTGAGCGCTTCGAACTTGTACGCAGGCACCGGACCTTACTCCCGCGTGACCCGCATCACTTCTTCGGGCGAGGTGATGCCTTCCATCACCAGACGCTCTCCGTCTTCGCGCATCGAGCGCATGCCGTTGGCTTCGGCCGCCACGAAGATCTGCGATTCCGCGGCGCGGCCGTGGATCAGCGCACGCACTTTCTCATCGGCCACCATCAGTTCATACACACCGGTGCGGCCCTTGTAGCCGCTCTGACCGCATTCCGGGCACCCCACCGGGTGCCAGCGGCCGCGGGCGTCCTGCTTCTTGCAATGCGGGCACAGCTTGCGCACCAGGCGCTGGGCCAGCACGCCCAGCAGCGACGACGACAGCAGGAAGGGCTCGATGCCCATGTCGGTGAGACGGGTCACCGCGCTGGGTGCGTCGTTGGTGTGCAGCGTGGCCAGCACCAAGTGGCCGGTGAGCGAGGCCTGCACCGCGATCTGGGCGGTCTCGAAGTCGCGGATCTCACCGATCATGATCACGTCCGGGTCCTGGCGCAGCAGGGCGCGCAGGGCCTTGGCGAAGGTGAGGTCGATCTTGGCGTTGACCTGGGTCTGGCCGATGCCGGCGAGTTCGTATTCGACCGGGTCTTCCACCGTCAGCACGTTGGTCGTGCTGGTGTCGATGCGGCCGAGCGATGCGTACAGCGTGGTCGTCTTGCCCGAGCCGGTGGGGCCGGTCACGAGCACGATGCCGTGCGGCTGCTGCACCAGCTTGTCGAAGTTCTTGAGCGTGTCGCCGCCCATGCCCAGGCCTTCGAGGGTGAACTTGGTCTCGCCCTTGTCGAGCAGGCGCAGCACTGCACGCTCGCCGTGCGACGAAGGCAGCGTCGACACCCGCACGTCGACCGCTCGGCCGCCGATGCGAAGCGAGATGCGGCCGTCCTGCGGCAGGCGCTTCTCGGAGATGTCGAGCTCGGCCATGATTTTCAGGCGCGAGATCAGCGCGGCGTGCAAGGCCTTGTTGGGCTGCACCACCTCGCGCAGCGTGCCGTCGACACGGAAGCGCACCGACGAGCTGCGCTCGTAGGGCTCGATGTGGATGTCGCTCGCGCCGTCTTTCGCGGCCTGCGTGAGCAGGGCGTTGAGCATGCGGATGATGGGCGCGTCGTTGGCGGCCTCGAGCAGGTCTTCCACGGCGGGCAGGTCCTGCATCATGCGGCTGAGGTCGACCTTGCTTTCGACTTCGCCGATCACCGTGGCCGCGCTCGACTCGCCACCGGCGTAGGCGGCGGCGATGCGGTTGCCGAGCGTGCTGGCCGACTCGCGTTCGAGCTTGTCGATCGCGTACAGGCGCAGCACTTCGCTCAGCGCAGGCAGCGAGACCGTTTCGGGAGCCCACAGCACCAGCTGCTCGCCGTCGTCTTCGAGCAGCAGGTTGTGGGCCTTGGCGTAGGCGTAGGGAAGGGGATGGCGGGCGCCCATGGCGTGTGTCTCCGCCGTTCAGTTGGTGCGTGCGCCGCCCGAAGGGGCAGACGCGCCGGCCGGCGGCGAGACCAGCGGCACCGGCACCGGCTGGGGCGGCGTGGCGGCGGGCGGCGGCGTGCGGGTGCCCGACTCGCGCTGGCGGCGCGACTGTTCGCTCTCGAGTTGCGAGCGCAGCGGCGGCACCACCGGCGCGTCGTTCGGCAGCACGAGGCTGCGCGCCGGCTGCGAGTCTTTCTGCGTGGCGCGGATCAGGTCGTAGCGGTCGAGCGAGAAGTTGTTGACCGAGGGGCCGTCGCGCATGACGACCGGCCGCAGGAACACCATCAGGTTGGTGCGGCGCTTCTCACGGGTCTCGCTGCGGAAGAGGGCGCCGATCAGCGGGATGTCGCCAAGCAGCGGCACCTTGTTCTTCGTCTCCTCGAAGCGGTCTTCGATCAGGCCGCCGAGCACGATGATCTGGCCGTCGTCGACGACCACGTTCGATTCGATCGAGCGCTTGTTGGTGGTCGGGCCGGCGTTGGTGGTGCCGGGGGCGACGTCGCGGCTGAGGCTCGACGACTCCTGGTAGATCGTCATGCGCACCGTGCCGGTCTCGCCGATCTGGGGCTTGATGCGCAGCGTGATGCCGACGTCCTTGCGCTCCACCGTCTGGAAGGGGTTGGTGGTCGCCGTGCCGGTGTTGGTGAACTGGCCGGTGATGAAGGGCACGTTGCTGCCGACGATGATCTTGGCTTCTTCGTTGTCGAGCGTGATCAGGTTCGGCGTGGAGACGATGTTGGTGTTGGTCTGGCTCTGCAGGAAGCGCGCGATGGCGGCCAGGCCGTAGGTGCCCGCGAAGTCCTTGATGATGCCGATGTTGAGGCCTTCGCCCAGCAGCGTGGCGCTGGCGCTCGTGACCGTGCCGCCGGCGAGCGCTGCGGTGATGCCCAGCAGGTTGCCGGTGGTGCCGAAATTCGTGCCACCGACCACGCCGACCTTGTCGCCTTCCTTGCCGGAAAGGCCCTGCCACTGGAAGCCGAAGTCGGCGGCGTTGTTGCCGACCACCTCGACGATCATGCTTTCGATGTAGACCTGCGCACGGCGCGAGTCGAGCTGGTCGATCACGGCACGCAGCTGGCGGTACACCGGCTCGGGCGCGGTGATGATGAGCGAGTTGGTGGCCGGGTCGGCCTGGATCATGCCGCCGGTCGACGGGGCGGCCGCCGGGTTGATGGGGCTCGCGGCCGCGGCGCTCTGGCCACCGGCTGTGTTGCCAGCCGCCTGCCCGCCGATGCCGACGTTGGCCGGGGACTGCGGCGCTGTGGCCACGCCGCCACCGCCACCCCCAAGGCCACCCGCGCCGCCCGTCTGCGTGCTGCCGGCGGTGTAGGCCGCGCGCAGCACGGTGGCGAGGCGGGTCGCATCGGCGTTCTTCAGATAGACGACGTAGATGTTGCCCATCGGGTTGTCGCCCGTGGTCGGCCGGTCGAGCTTCTCGACGATGGCCTTGATGCTGGCCATGCGTGCGGGCGTGGAGGCGCGCACGATCAGCGCGTTGCTGCGCGGGTCGACCATCACCGACGAGGTGGCGGCACCGATGCCGGGCACGCCCGGGGCACCGGTGGTGGCGCTGCCATCGCTCAGGCGCTGCACCATCGTGGCCACGTCGGCCGCGACGGCGTGCTTGAGCGAGATGATCTCCACGTCGCCGGCGCTCGGCGTGTCCATCGCCGCGATGATCTTGGCGATGCGAGCGAGGTTGTCGGCGTAGTCGGTGATGACGAGGGTGTTGTTGCCCGGGTTGGCGTTGATGGTGTTGTTGGGGCTGATCAGCGGGCGAAGCACCGGCACGAGGTTGTTGGCGTTCTCGTGGCTCAGTTTGAAGATCTGGGTGAGCACCTGGTCACCCTGCCGCGCCACTGCACCGACCGAGACGGTGCTCGACTGCAGCTTCGCATCGGCCTCGGGCACCACCTTGAAGAGACCGCCCGACTCGACCACCGTGAAGCCCAGGCCGCGCAGCGCGGCGAGGTAGTTGAGGTAGGCCTCGCGCGGCGACAGCGGCTCTTCGCTGTAGAGCGTGATCGTGCCCTTCACGCGCGGGTCGACGACGAACTGTTGCTTGAGGATCGCCCCCATCGCACGCGACACGCCCTCGATCTCGGCGTTCACGAAGTTGAGCGTGACCGGTTCGCCCTTGAAGCGCGTATCGCGGGCCTGCGCGTAGGCCAGCGGCGGGAGCATCGCCGTGCCGAGCAGCACGGCGGCAAGTGCTGCGGCGAGCGGGCGCAGCGACTTGTGGAGGGGTGCATTTTTCATGCTTATCCGATCGAAATGACAGACACGGCGCCGTTGCGCCGGCCGATGATGTTGAGCAGGTTGTTCAGCGCGGATTCATCGGCTTCGGTGGCGGCGCGCGCTTCGCCGCGGAAGCGCACGCCGTTCGGGCCGGCGGTGCCTTCTCCATTGAGCTGCAGGGCGCCTTCGAGCGTGGACAGGCGCAGCTGCGACGAGCCGGCGGTGCCGGTCAGGCTGAAGCGGTAGCTGCCCAGCGGCTCGAGCGTCGACACGCGCGACGAGGCCTGCAGCATGTCGATCTCGGCCTGGCCGTCGACGATCCAGCGGCCCTGCACCAGCTCGAGCTTGAGGCCCGAGGACATGAGCCGCAGGGAGCCGCCGAGCTGCAGGGTGTTCCACGGTGTTCCCAGGCCGCCAAGGAAGGCGCCTGGCCACTGGCCGATCCAGTCGGGCTTGGGGGCCAGGGTGACGGTCATGCGGCCGAGGCCGGGTTTGAGGTGCACGCTCACGGTGTCGTTGAGGCAACAGGCGTGCCGCGCGCGCAGCTCGAAGCCGAGGCCCTTGAGCCGCAGCGTCCATTCCAGGCGGCCGGGCAGCGAGCTGGCGTCGCGGCTACCCGGGCCGCCGGTGAGCACGGCGATCGCGCTGCCGGACCAGACCGTGCCGCGTGCTTCGGAGAGCAGCACCCGCTGGCCGGTGGCGCTGGCCACGGCACTGGCGAGCCAAGCCGCCGGGGCGAACAGCACGATGCCAAAGAACACACCCAGCAAGGCGCCGATCACTGCCCAGCGTGTGGCGGCGCTGCGCGATTTTTCCCAGGCGATTTCGGCGTACGAGGATTCCTGCCAGTGCGTCGGCACCGCGCTCGACGCAAAACGGCGGCGAAAGCCGCGGCGGGCGGGCTTGCGGATGGTGGCCATCAGCTGGCTCCTCCCAGGCTCACCACGAGCGTGCCGGTGTATCCCTGCGGCCCACGTGTGAGCTGCGCTTCGATGGGGCGGGCGCGTGCGCCGCTGCGCGCTTCGGTCAGCCAGGCGCGCAGGACTTCGCCGTTGACGCCGGTGAGCGTGAGCGTGGCACGGTCCCCCATCACGGTGAGACGGCCTTTCTCGCCGAGGCGTTCGGTGGCGGACTTGAGCGCTTGCGCCGCCGCCGTGGCAGGCACCGGCGCCGTGCCGCGCAGTTCGCGGGCTTCGGTGGCCATGCGCTGCATGGCCTGGAGCTGCACGTCGAGTGCGTCGATCTGGGCAGGTGCTTCGCGCAAGGTGCGCAGGGCGGGGTTGACGCCCACCATCCACACGAGGGCAATGGCGACGGCGACGCCCGCCAGCGTGAGGCCGAGGCGCTCGCGCGGAGGGAGCGCGGCCCATTTCTGCAGGGCCTCGGTGCGCAGGGCTGCCAGCGGGGCGGGGAGTTTGATGGCGGAGCGGGTCACAGCGGTCGTCCTGTGGGAGCGCCGGCGGCTGCGCGGCTGAGGATGACGAGGCCGTCTCGCGATTCGACTTGCCAGCCGCGGGGCCTCAATTGGTTGCTGAACTGTTCGATCTGGTTCGGGTTCCAGCCGGCGGCAGACAGCGTGAGGCGGCCGGGCTCATAGCGGAGGTTGTCGACCGGCGGGCGGTCACCGGGCCACGCGTTGGCGGCGGCCTGGAGCATGGGCTCGAGATCGGTTTCGCCGGGGATGCCTGCGGCTGCACGCAAGGTGTCGGTCTCGCGGCGCATCTGGACGGGGGCGTCGAGCACCCCGGAGCCGACCTGCGGGTGGGTCTGTTTCAGGAGCGCAACCATCGCGTCGCGCTTGGCTTTGACCGTGCGGCTCTGGTGCCCGGCCCAGAGGTTGAGTCCGATGAGCTGCACGATGACGAGGGTGGCCAGGCCGTAGCGGGCCGGCTTCCAGGCTGGGGTGAGGAATTGGCGCCACAGGTCGCGCAGCGCGCGCGTGCCGCGGTTCTTGCGGGCGAGGCTGAACTGGCGCAGGTTCCACAGCGAGCGTGAGGCCTGCAGCGCTCGCTGGGGCCAATCCATCACCGTCATCGGCACGCCGAGCCAGCGTTCGGCGGCGGCGGCGGTGGCCGGCGTGGCGCTCCAGCGAGCCCCTTCCGGCAACGGGTTGGGCAGCAGCGAACGCGCCAGCGTGCCTTGCAGGTTCATTTGCACCACGCCGTCGGGGTGGGCCCAGGTGAGCGTGGCGCCTTGCGACGGGTCGCCCAACTCGGCGAAATGGCCCGAAGGCGGCTCGTCGGGCCACGACATCGGCACCACGCGGTCTATGAAGATGTTGGCCTTTTCCAGGGTGGCCAGCTCGGCAGTGAGCCAGGCGCGGTCGACCACCGCCACCCAGGTGGGTTCACCAGCGGTGGCACCCGGGGCCACGGCGATGTGCACGGTGGCAGCTTCTTCCAGCAAGGCATCTTCCAGCACGCCTACCAGCGCCGCGGGCAGGCGGGCTGCCGGCGCCTTGGGCAGGGTGATGCGGTGCCAGCTCACATCGGCATCGGCCAGCACGGCGACGGCGCTCGCCGCCTTGGGCACCAGGGCCAGTGGCGCACGGCCCTGCGCAGACGAGGCCAGGCCATCGGGGCTCACCACGTAGGCGTATTCGGTGCTCAGGCTGCTTTCCTGCGCAGGCGCAGGCTCACGCGCCTGCAGGCGCGGGCGCGGAGGGATCTGGACGACGAGCGTGCTCATACAGGGTGCGAGGGTAACGGAAATAGAAATGCACGACCGTACAAACCTACCCGAATCAACAGCTTGCGACGCTTTGTTGTAGTGATTCCTGCAACTGCCATTCAGCGCTCGCGATCGGTGGAGTTGATGCGTTCGGTGCTGATCACCGTGATGGTCCGCTGGTTGCGTTCGACGAGGGAGCGCTGCTCCAGCACACGGTCGTTCAGGCGCAAGCGGCCGCGTACTTCGAAGTAGCGGGTGGCGATGTCGACCTTGCCCATCCGCTCAGAGGCCCGGCCGAGAAAAGTGGTGAGGTCTTGCGATTTCTTGAACGGCGTGCGTTGCCGGTACTGGACCAGGCGTTCCGCGTCGCCGATGTTCATGTCGGGAATGACGGCGGCAATCACCTCGCGCGACGCGGTGTTGACGTTGATCGGCGTTTCGGTGGGCAGGAGCACGACGTAAGGCTCGAGCCGCTGCAGGGCCTGGGCATCGACGCCGAGCCAGGTGAGCTGCGAGATGCGCTTGGGCTGGAGCGGCGGGTTAGCGACGGCGGTGGTGGAGCCGGGCGGCGTGTAGGCCATCTTCATGCCGTTGGCGAGGAGGTCGGCCACGTTGACGGCGATGTTCACGTTCTCGCAAAGGCGTCGCAGGGCATTGAGGTCGTCCTTCGAGACTTCGAACTTGGCGTCGATCAGGTTGCGCAGGTTGAATCGCGCCTGCGCATCGGAGATCGAGCCTGACAGGAATGCCTCGGGTCCGTCGTCGGCCGCGTTGTTGTCCTTGTCGGCGGCGAGGAAGGTGGAGAGCCGCGCTTCGGCCAGGGGCACGGCCCAGGGTTCGCCGAGGTGGTCGACCTGGCCGGCCGAGGGGCGGGCGTCCTCCTTGAGGATGAGGCCGGCCCAGTCGAGCGCGCCGGAGAGGATCCACGCCGACTGCGCGCGTGCGCGCTCGGCGGTTTCGACCTGCACCGCGCGCCATTGCTGCCACACCATCGAGACCGCCAGTGTGGCCACCAGCGTCACGATGATCATGGCCAGCAGCAAGGCGGCGCCGCGCTGCGGGCGAAGGGGTGCCATGCGCGTCATTGCGGGCCGAGCGCGATGTCGCGCGTGATGTTGCCGGAGAAGCCGCTGCCATCGGCGAAGGTCAGCACGACGCGCAAGGCTTTCAACGGATCGGTCGGGGTGGGAGCCGATGCCCCGCCGGCGGGCGGGTTGGCCGCGCCGCCGCTGTTGCCCGCGCTCGACTGGCAATTGCTCCAGGCGTTTTCGCGGAAGCAGTAGGCCTGCCATTCGGAGATGCCGGTGATCGTGCGCAGCTGGCCCGGTTCGTTGCCGAGGAACTGCTGGCTGGTCATCCACTGGTCCTGAAGGGCCTGGGTGGTGGTGACGGGGTTGCCGGTCCAGCGCAACCAGGTGCCGCCGCGCAGTGACCACACCACCAGCTGCAGGCCGGTGTCGGTGCGGCGGGTGAGGCGAAGCGAGATGCCGTCGAAGGCGGGCATCGGCTGCGGCAGCGCGCCGCTGTCCTGCATGGATTCCAGGTCTTGCTGGAATTGCGCCAGCACGGTGTTGAGCTTGAGCAGCTGCTCCATGCGGCCCTGGCTGGCGCTACGGGTGGTGGTGATGCCGTCGACGCCTTGCCATGCCATGACGGCCAGGATCGCCATGATGAACATGGCGACCAGCACTTCCACCAGCGTGAAGCCGGCATGTCGGAGGCGCACGCGGGCCATCTTCAACGCCCCAGCACGGTGGAGATGGTCAGCACCGGCTGGCCCGCTTCGGTGAAGATTTGCGCATCGGCCCGCAGGAAGTTCGGGTTCGGCGTGCGCTTCGAGATCAGCTTGCCCTTGTAGACAGCGCCCATCTGCTCGCACTGGAACTCGAACTCGGTGGGCACCTGGAAAAAGCGGGTCAGCTTGAGTTCGGTGAGCTGGTTCTCCGCGCACCACTGCGCCGCGGTGACCTCGACGATGCGCTGCGAGTTGTCGGCCAACGCGCCAGCGGCCTTGATGCCGGCACCGAGCGTGATCGCGACGATCGCCAGCGCGACCATGACCTCGATCAGCGTGAATCCCTTGTCGCCGCGGTGCTTCATGGTTTGGCGGTGCTGTCGTTGTCGGCCACCGCGAACGGGCCGAGGCCATCGGTGGCGAGCGCCAGGCGCTGGTCTTCCAGTCTGAGCACGATGCGTTGCGGCGGTATGAAGGGCTCGGGGCCGAGCGTGATGGCCGTGGCACCGACGATCTCGGCCGAGACACCGCTGCCGAGCCAGTGCTCGGGGTACTCGGCGGGGTTGGTCAGGCCCTTGAACTTGAAGCCGTCGGCCTGCGCTTCGTTGCGCGGCTCCCACTTCACCGGGATCCCCGAGGCACGCGACTCGGCCCGTGCCGATTCGAGCAGGGCCGCCAGTCGGGCGGCTTCGTTTTCGAGCTGGGTGCTGGCCGGGTCCCGCAGCGACAGGCTGATGAGGCCGGCGGCGATGGCGATCAGGCTGATCACCACCATCAGTTCGATCAGGGTGAAGCCGCGCGCGCGGCCGGTCACCCCGATGCAGGCTTTACTGCCAGGAGCCGATCTCGGCGTCCTTGCCTTCGCCGCCGACCTGGCCATCGGCACCAAAGCTGTAGACATCGATCTCGCCTTTCACGCCGGGGTTGGCGTACTGGTACGGACGACCCCAGGGATCGTTCTGGAGCTTGGGAAGGTAGGGCCGCCAGTTCGGCGGGACGGCACCAGCCGTGGGCTTGGTGACGAGCGCCTGCAGGCCTTGTTCGCTGGAAGGGTAGCGCTGGTTGTCGAGCTTGTAGAGCTTGAGCGCCTGCATGATGTTGCCCACGTCGGTGCGGGCGGCGGTCACGCGTGCGTCGTCGGCACGGTCGAGCACGTTCGGTGCGATGAGGGCCGCCAGCACGCCGATGATCACGAGCACCACCATCAGTTCGATGAGGGTGAAGCCGCGAGCTCGGCGTGGTGTCTGTGACGAAGCAGGAGAGTTCATGTCTTGCACGGATGGCTTGCAAACGGGGCGTTGAATCATAATCGTCCGATGATGGCGCGATTGTCAGCTTTCGTGATCTGGGCTTTGGTGGCTGCGGCCCTCGTGTTCTGGGGCATGCGCCTCGTGGTGAGGGCCGACCCCGTGCCGCTGAATGCCGCCGTCGTTGGTGAAAGTACCAGTGCGAGAGGTGACCTCTCGCGTCTCTTTGGTGCTGAACCGGTGGCACAAGTTGCAGCCGCTCCGGCGATGAGCTCGCGCTTCCGGTTGCTCGGCGTGATGGCGGCCAAGGCCGCGCCCGAAGGCATGACGCCCGGTGTCGCGCTGATCTCCATCGATGGCAAGCCCGCGCGGGCCTTCACGGCTGGCGCACGCATCGAAGATCAACTGGTGCTGCAGAACGTGAGCCTGCGCACCGCCTCGATCGGCGTGGAGAAAGGCCCTGCATCCTTCGTGCTGGAACTGCCGGCGTTGCCACCCCCGGCAACGGGCACCTTGCCTCGCGCAATGATGGATTCGCCAGGCGCAGCGCCCGCACCCGGAGCCCCGGCTCCGGCCCCGCTCGGGCCACCGATCGCTGTGCCGGGCTATCCCGTGCCCGGCGCCCAGGCGCCTGCTCCAGCGCCCGCGCCTGCACCTGCGACGCCGCGGCCGGCGCCTGCACGCGGGCCCAACAACGCTCGCTGAGTCTTCAGAGTTTGCCGGGCGCCGAGTTCGGCATGTCGGCGGGCTGCGATGGCCCGGCGTCTTCGCCTTCGGCCACTTCAGTCAGCAGCGCCGCCGAGCTCAGCACCAGCGGGAAGGACAAGGTCGCGCCGGTGCCGTCGGTGCTTTCCATCCCGAGCTCCAGCAATGCGATCGACTTGAAGAGCCCTAGGGCCACGCTCAATCCGGGGTGGCCATGGCTGCGGGAGAAGACGCAGTAGTCGGTGACGGTCGGAGCGATGCGCGCAGCCACCATCAAGGCGGCGCAAGCCGGCATGCCATCGACCATGATCAGGCGGCGCTTGCTCGAGGCGACAAGCATCACGCCGACCATCATGGCGATCTCGAAACCGCCGTAGGCGGCGAGCACCTCGACCGGGTCGCTCAGGTCGCGGTGGCGCACCTGGGCCGCCTGCAGGACCATCATCAGGCGGGCTTCATCCTCCGGGACCATCGTCGGGGTGACCACGAGGTTGTGGACCGGCTCGTTGGCCAGGGCCGAGAGCACGAGCGCCGCACTTTCATGCGAGCCGACCCCAATGCCCGCGCAAGCGATCAGGTTGCCCACCATGGCATCGGCGATCTCCATGCCGGCGCGGATGGCGGCATGGGCCTGGTCGAGCGTCATGGCCATGTTGACCCGGCAATTGCGCGTGCCGTGGGCGATCTTGCGCGACATCAGCCGCGGGTGAGGCGCCACGGTCTCGGCCACGCCGCAGTCGACGACGTTCAGGTCCATGCCCTGGATGCGCGCAAACACGGCCACCGGCAACTGGGAGGTCAGCAGGCCTTGCACCAGCTTGGCGGTCGAGGCCTGGCTGGACTGTCCGACCCCATCCACCGCGAGTCCGTGGTCAGATGCAAAAAGCGCAATCTGCGGCGCGCGAAAGCGCGGCTTGAGGGAGTTCTGGACCAGGCCGAGGCGGATGGCGAGCGGCTCGAGTTCGCCCAGTTGCCCCATGGTTTCGCTGCGCCGCTTCAGCTTGTCGCGCAGCGCCCGCTCGAGCAGCGGGTTGGCGGTGGGGGCGATGAGCGATCGGCTGACTGGCATGGCGAGGTCGGCTGGAAAGTCGATGCGGCCGGAGGGGTTTTGGTGTGATTGTGAGGCCTCAGCGCAGGAACAGGCGGTAGGCCGGGTTGTCCGTCTCGTCGATCCAGGGATAGCTCAGGCCTTCGAGGAAGTCCTTGAACGCCTTCTTGTCGGTGCGTGGCACCTGGATGCCCACCAGGATGCGGCCATAGTCCGCGCCCTGGTTGCGGTAATGAAAGAGGCTGATGTTCCAGCTCGGGTGCATGCTGGAGAGGAACTGCATCAGCGCGCCGGGGCGTTCGGGGAAGACGAAGCGGTAGAGGCGCTCGTCCCGTGCGAGCTCGCTGCGCCCGCCCACCATGTGTCGCAAGTGCTGCTTGGCCAGCTCGTCGTGCGTGAGATCGACCGTGGCGAAGCCATGCCGCGAGAAGTTCTTCGTGAGCTTTTCCGACTCGCCGCGGTTGCTGGTGGCCAGCCCGACGAACACATGAGCCTGCTTCTCGTGGGAGATGCGGTAGTTGAATTCGGTGACGCTGCGCGGGCCGATCAGCTCGCAGAAGCGCTTGAAGCTGCCGCGCTCTTCGGGGATCGTCACCGCGAACACGGCCTCGCGCTCTTCACCCACCTCGGCCCGCTCCGCGACGAAGCGCAGGCGGTCGAAGTTCATGTTGGCACCGCAGGTGATGGCCACGAGCGTCTTGCCCTTGAGCTTGTGCGTCTCGACGTATTGCTTGATCGCGGCCACGCCCAGCGCGCCGGCGGGCTCGAGGATGCTGCGGGTGTCCTGGAAGACGTCCTTGATGGCCGCGCAGACGGCGTCGGTGTCGACCACGACATAGTCGTCGACCAGGGCTCGGGTCACGCGGAAGGTTTCTTCCCCGACCAGCTTGACCGCGGTGCCGTCAGAGAACAGCCCGACGTCGGACAGCTGCACGCGTTTGCCGGCCTTCACTGAGCGGACCATGGCGTCGGAGTCGGTGGTCTGCACGCCGATGACCTTGATCTCGGGCCGCACCGACTTGATGTAGGCCGCGACGCCGGAAATCAGGCCGCCGCCACCGATGGCCACGAAGACGGCGTCGATGGGCGTCTGCAGCTGGCGCAGGATCTCGACCGCGATCGTGCCCTGGCCGGCGATGACCTCGGGGTCGTCGAAGGGGTGCACGAAGGTGAGGCCTTGTTTGCGCTCGAGCTCGAGCGCATGGAGGTAGGCGTCGGAGTAGCTTTCGCCGTGCAGCACCACTTCGCCGCCGAGCGCGCGGACGGCATCGATCTTGAGCTTCGGCGTGGTCACCGGCATCACGATCAGTGCCTTGCACCCCAGGCGATGGGCGCCGAGGGCCACACCCTGGGCGTGATTGCCGGCGGAGGCACAGATCACGCCGCGCTTCAACTGCGCCGCGGTCAGGCCCGACATCTTGTTGTACGCGCCGCGCAGTTTGAAGCTGAAGACGGGTTGCGTGTCTTCCCGCTTGAGCCAGACGTGATTGCCGAGGCGCCGCGACAGGTTCTTCGCCGGCTCCAGCGGGGACTCGATGGCGACGTCGTAGACACGCGCCGTGAGGATCTTCTGCAGGTAGCCGGCCAGGCCGATGTCGTCCTTCTCCGCCTTGGCTCGGCGTTTGGACGGGGTGCGAACGGGGCCGGTCATGGCTGCTCCTGGAGGTGCGGCAGGGAAACGAAAGGGCGCCGGATCATAAGGCAGGCCCCCGGGGCCGCCTCAGGCAGAAAAAAGCCCAAGGCATTGCTGCCTTGGGCTGAATCCACCAATGGAGGAGGTGGAGGAGACAAACGGTGATGTGCGTCTTGAGAGACAGGATCCACATCGATGGCCGCGAGTGTACCCTTGTGCATGTTGCGCCGCAATAAATTTTGCCCACCCGAACGGGTGAGGGCCGGGGCCGCACAATTTGCTTTTTGGCGTTGGGAACGAGCAGGAATCAGCATGGAATGCACGATCAATTGGGTGGCCTCGGGTGGCATGACGTTCATGGCCGAAACCGGCAGCGGCCACGTGCTCACGATGGACGGCGCGCCCGAAGGCGGAGGGCGCAACCTGGCGCCACGACCGATGGAGACCGTGCTGGCCGGCACAGGGGCGTGCGCTGCCTATGACGTCGTGTTGATCCTCAAGCGCGGTCGACATGACGTGCGCGGTTGCCAGGCCAAACTCACGTCGGAGCGCGCACAGACCGACCCCAAGGTCTTCACCCGCATCAACATGCATTTCGTGATTTCCGGCAAGGGCTTGCCGGAAGCGGCGGTGCAACGGGCCATCCACATGTCGCATGAGAAGTACTGCTCGGCGAGCGCCATGCTGGCCAAGACGGCCGAGATCACGACCAGTTTCGAGATCGTGGAAGTCTGAAGCTCAGACGTAGTGCGCAGTCGTCGTCATCACTTTGGCGGCGGCTCGCATCGCCCAGCGTACCGGTGCGGGCAATTCCGCTGCGCCCGCCTGCTGGGCTTGAGCACCGTGCTGCGCTTCATCGATCTTCATCTGCTCGACGATGGCACGCGACGCGCTGTCGGAAGCCGGAAGGCGATCGAGGTGAGACGCAAGATGCTGCTCGACCTGCGCTTCCGTTTCGACCACGAAGCCGAGGCTCGTGCCATCACCAATACGGCCGGCCACGAGACCGATGCCGAACGCCCCTGCGTACCAGAGGGGATTGAGGAGGCTGGGGCGCGCATTCAGGTCACGCAGACGCTGTTGCGTCCATGCCAGGTGATCGGTTTCCTCGCGCGCAGCATGGCGAAACTTCTCTCGCAAGGCGGGATTGCGCGTGGCCACGAGTTGAGCGTTGTACAGCGCTTGTGCGCAGATTTCACCCACATGGTTGACACGCATGAGGGACGCGGACAGGCGCGACTCTTCTGTACTTAGCGGCTCAGGGTTTTCCTTGTGTGCGGGCGTGGGACGTGCTGCGGTGTGTGCGCCAGAAAGGGTCCGCAATGCGTTATCTGCGGCGTTGATCCAATCGTCGATCACGGAGGTGGTTCGAGCCGTGGGTGCGCGTGTCATGACCCCGAGATTACCCTAGGCGGCGCAGCGCTTTTTGAGTGCCTTTTTGATCTGGATTCATGGGTGATTCCATGGTGCGCGGAGGCTCTTTTTTCTCGTTGTGCGCCGACAACATTTGCCGTCGTTATGCGTTTCCCACGCTTTGCATCGCATGGGCCCTCTGGTGGAATACGCCAACTTCCGCTGAGGAGTTCGGCCCGGTGCACCCATTGGGGAGAGACCGGGACCTCTTGTTCAACTTAGGAGATAGTCGCAATGAAAAAATCTCTGCTCGCTCTCGCAGTGCTGGGCGCATTTGCTGGCGCCGCGTCGGCACAGTCGTCGGTCACCATCTATGGTGTGCTCGACCAGGCCGTGTCGAAGGGCAATGGCGGTACGGCGGTCAACACCGGCGCCAACGGCACTTCCAAGGCTTGGCAGCTTCGCCAGTCGACCACCTCGCGCCTTGGTTTCCGCGGCAACGAGGATCTTGGCGGCGGCCTGTCGGCTCAATTCCTGATCGAACATCGCTTCCGTCCTGACACCGGTGAGGCAGCGACCTCCAGCACGAACCCCTTCTGGGAAGGTGGCTCGTACGTCCAGCTTACCCACGCTGCTGCGGGTAGCGTGTACCTCGGCCGCTGGTACACCCCGGCCTTCTGGGTGTCGCTCAAGTCTGACCCGTTCGGTTGGGATGGTGTGGGCCAGATGGGCTCGCGTTCGTGGGCTGGCTTCCTGACCCCTGGCCCGACGGGCGCTGGCGTTCGTTCGTCGAACACCGTGGGTTACAAGACCCCGAACTGGGGCGGTTTCACCGCCAACCTGGCCACCGGCCTGGGCGAGGGCTCGGCAACTGTGGGCCGCGACGATGGCCTGAACGTTGAATTCACGAGCGGTCCGATTTACTTCGGCGTCGGCTACGAAAAGATCAACGGTGGTCCTTTGCCCGCTGCTGGCGGCAATGGTGACGGCTCGTCCTTGATCAACGCCGCGTTCCACTGGAACTTCGGCGTGGTGAAGCCCATGCTGTACGTGGCTCGTTCGAAGAACGGCCTGAACAACAACGACAGCAACACCTGGCTGCAGTTCGGTCTGACCGCTCCCATTGGCCCCGGCACTCTTAAGTTCGCCGTGGCCCGCCTGAGCCCTGAAGACAACCGCGACGAGACCAAGGTCGGCATTGGCTACGACTACTACCTGAGCAAGCGTACCAACCTGTACGCTGACTTCGGTCAGGCGAAGAAGGACGGCGCTGCCGCTCCTGGTGTTGGCTTCACCAACAACCGCGCCTTCGCTCTCGGCGTGCGTCACCGCTTCTGATCTCGTCTGAGATCTGGCACTCAAGGCCACCTTCGGGTGGCCTTTTTGTTGGCTTTGCGAATTTGCGGCCATCTCGTTGTACAAACCTGCCGAGATGCTTGTCTTCATCGTCCGCCGTCTAGTGCAAGCGATTGCCGTCATGCTCGCCGTGGCGTTCATCGCATTCATGTTGTTCCAGTACGTGGGCGACCCGGTTACTCACCTCCTGGGCCAAGATGCGACGCCCGCGCAGCGTGAACAACTTCGCTCAGACCTGGGGCTCGACAAGCCTTTCCCGGTGCAGTTCGTACGCTTCGTCGGCAATGCGGTGCAGGGAGAGTTCGGCCTCAGCCTGAGGCAAGGGCAGAAGGTGTCGCGCCTGCTGGCCGAGCGCTTCCCGGCCACGCTGGAGCTGGCGCTCGTGGCCGCAGTGATGGCCTTGCTGCTGGGCATTCCGATGGGTGTCTACGCGGCCTTGCGACGTGGCACGGTGATGTCGCAGATGCTGATGACCGTGTCCTTGCTCGGTGTGTCGCTGCCGACCTTTCTCATCGGCATCCTGCTGATCCTGATCTTCGCCGTGCAACTCCAGTGGCTGCCGAGCTTTGGCCGTGGCGATGTCACGCAGCTTGGCGCGTGGGCCACCGGTCTGGCCAGCGTGGATGGGTGGAAGCACTTGATCCTTCCAGCTACGACCCTCGCGATCTTCCAGCTCACCCTCATCATGCGATTGGTGCGTGCCGAGATGCTGGAGGTGCTGCGCACCGATTTCATCCGCTTCGCGCGGGCCCGAGGTTTGCCCGACCACCTGGTGTATTTCGGCCATGCCCTCAAGAACACGCTGGTGCCGGTCATCACGATCACCGGCCTTCAACTGGGCTCGCTGATTGCTTTCTCGATCATCACCGAGCAAGTGTTCCAATGGCCCGGCATGGGCCTGCTCTTCATTCAGGCGGTGGCGTTTGCCGACGTCCCGGTGATGGCGGCCTACCTGTGTCTCATTGCGCTGGTGTTCGTCACCATCAACCTGGTGGTGGACTTGTTGTACTTCGCGGTCGATCCGCGCCTGCGCGCCGATGCTTCGGGCGTGGCGCGTTCCATCTGAGTGCTACCGGAGGACAGACGATGAAGCGGAATCACCATGTCTCGATGATCCTGAGCGTGCTGCTGATGGCGGGCTCGACGCAAGCCGTGACGCTGCGGGTGGCCAACCAGGGCGATGCGCAGTCGATGGACCCGCATTCGCTGAACGAGTCGCTGCAGCTCACGTTCACCAACAACATCTACGAGCCGCTCGTCGCACGCGACAAGAAGCTCGGCCTCTCGCCGGGCCTCGCGACCCGATGGTCACAGCCCAAGCCCACCGTCTGGCGATTCGAGCTGCGGCGTGGTGTGAACTTCCACGACGGCACGCCCTTCACCGCCGACGACGTGGTGTTCTCCTTCAACCGCGCAGCCGGTGCCGGCTCCGACATGCAGGGCTACACCAACACCTTCAAGGAAGTCCGCAAGATCGACGCGCACACCGTGGAGGTGGAGACGCTCACGCCGTTCCCCATCTTGCCGGACGTCCTCACCAACGTCTTCGTGATGAGCAAGAAATGGTGCGAGGACAACAAGGCACAAGCCCCCGTCGACCGTCGCAAGGGCATCGAGAACGCTGCGAGCTTCAAGGCCAATGGCACCGGGCCCTTCCGCCTCAAGGAGCGCCAGCCGGGCTCGCGCACGGTGCTCGTGCGCAACGGCACCTACTGGGACAAGGTTGACACCAACGTCACCGAAGTGATCTTCACGCCGATCGGCAACGCCGCCACGCGCGTGGCCGCGCTGCTCTCGGGCGAGGTCGACGTGATGGAGCCGGTGCCACTGCAAGACGTGGAGCGCATCAAGGCCTCGCCCAAGCTCAAGGTGATGCAAGGTCCCGAGCTGCGCACGATCTTCCTCGGCATGGACCAGAAGCGCGACGAGTTGCTCTTCTCCAACGTGAAGGGCAAGAACCCCTTCAAGGACAAGCGCGTGCGCCAGGCCTTCTACCAGGCCATCGACATCGAGACGATCAAGAGCCGGGTGATGCGCGGCGCGGCGCTGCCCACGGCCTTGATGGTGGGCCCGGGCATCCGCGGCTTCTCGGCCGAGCAGAACAAGCGATTGCCCTACGACGTCGAGGCCGCGAAAAAGCTTCTGGCCGAGGCCGGCTACCCAAGCGGTTTCGAGGTGGCGCTCAACTGCCCCAACGACCGCTACGTCAACGACGCCGACATCTGCCAGGCGGTGGCGGCCAATCTTGCGCGCATCGGTGTGAAGGTGAACCTGCAGACCGAAACCAAGGTCACCTACTTCCCCAAGATCCTGCGTCGCGACACGAGCTTCTACCTGCTGGGCTGGACCCCGAGCACCTACGACTCGCATAACGCGCTGTCGGCCCTGATGGCTTCGCCCACTGAGAAAGGGCAGGGCCAGTTCAACCTCGGTGCCTACAGCAACGCGAAGGTCGATGAGCTCACGCTCAAGATCCAGAGCGAGACCGATCAGGCCAAGCGCAACGCGATGATCAAGGAAGCCTTCGAGGCGCACGCGGCCGACATCGGTCACCTTCCGCTTCATCAGCAGGCGCTGGCCTGGGCGATGAAGCGCAACATCGAGCTGGTGCAGCTGGCTGACAACTACATGCCTTACAAGTATGTGGTCGTGAACGAGAAGGCGAAGTGAGCGGCACGGCAACAGCCCGTTTCTTCGACAGCGACGTCTGGCACAGCTTCAAGCGCTCGCCGTCGGCGATGGTGTCGGCGGCGATCGCTTTCGTGTGCCTGTTCTGTGCAGCGTTTGCGGGCCTGGTCGCGCCGCACAACCCGATGGACCTGGCGAGCCTGGAGCTCGCCGATGCCCTGTTGCCGCCCGCCTGGCTGGCCGACGGCAAGCCGCGCTACCTGCTCGGCACCGACGCCCAGGGCCGCGACATCCTGTCGGCCCTGATGTACGGCACTCGCATCTCGCTGATGGTGGGCGTGGCGTCGGTGCTGGTGTCGGTGCTCATCGGCGTGACGCTCGGGCTCATCGCCGGATACGTCGGCGGCAGGATCGATGCGGCGATCATGCGGGTGTGCGACGTGATGCTGTCCTTCCCCGCCATCCTGGTGGCACTGCTGGTGGACGGTGTCGGCCGGGCGCTCTTTCCGGCGGCTCACGACAGCCTGGCCTTCGCGGTGCTCATCGTGGCCATCTCGCTGACCGGCTGGGTGCAATACGCGCGCACGGTGCGCGGGTCGACGCTGGTCGAGCGCAACAAGGAATACGTGCAGGCCGCCCGTGTGATCGGTGTACCGCCATTGCGGCTGATGCGGCGGCACGTGCTGCCCAACGTGCTGGGGCCGGTGACGGTGCTGGCTACCATCCAGGTGGCCTCGGCGATCCTCATCGAAGCGACGCTGTCTTTCCTGGGTGTCGGCATGCCCGTGACCTCGCCCTCGCTCGGCACCTTGATCCGCGTCGGCAACGACTTCCTGATGTCGGGCGAGTGGTGGATCACCATCTTCCCCGGGGCGGCGCTGGTGCTGATCGCCTTGAGCATCAACCTGCTGGGCGACTGGTTGCGCGATGCCCTCAACCCTCGCCTGCGCTGACGCATGAGCACATTGCCATTGCTCGAAGTCGACCGGCTGCGCGTGGAGTTCCCGTCGCGGCGCGGCACGCTGGTGGCGCTGGACGAGGTGTCGTTCAGCATCGCACCGGGCGAGGTGCTGGGGGTCGTGGGTGAGTCCGGCGCGGGCAAGTCACTCACGGGCGCGGCCATCATCGGGCTCATCGAGCCGCCAGGACGCATTGCCGGCGGTGAAATCCGCTTCAACGGTCGCCGCATCGACAACCTGCCGCACGAAGAGATGCGCAAGCTGCGCGGTCGCCACATCGGCGCCATCTTCCAGGACCCGCTCACCTCGCTGAACCCGCTCTACACCGTCGGGCGCCAGCTCACCGAAACGATCCGCGTGCACCTTCCGGTGAGCGAGGCGCAGGCGCGCGAGCGTGCGATCTCGCTGCTGCGCGAGACGGGCATTCCGGCGCCCGAGCAGCGATTCAATCACTACCCGCATCAGTTCTCAGGCGGCATGCGCCAGCGCGTGGTCATTGCGCTCGCATTGGCCGCCGAGCCGCGGCTGGTGGTGGCTGACGAGCCGACGACCGCGCTCGATGTGTCGGTGCAGGCCCAGGTGATCGCCTTGCTCAAGCGTGTGTGCAAGGAGCATGGGGCCGCGGTGATGCTCATCACCCATGACATGGGCGTGATCGCCGAGACCTGCGACCGGGTGGCGGTGATGTATGCCGGCCGCGTGGCCGAGCTCGGGCCGGTGCAATCGGTCATCCATGCGCCGGCGCATCCGTACACCGTCGGCCTCATGGGGGCGATTCCTGCCATCACCCACGACCGCGAGCGCCTGGTGCAGATCGACAGCGCCATGCCGCGCCTCGATGCGATTCCCACCGGTTGCGCCTTTCACACGCGTTGCCCTCGCGTGATGCCGCGCTGCCACGTGGAGCGGCCAGGCCTGATGCCAGCCGACACGTCACAGGCGGCGTGCTGGCTCCATGACCGGAGCGCCACGGGATGAGCGCGCTGGTCGAAGCCAGGTCGCTGAGCAAGCGGTTCGACGTCTCGCCGCCGTGGCTCAACCGGGTGATCGAGCGCCGACCGCGCCAGTGGGTGCATGCGGTCGACGAGGTGAGTTTTGCGATCGAGCGCGGCCGCACGCTGGCGCTGGTGGGTGAGTCGGGCTGTGGCAAGAGCACGGTCGCGCGCCTCCTGGTGGGTTTGCACCGACCCACGGACGGCAGCGTGGCCTTCGATGGCGCCGACATCGCGACGGTGCTCGCTGGGCGGGACGCCTTGTCGCTGCGGCGTCGCATGCAGATGATCTTCCAGGACCCTTACGCCAGCCTCAACCCGCGATGGAGGGTGCGCGAGATCGTGGCCGAGGCGCTGACCGAGCATCGCCTCGTGGCCGGTGCCAGCGAACTCGACGGCCGGGTGGGCGAACTGCTCGGCTCGGTGGGCTTGGTCGCTGCCGACATGCACAAGTACCCGCATCAGTTTTCAGGCGGCCAGCGTCAGCGTGTCTCGATCGCACGGGCGCTGGCCACGCAGCCTGAATTCCTGGTGTGCGACGAGCCGACGTCGGCGCTCGATGTCTCGGTGCAGGCGCAGGTGCTCAATCTCATGAAGGACCTGCAACAGCGCCATGGCCTCACGTACCTCTTCATCTCGCACAACCTCGCGGTGGTCCGGCACGTGAGCGACAGCGTGGGGGTGATGTACCTCGGCCGCCTGGTCGAAGTCGCCGAGAAATCGAAGATCTTCGGCATGCCGCGTCACCCCTATACCCGCATGTTGATCGACGCGATCCCGGACATCGGAATGACCGGCCGCGCGCGAACGCCGGTGCAGGGCGAGGTGCCCAACCCATTGGCTCCGCCGACAGGGTGCTCGTTCCACCCCCGGTGCCCGCACGCGAACGAGCGGTGTCGTGTGGAGCGCCCCGTCCTCACCACGATCGACGGCGCCCGCGTGGCCTGCCACGCGGTGCAAGAAGGGCGCCTGTAAAGCTCAGCGGGGTGCGGATGCCGCAGGTGCGCTGGCGGCTGCGGCCGCCGGCGGCTTGGGCAGCGTGAGCGGGCCTTTCTGCCCGCACGCCGACAGCAGCAGCAAGGCCACCAAAGGGCCTACTGCATTCGTTCCGAATGCCCGCGCCGCTAAACTGACTCGCCTGGCTGCCATGCAATGACTCCTGATCATGACCGTTGAACTCGTTCCCACGCCGCTCACCGATGCACAGTTCCATGCACTGGCAGGCGAGGTGTTGTCGTCGATCGAGGCCACGGTCGATGCGTGGCTGCAGGACGACGTGGTCGACATCGACACGCATCGTACCGGTGGCTTGCTCGAGCTGAGCCTGCCCAACGGCAGCAAGCTCATCATCAACACCCAGCCGCCGCTGCATGAACTGTGGCTGGCTGCACGCTCCGGCGGCTACCACTTCAAGCATGTGAACGGCCGATGGCTGGACACGCGCGAAGGCCACGAGTTCTTCGCATTGCTATCGACGTGTGCCAGCGAGCAGACCGGCGTCGCGCTCACGTTCAAGCCGACGGCCTGAAGCGTCCGCTCCGCGCGCTGGCTCAGCGCTTGAAGAGGTCGAGGATGCTTTTCTTCTCTTCCTCGGTGGGCGCGGTCGGCAGCTTGTCGTCCAGGCCCAGGCTGCTCACGCCCTTGCCGTGGGTGAATTCGTCGTAGTACCACTCACCGCCAAGATTGACCACGCCTTCCGGCGCCGAGGCTTCCGCCACCGGCACGCCCTTGAGGGCCTGGCCCATGTAGTCGATCCACACCGGGAGCGACAGGCCACCACCGGTTTCGCGGTCGCCTAGCTTCCGCGGCGTGTCGTAGCCGATCCAGACCACCGCGACCACGTTGCGCTGGTAGCCCGCAAACCAGGCGTCCATCGAGTCGTTGGTCGTGCCGGTCTTGCCGTAGATGTCAGCGCGCTTCAGCGTGCCCTGCGCGCGCGCGGCGGTGCCGGCGCGGGTCACTTCCTGCAGCAGGCTCGTCATCACGAACGCGTTGCGAGCGTCGATCGCACGCGTGCTGTCGTCTAGCGCCTGCGGCTTGGCCTCGTTCAGCGTGCGGCCCTTGTTGTCGGTGATCTTGCTGATCAGGTAGGGGTTGAGCCGGTAGCCGCCGTTGGCGAACACCGCATACGCAGACGCCATCTGAAGCGGCGTCACCGAACCGGCGCCGAGCGCCATCGTGAGGTAGGCAGGGTGCTTCTCGGCTTCGAAGCCGAAGCGGGTCACCCATTCCTGTGCATAGGCGGGCGTCACGGATTGCAGAATGCGGATCGAAACCATGTTCTTCGACTTGGCGAGGCCACGCCGCATGGACATGGGGCCGTCGAAGGTGCCGTCGTAGTTCTTCGGCTCCCATGGCTGGCTGCCGGTGGTCACGGCGTCGAAGAAAAGTGGGGCGTCGTTGATGACCGTGGCGGGCGTGAAGCCCTTTTCCAGCGCCGCCGAGTAGATGAAGGGCTTGAAGCTCGAACCAGGCTGCCGCCACGCCTGGATCACGTGGTTGAACTTGTTCTTCGCATAGTCGAAGCCGCCGACCATGGCACGCACCGAGCCTGTGCGAGGGTCCAATGAGACGAAGGCACCTTCCACTTCCGGCAACTGGGTGACCGACCAATCGCCCTTCGGGCCCTTGATCAGGCGGATCACGGCACCCCGGCGGATCTGCGTCTTTGGGTTTCCCTTCTCGGCCAGCCCAGAGGTGACGGGCTTCAAGCCGTCTCCGGTGACGGTGATGGTCTCTCCGTTCTGCAACACGGCGACCACCTTGCGCGGGCTGGCTTCCAGGGCCACGCCGGCGCGCAGTTCGTCGTTGTCGGGGTGGTCGTCGAGCGCTTCGGCGACGCGTGCGTCGATGTCCTTGGCATTGCCCGGCAGGTTGATGTAGGCCTCGGGGCCTCGGTAGACCTGACGACGCTCATAGTCGAGGATCCCTTTGCGCAGCGCCCGGTAGGCCGCAACCTGCTCGGCGGCATTGATCGTCAGGTAGACGTTCAGGCCGCGCGTGTAGGCCTCTTCGCCGTACTGGCTGAAGATCATCTGCCGGGCGGCCTCGGCCACGTACTCGGCGTGCACCGCGACCTCTGCCGGCGCCCGATAGCGCAGCGTCTGCGCGCGTGCGGCTTCGTGCTGCTCGGGCGTGATGAAGCCGTTGTCCAGCATGCGGTCGATGATGTACTGCTGGCGTACGGTGGCCCGCTTCGGGTTGTTGATCGGGTTGTAGGCGGAAGGCGCCTTGGGCAGCCCTGCGAGCATCGCCGCTTCGGCGATGGTGACATCCTTGAGCGGTTTGCCGAAGTAGATCTCGCTGGCAGCCGCAAACCCGTAGGCACGCTGTCCGAGGAAGATCTGGTTCATGTAGACCTCGAGGATCTGCTCCTTGGTGAGCATGCTCTCGATCTTCAGCGCCAACAGCACCTCATAGATCTTGCGGGTGAAGGTCTTCTCGGTCGACAGGTAGAAGTTGCGGGCGACCTGCATCGTGATGGTCGACGCGCCTTGGCTGCGGGATTCTGCGAACTGGGCGACGGCCGCCCGCAGCACACCCTTGTAGTCCACCCCGCTGTGCTGGTAGAAGCGTGCGTCCTCAATGGCCAGCACAGCCTGCTGCATCACCTTGGGAACCTGGGCGATGGGGGTGAAGTTGCGCCGCTCCTCGCCGAACTCGCCCAGCAGCACGCCATCCGATGTGTACACCCGCATCGGCAGCTTGGGGCGGTAGTCCACCAGTCCGCTGATTTCTGGCAAGTTGGGATACGCCACCGCGAGAGCCAAGCCCGCCAGCATCAGCCCCATCAGGGCGAGAGCGGCGAGCCCCCCAACCGACCAGGCGGCCGCCTTGGCCAACCACTGCGCCCACGGCGGCAATGACGCGAAACGGCGCGGCGGGCTGGCGTCTTGTCGATCGGTTTCGCTCATGGAACTCCAACGAAGTGGGGGCTGATTATAGGAATCGACCCCCTGCCGACCGGAGGTGTGAACTGCTTCTCGAATAAGCGACAAAACGCGCTCAGGGTTGACCCGAAGTTGCCGTTTTTTGGCAGCGTTTTGCGTCAGAGTTTCGCAACGAGGCGAGGTTGTGAAAATTGGAAATTTCTTTGTTGTACAAAGACTTTACTGCTAGCATTGAAGTAACTTCTTAACAATCCAGCGCCCATTTTTGAGCGCGTTGGGAGAGGGTCTCGTGAGCTTCCTAGACATGTTGTTGGGCCGCAAGCATCCACCGATGATCGGCTTGGACATCAGCTCGTCCAGCGTCAAGCTGGTCGAGTTGGGGCAGAGCGCGTCTGGTGAGTACATACTCGAGCGCTTCGCTGCCGAGCCCTTCGAAAAGGGCTGGATTGCCGATGGTCAGATCGAGAAATTTGACGAGGTCGCGGAAGCTGTGCGCCGTGTTGTCACCAAGAGTGGCACCAAGACGCGGCAAGTGATCATGGCCATGCCTCAGTCGGCGGTGATCACCAAGAAGATCATGTTGCCGGCGGGCCTTCGTGAAGAAGAGCTCGAACTGCAGGTCGAGTCCGAGGCGAACCAATACATTCCTTTCTCGCTGGACGAAGTCAGCCTTGACTTCTCTGTGATCGGTCCGAGCCCGACCTCCGTCGGTGATGTCGAAGTGCTGATCGCGGCATCTCGCAAGGATCGCGTGCAAGACCGGCAAGGCCTCGCCGAGGCGGCGGGCCTGAAGCCCGTGGTGCTTGACATCGAGTCCCACGCGTCGCGGCTCGCGATGAGTCGCCTCATCGAAGCTCTGCCGAATGAAGGCAAGGACGCGCTGGTGGCGCTGTTCGAGATCGGCGCCGACACGACAAGCCTCAAGGTGCTGCGTGACGATGAGATGCTCTACGACCGCGATCAGGCTTTCGGTGGTGCGCAGTTGACGCAACTCATCTCGCGCCAGTACGGTTTTTCTTTCGAAGAGGCAGAGCAGAAGAAGCTGGCCGCCGACCTGCCTGAAGACTACGAGACGTCCATCCTCGCGCCGTTCGTCGACAGCCTGTCGCAAGAGATCGGTCGTGCGCTGCAGTACTTCTTCACCAGCACCCCGCACCACAAGGTCCATTACGTGATGCTGGCTGGCGGCACCGCGACCTTGCCGGGCCTGAAGGACCGTGTCACCGAACTCACCGGGTTCGCGTCGATGGTGGTGAACCCCTTCGACAACATGAAGCTTGGGTCAGCTGTGCGTGAAAGCAAGCTGCGCCGCGAAGCGCCGTCCTACCTGACGGCCTGCGGCTTGGCGATGCGGAGGTTCCTGCAGTGATCTTGATCAACCTGCTCCCGCATCGGGAAGAAAAACGCAAGCGTCGCAAGGCGGCCTTCTTTGTTGGATTGGGCTTGGCTGCCGCGTCGGGCTTGGTCGTCGTTGGTTTGTGGTACTTGGTGCTGCAGCAGATGACCGTCGGCCAACAGGAGCGCAACCAGTTCCTCACGACCAAGATCAAGGAACTCGAAATCCAGATCAAGGACATCGCCAACCTTCGCTCCGAGATCGAGGCGCTCAAGGCGCGGCAGAAGGCGGTGGAAGACCTGCAGATCGACCGCAACGTGCCGGTGCATGTGCTCAACGAGTTGGTCAAGCAGACGCCGGAAGGCATCTACTACCGGACCATCAAGCAAGACGGGCAGGTGCTCAGTCTTGCGGGCGTGGCGCAAACAAACGAGCGCGTCTCGGAGCTGCTGCGCAACACCGGCAACAACTCGGAATGGCTGATGCGCCCGGAGCTGGTCGAGATCAAGGCGGCAACTGTCCAGGCGGCTGCCGGGCGGGAGCAGAAGCGTCTCTATGACTTCGCCATGCGGATCAGCATCAAGCGGCCCCAGGATGCTGCCGCTGCCGCGTCAGGCGTCGCGTCCCAGCCTGCTGCCGGTGCTGCAGTCGTGAAGCCGCCGAAACCCTGAGGCCAGACACGTCATGGCAACACAAGGCAAATCTCTCAACGTCGACCTGAACTCGGTTTTCGGGGCAGCTGCGTCTCAGTTCCGCGGCCTCAATCCCAACGAGCCAGGCCAGTGGCCGATGCTGCCCAAGGTGGCCGTCTGGATTGCATTGGCAATCTTCATGGTGGTACTTGGATGGTTCTTGCTCCTGTCCACTGCGGCGGAGGAACTGGAAACTGAGCGCGGCAAGGAACCAGTGCTCAAGCAAGACTACCGGGGCAAGCTAGCTCAGGCAGTGAATCTCGAAGAGTTGCGTAAGCAGAAGCTCCAGGTCGAGGAATACGTGACCCAGCTGGAGAAGCAGCTTCCTGGCAAAGCCGAGATGGATGCATTGCTGTCCGACATCAACCAAGCTGGTCTTGGCCGCGGTCTGCAATTCGAGCTCTTCCGTCCTGGTCAGGTTGTCGTGAAGGACTATTACGCCGAGTTGCCGATTTCAGTGCGCGTCTCTGGCCGCTATCACGACATCGGCAATTTCGCGGCTGACGTCGCGAACCTGTCTCGCATCGTGACTCTTCACGGCTTGAGCATCGCTGCCGGGAAAGACGCGTCGGGCAAGGAGGCGACCGGCTTGTTGGCCATGGAAGCCACGGCCCGAACCTATCGCTATTTGGACAGCAACGAGATTGCTGAACAGCGCGCCGCTGCGGCCAAAGCTAAGGCGGGGGCCAAGAAATGAGCACCATATTCGTTCGCTTGGTTCGCACGGTGCTGGTGATGCTGCCCGCATCAGCCGTCCTGGTGGGGTGCACGGCGTCGCAGGACGAGCTCCAGCAGTGGATCGAGCAGCAGCGCCGTGAAGTGAAGCCCAACGTGCCTCCCTTGTCCGCGCCCAAGAAGTTCATTCCGCAGCCTTACCTCGCCGGCAACGCCGTTGAGCCGTTCAGCGCCCAGAAGTTGACAGTCGCCATCAAACAGGAAGCGCGTCAATCCAACTCCCTGCTTGCTGCTGAAATCAATCGGCGCAAGGAGCCTCTGGAAGCGTATCCCGTCGACAGCATGAGCATGGTAGGAAGCGTCACCAAGCAAGGCCGACCGTATGCCCTGCTGAAAGTCGACAACCTGCTTTACCAGGTCAAGGCGGGCGACTACCTCGGGCAGAACTACGGAAAGATCACCAAGATCACCGAAACCGACATCTCGTTCCGCGAGATCGTTCAAGACGCAGCAGGCGAATGGATCGAGCGCACCAGCTCCCTTCAACTTCAGGAGAAGGCGCGATGAAGAACATGCAGGAGATACAGATCATGGGGAAATTGCGGGCTGGACTCTATGCGCTCGCGTTGTTCTTCGGCGCTTCGGCGGCTACTCACGCGCAGAACGCGATCCAGTCGATCAACAGCGCTCAACAAGCCGGCTCCGAGATCGTGCGGATCGAGTTGTCGGAACCCTTGACCGCCGTGCCGTCGGGCTTCACGGTGCAAACGCCGCCTCGGATCGCGCTTGATCTGCCCAACGTGGGCAATGCGCTCGGGCGTTCCAACATTGAGATCAACCAAGGCAATCTGCGCTCTGTGAACGTGGCGCAGGCCGGCGATCGGACGCGGCTGGTGCTCAACCTGAAGCAGGCGGCCAACTATCGCGCGCAGTTGCAAGGCAAGGTGCTGCTGGTCGTCATGGAAAGCACGGCCGCGCCCGCCGCATCCGGCTCTCCGACGAGCAGCGAACCGGTGCACTTCGCGGAAAGCCAGAACCAGTCCCAGTTGGCGCTGAAAGGCGTTGACTTCCGCCGCGGCCAGGACGGTTCTGGCCGAGTGGTGGTGGATCTGCCGAACAATCAGGTTGGCGTCGACATCCGCCAGCAAGGTCAGAGCCTTGTCGTGGAATTTCTGCGATCCAGCCTGCCCGAGAGCCTACGCAAGCGTCTGGACGTCACAGATTTCGGGACGCCGGTTCAATCCATCTCTGCCTTCCAGTCGGGGGATCGTGTCCGCATGGTGGTGGAGCCCCGCGGAGCCTGGGAGCACAGCGCCTATCAGACCGACAACCAGTTCGTTCTTGAAGTCCGGCAGCAGAAGATCGACCCGAACAAGCTCGTGCAAGGCCCTGGCTACGCCGGCGAGAAGCTGTCGCTCAACTTCCAGAACATCGAGGTGCGGGCGTTGCTCCAGGTCATTGCCGACTTCACCAATTTCAACGTCGTGACCAGCGATACGGTGACGGGCAGCGTGACCTTGCGTTTGAAGGATGTCCCTTGGGATCAGGCTCTCGACATCATCCTGCAGGCCAAGGGTTTGGGCTTGCGGAAATCAGGCAATGTGATCCTCATTGCGCCGAAGGATGAACTGGCTGCCAAGGAAAAGGTGGAGCTCGAAGCCAAGGCGCAAATCGCGAGCCTGGAACCGTTGCGTACCCAGTCGTTCCAGCTGAACTACACGAAGGCTGAAGACGTCGCCAAGGGTCTGGCAGGTCAAAGCGGCGGGGGTGGGGGTTCCACGTCGCGCATTTTGTCGACGCGAGGCAGCGTCATCGCGGAGTCACGGACCAATCAGCTCTTCATCACCGACATCCCATCGAAGCTTGAAGAGATTCAAGCCATGATCGCGAAGATCGATATTCCTGTTCGTCAGGTGCTCATCGAAGCGCGCATCGTGGAAGCCGGCGATACATTCGGTCGCTCGTTGGGTGTGAAGCTCGGTTCAACCGATTTGCGTGGTCTGCGCGGTGGTGTCCCTGGTTATGGCACGCCCGAGTTGAGCGTTGGTGTGGGTGGCAACATGAACGCCATTGGCCTGCAAACCGGTCAGGTTTCAGGAACAACGATTCCTTTCAACGATACGCAGTTCATCAACCTTCCGGCGAACGGCCAGAACAACTACAGCGCGGCAACGTTTGCGGTGTCGCTTTTCAGTGCGGCTGCCAACAGGTTCCTCAACCTCGAGATTTCAGCTCTGGAGGCGGACGGTAAAGGTAAGGTTGTTTCGAGCCCTCGAGTCATCACCGCTGACCAAGTTAAGGCGCTGATCGAGCAGGGTGAGGAACTTCCGTACCAGGCAGCTACCTCCAGTGGCGCCACGTCATTGCAATTCCGGAAGGCCAATCTGAAGCTGGAAGTGACGCCGCAAATCACGCCCGAAGGTAACGTGATCCTTGATGTGGACGTCAACAAGGACAGCGTGGGTCGCAATACCGCTGCAGGCTTTGCTATCGACACCAAACACGTGCGTACTCAGATCCTGGTTGAAAACGGGGGCACCGTCGTGATCGGCGGTATCTTCACGCAGAGCGAGCGCGATGACGTGACCAAAGTTCCGCTGCTGGGTGACATCCCTCTGTTGGGTAACTTGTTCAAGACAAAGACGCGCACGACTTCCAAGACTGAACTGCTGGTATTCCTGACTCCCAAGGTGATCACAGATCGGACAGCTGCGCGCTGATCCGATATCAGTTACAGCAAAAGTCCGCGCATTGGGACGTTGAAACTCGAATACAGGTGGCACACATATGAAGGCGAAGACAAAGAAGCTCGTAATGATTCCGCTGGCCGGTTTGCTGCTGCTGTCCGCTTGCGGCGGTAGCGGTGATGACACGGCGGGGCAAGTGGGTTCAACGTTTCAAGTGAGTCCGGATGAGGCCTCTATTGCCAGCGGCGATGCGGATT
Source organism: Piscinibacter sp. HJYY11 (assembly GCF_016735515.1). NCBI lineage: Bacteria > Pseudomonadati > Pseudomonadota > Betaproteobacteria > Burkholderiales > Sphaerotilaceae > Piscinibacter > Piscinibacter sp. HJYY11. The sequence continues at coordinate 2,244,599 of NZ_JAERQZ010000001.1, read as the reverse complement.
GCCCCGGCGCGCTCGCTCCCCTTACCTATGCAAAGGTCGCTGACGTTACTGTCATCGGGGGAACGGCTCCCTATCGGGTTCTAAGCCCGCACCATCAGGCCCTTACGTTTGGCCCGCCGGGTGCGACTGCGCCGACACATATTGGTGAGTACGTTGTCGCCAACCGCAACCAGCAATTTTCGGTTTTTGCGCTGGGGTGTCTGGAATTACAGGTCACCGTGATGGATGACCTGAAACGCGTCGCTATCGTGACCGTCACTGCTGCCTCGGGATCGGGCAACTAGCCAATCGCAGCTCTCCTAGCGATGAATGGAAACGCCGGCATCACAGCGCTGGCGCTTGTCGGCATGCCCGGAGGCGGGAAGTCCACTGTCGGGCGGCAGCTTGCCAAGCGTCTAAGTTGGAGCTTCGCCGACTCCGATGCGCTCATCGAGAAGCGCATCGGCACTTCCATTCGAAGTTTCTTCGAACGCGAGGGTGAGAAGGCTTTCCGCGAGCTTGAATCGTCAGTCGTCGACGAGTTGACGTTGACCACGCGACTGGTCATTGCGACGGGTGGTGGGGCGGTTCTCAAGCCGGAAAATCAACAGCGGCTGAACACCCGCTGTCGTGTCATCTATCTTCACTCTTCACCCGAAGAGCTCTATCGACGCCTGCGCCACGACAGTTCTCGACCGCTGCTGCAGGTGGCCGACCCTCTGGCGAAACTGCGAGAGCTTTACCAACAGCGAGACCCTCTTTATCGCCGGCTCGCCCACTTCACCGTGGAAACCGGGCGCCCTTCGGTGGCTGCCTTGGTGAACACTGTCCTGATGCAGCTGGAGCTCGCAGGTGAGATCGACCCGACCCTGACCCCATCGCCTGTGGACCCGTCGCCAGGCGCGCCAGAGCGCTGATACGGCGCCGCTACACTGCTCGCATGGGTGCAACAAAGATCGAACATATCGGTATCGAGCTTGCCGACCGAAGCTACGACATCATCATCGGTACGGGCTTGTTGGACGCTCCCTCTTGGTTGAGCGATCTCCCCGTCGCGGCGACGGCAGCCGTGGTTACCAATCCGACCGTGTCCAAGCTGTATTCAGAGCGGGTGCTCAGTCAGCTGCGATCGAAGTACAAGAATGTTCTGACGGTCGAATTGCCGGATGGGGAAGCCCACAAGGACTGGACATCGCTCAATCTGATCTTCGACGCATTGTTGGGCGCCGGCTGTGACCGCAAGACCCTGATCTTCGCGCTTGGTGGCGGTGTGGTGGGAGACATGGCCGGCTTCGCCGCCGCTTGCTACATGCGTGGGGTGCCGTTCGTGCAGATCCCCACCACCTTGCTTGCTCAGGTCGACTCGTCGGTAGGCGGCAAGACCGCCATCAACCATCCCCTGGGCAAGAACATGATCGGCGCGTTCTATCAACCGCTGCGCGTGATCGCCGATCTCGACTCGCTCGACACCTTGCCCGAGCGCGAGTTGTCCGCCGGCCTGGCCGAGGTCATCAAGTACGGGCCGATTGCCGACGATGCATTCCTCAACTGGATCGACATCAACCTCGACGCACTTCTCGCACGAGACAAACCCGCTCTGGCCCACGCAGTGAAGCGGTCGTGCGAGATCAAGGCCTGGGTGGTCGGCCAGGACGAGCGCGAATCCGGCCTAAGGGCCATCCTCAATTTCGGCCACACCTTCGGCCATGCGATCGAAGCGGGCCTGGGTTACGGTGAGTGGTTGCACGGTGAGGCGGTGGGTTGCGGCATGGTGATGGCCATCGACCTGTCGCACAGGCTGGGCCTTGTCGACGCCGCTTACGCTGGCCGCCTGACGCGCCTGATCGAGCGCGCGCGCCTGCCGATTCGCGGGCCGGCGCTGGGAGCGGACCGCTACCTCGAGCTGATGCGCGTCGACAAGAAATCCGAAGGGGGCGAGATCCGCTTCGTCGTCATCGAGGCCCCTGGCCGTGCCGCGATGCGGCCGGCGCCTGAGGCGCTGGTGCGCGAGGTGATCGCCGCCCACACGGGCTGACCTTCGGCGCGTCTGCTGCGCATGCTCAAGCCTTACGCGTGCGACCCTGCGCTTTCGCGTGGCCGGCGCTACCCGGAGCCTCCGGCGCCCACGCGCAGCGACTACCAGCGCGACCGCGACCGCATCGTGCACAGCACGGCGTTTCGTCGCCTGGTCTACAAGACCCAAGTGTTCCTCAACCACGAGGGCGATCTTTTCCGAACCCGGCTGACCCACTCACTCGAGGTCGCGCAGCTCGGCCGTTCGATCGCACGCACCTTGGGGCTGAACGAGGATCTCGTCGAAACGATCGCATTGGCACACGACCTCGGCCACACGCCGTTCGGCCATGCCGGGCAGGATGCCTTGGACGATTGCCTGCGCGACGCCGATCCCGCGAGCGGCGGGTTCGAGCACAACCTGCAGAGCCTGCGCGTCGTCGATGCCTTGGAGGAACGCTATCCCGACTTCGACGGCCTCAACCTGACCTTCGAGACCCGCGAAGGCATCCTCAAGCATTGCTCGCTTCGACATGCGAAGGCCCTGGTGGCTTTGGAGCCCGACGGCGTTGCGCGTCGCTTCGTCGACCGCACCCAGCCCAGCCTGGAGGCGCAGCTGTGCAACATCGCCGACGAGATCGCCTACAACGCGCACGACGTGGACGACGGGGTGCGCTCCGGGTTGATCGACATGGAGCAGCTGGACGAGGTGCCTCTCTTCGCGCGCTTTCGCCGCGAGGCACTGCAGGAGCACCCGCAGCTCACCGGTCGCCGTCTGTTGTTCGAGGCCATCCGGCGCATGCTGTCGGCCCAGGTGTACGACGTGCTCGAAGCCACGTCGCAGACGCTTGCCGCTGCCGCCCCAGGCAGTGTCGACGAAGTGCGGCGATCATCGGCCCCGCTGGTGTCGTTCAGCGAGGGGATGGCTCTCGACAGCCAGGCATTGAAGCGCTTCCTGCGGGTCAACCTGTACCGACACCCAAATGTCGTCGCCACGACCGACAGCGCCAAGCAGGTCATCCGCGACCTGTTCGGTGCGTATCGCGCCGACCCGGCTGAAGCGAGGCCCGGACGCTTCGATCCCACGCCACGCGGCATCGCCGACTACATCGCCGGCATGACCGACCGCTACGCCCTGAAGGAACACGAGCGCCTCACCGGCCGCCGCCTGTTCGAATGAGGCCATGGCTCGGCTGACGCGCCTGTGCATTCCCCGCTGGCCGCACTTGCTCGTGCAGCGTGGCCACGACCGACGGGCTGTGTTCCTCGATGACGTTGACCGTGAGCTGTACCAGGCGCTTCTACGAGAAGCGGCTCTCCAGCACGGCGTTCAGGTCCATGCCTATGCGCTCCTGGACGATGAGGTGCGCCTCTTGGTCACTCCCTCGGCGGCGGACAGCCTGAGCAAGCTGGTCCAGGCGATCGGGCGGCGTTACGTCACCCGCTTCAACCGCAGGCACGGGCGTTCCGGAGGACTCTGGGAGGGGCGCTTCCGGGCCACCGTGCTGGAACCGGAACAACACTTGCTTTCTTGCATGTTGTTCGTTGAAAGCGCGGGTGCCTGGTCGAGCGCAGCCCACCACCTTGGGGCGAAGGTCGATCCCCTCGTGACAGAGCCGGCCCAATACTGGGCGCTTGGCAACACGCCCTTCGAGCGCGAAGCCGTCTATCGTCAGGCTTATCAGCAGGCACTCACTGAGCGGCAGATGCAGGAAATCGTGGTGGCGTTGAATGCAGCGTGGCCACTCGGGGGGGCGGAGTTCCGCCAAGCGCTTGAGGGCGTCACGACACGGCGACTGGCGCCTCGACCTCGAGGGCGACCTCGAAAAACAGTCGGTTGATCTGGCCCTATTTATGACCATCAAGTCTGCGATGAGTGATTAATTGGGGCCAGACCCCGTTTAATTTCATTGAATCCTGTGGTGCGCCGCAGTATTCTCGGCACATCCCCCGTTTCCTAGATGGAGTGCGCCATGAACCAGGCCGCCATGGGTGTCCCCACCCCTGCAGAACTTCAAGACAGCGCCGAGCACGGCCTGTACAACCCGGCCAACGAGCATGACGCCTGCGGTGTCGGCTTCGTCGCCCACATCAAGGGCCAGAAGGCCCACCACATCGTCGAGCAGGGCCTGAAGATCCTCGAGAACCTCGACCATCGCGGCGCCGTTGGTGCCGACAAGCTGATGGGCGACGGCGCCGGCATCCTGATCCAGATCCCCGACGAGTTCTACCGTGCCGAGATGGCCGCCAAGGGCGTCGAGCTGCCGCCGCCCGGCGAATACGGCGTGGGCATGATCTTCCTGCCCAAGGAACACGCCTCGCGCCTCGCCTGCGAGCAGGCGGTGGAGCGCGCCATCAAGGTCGAAGGCCAGGTGCTGCTCGGCTGGCGCGACGTGCCGGTCGACACCGAGATGCCGATGTCGCCCACCGTGCGCCAGAAGGAGCCGATCATCCGCCAAGTCTTCATCGGACGTGGCCCCGACGTGATCGTGCCCGACGCACTCGAGCGCAAGCTGTACGTGATCCGCAAGACGGCTTCGAGCGCCATCCAGCGCCTGAAGCTCACGCACAGCCACGAGTACTACGTGCCCAGCATGAGCTGCCGCACCATCATCTACAAGGGCCTGCTGCTGGCCGACCAGGTCGGCAAGTACTACAAGGACCTGCAGGACCCGCGCGTCACCTCCGCGCTCGCGCTCGTGCACCAGCGCTTCTCGACCAACACCTTCCCCGAGTGGCCGCTCGCGCACCCGTATCGCATGGTTGCCCACAACGGCGAGATCAACACGGTCAAGGGCAACTTCAACTGGATGCGGGCCCGCGAAGGCGTGATGAAGTCCCCGGTGCTGGGTGACGACCTGCAGAAGCTCTACCCGATCAGCTTCGAAGGCCAGTCCGACACTGCCACCTTCGACAACGCGCTGGAGCTGCTCACGATGAGCGGCTATTCGCTCGCGCACGCCGCGATGATGATGATCCCCGAGGCGTGGGAGCAGCACACCACGATGGACGAGCGCCGCCGTGCGTTCTACGAGTACCACGCCGCGATGCTGGAGCCGTGGGACGGCCCGGCCTCGATGGTCTTCACCGACGGCCGCCAGATCGGCGCCACGCTCGACCGCAACGGCCTGCGCCCCTCGCGCTACATCGTGACCGACGACGACCTCGTCGTCATGGCCTCGGAATCCGGCGTGCTGCCCATGATCCCCGAGAACAAGATCGTCAAGAAGTGGCGCCTGCAGCCGGGCAAGATGTTCCTGATCGACTTCGAGCAGGGCCGCATCATCGAAGACGAGGAGCTGAAGAACCAGTTCGCGCTGGCCAAGCCCTATCGCCAGTGGATCGAGAACGTGCGCGTGCGCCTCGACTCGATCGAAGCCATCGGCACCGCCTCCGAATTCAGCGAATCGCTGCTCGACCGTCAGCAGGCCTTCGGCTACACGCAGGAAGACCTCAAGTTCCTGATGAGCCCGATGGCGCAAGCCGGCGAAGAAGGCACCGGCTCGATGGGCAACGACTCGCCGCTCGCGGTGCTGTCGGACAAGAACAAGCCGCTCTACAACTACTTCAAGCAGCTGTTCGCGCAAGTCACAAACCCGCCGATCGACCCGATCCGCGAAGCGGTGGTGATGTCGCTCGTGTCCTTCATCGGCCCCAAGCCCAACCTGCTCGACATCAACGCGGTCAACCCGCCGATGCGGCTCGAGGTCTCGCAGCCGGTGCTCGACTTCGCCGACATGGCCCGCCTGCGCGAGATCGAGAAGACCACCAACGGCAAGTTCAAGAGCTACGAGCTCAACATCACCTACCCGCTGGCCTGGGGTGACGAGGGCGTGGAAGCCAAGCTCGCGTCGCTGTGCGCCGAGAGCGTGGACGCGATCAAGAGCGGCCACAACATCCTCATCATCAGCGACCGCCGCATGGACCGCCATAACGTGGCGATCCCGGCGCTGCTGGCGCTCTCGGCCGTGCACCAACACCTGGTGCGCGAAGGCCTGCGCACGACTGCCGGCCTCGTGGTCGAGACCGGTTCGGCGCGCGAGGTGCACCACTTCGCCGTGCTCGCGGGCTACGGCGCCGAAGCCGTGCACCCCTACCTCGCGATGGAGACGCTTACCTCCCTCCACAAGGAACTGCCGGGCGACCTGTCAGCCGACAAGGCCATCTACAACTACGTGAAGGCGATCGGCAAGGGTCTCTCGAAGATCATGTCGAAGATGGGCGTGTCGACCTACATGTCGTACTGCGGTGCGCAGCTCTTCGAGGCCATCGGCCTGGAGAAGAGCCTGATCGACAAGTACTTCCGCGGCACCGCCAGCCAGGTGGGCGGCATCGACGTGTTCGACGTGGCCGAGGAAGGCATCCGCATGCACAAGGCCGCCTTCGGCGACGACCCGGTGCTCGCCGGCATGTTGGACGCCGGTGGCGAATACGCCTGGCGCACCCGCGGCGAAGAGCACATGTGGACGCCGGACGCGATCGCCAAGCTGCAGCACAGCACGCGCGCCAACCGCTACGACACCTACAAGGAATACGCCCAGATCATCAACGACCAGTCGCGCCGCCACATGACCCTGCGCGGCCTGTTCGAGTTCAAGATCGACCAGAGCAAGGCCATCCCGCTCGACGAGGTGGAGCCCGCGGCCGAGATCGTCAAGCGTTTCGCCACCGGCGCGATGTCGCTCGGCTCGATCTCGACCGAAGCGCACGCCACGCTCGCGGTCGCGATGAACCGCATCGGCGGCAAGAGCAACACCGGTGAAGGCGGCGAAGATCCGGCGCGTTACCGCAACGAGCTCAAGGGCATCAAGATCACCGACGGCACCAAGCTGTCCGACGTGGTGGGTGCGAAGGTCGTTGAGGCCGACTACGAACTGAAGGCCGGCGACTCGCTGCGCTCGAAGATCAAGCAGGTGGCGTCCGGCCGCTTCGGTGTCACCACCGAGTACCTCGCGTCGGCCGACCAGATCCAGATCAAGATGGCCCAGGGCGCGAAGCCGGGCGAGGGCGGTCAGCTGCCGGGCGGCAAGGTGTCCGAGTACATCGGCTTCCTGCGCTACTCGGTGCCGGGCGTGGGCCTCATCAGCCCGCCGCCGCACCACGACATCTACTCGATCGAAGACCTGGCGCAGCTCATCCACGACCTGAAGAACGCCAACTCACGCGCCGACATCAGCGTGAAGCTCGTCTCCGAAGTCGGCGTGGGCACCATCGCCACCGGCGTGGCCAAGGCCAAGGCCGACCACATCGTGATCGCCGGCCATGACGGTGGCACGGGCGCCTCGCCCTGGTCGTCGATCAAGCATGCCGGCACGCCGTGGGAGCTGGGCCTCGCCGAGACGCAGCAGACCCTGGTACTGAACCGCCTGCGCGGCCGTGTGCGCGTGCAGGCCGACGGCCAGATGAAGACTGGTCGCGACGTCGTGATCGGTGCGCTGCTGGGGGCTGACGAGTTCGGCTTCGCCACCGCACCGCTGGTGGTCGAGGGCTGCATCATGATGCGCAAGTGCCACCTCAACACCTGCCCGGTGGGCGTGGCCACGCAGGACCCGGTGCTGCGCGCCAAGTTCCAGGGTCGCCCCGAGCACGTGGTGAACTATTTCTTCTTCGTTGCCGAAGAAGCGCGCCAGATCATGGCGCAGTTGGGCATCCGCAAGTTCGACGATCTCATCGGCCGTGCCGACCTGCTCGACACCAAGAAGGGCATCTCGCACTGGAAGGCCAAGGGTCTGGACTTCAGCCGCGTCTTCCACCTGCCGGCCGCGCCTGTCGAAGTGGCACGCCGTCACGTCGAGTCGCAGGATCACGGCCTGGCCCGCGCGCTTGACGTCAAGCTGATCGAGAAGTGCAAGCCCGCCATCGAGCGTGGCGAGAAGGTGCAGATCATCGAGCAGACGCGCAACGTCAACCGCACCGTCGGCGCCATGCTGTCGGGCGAGCTCGTGCGCCATCATCCGGAAGGCCTGCCTGACGAGACGGTGTTCATCCAGACCGAAGGCACCGGCGGGCAGAGCTTCGGCGCCTTCCTGGCCAAGGGCATCACGCTGTACCTGATCGGCGACGCGAACGACTACACCGGCAAGGGCTTGTCGGGTGGCCGCGTGGTCGTGCGCCCGAGCATTGACTTCCGTGGCGACGCGGCACGCAACATCATCGTCGGCAATACCGTGCTCTACGGTGCGACGAGCGGTGAAGCGTTCTTCCGTGGCGTGGGCGGCGAGCGCTTTGCGGTGCGCCTGTCGGGCGCGACGGCGGTCGTCGAAGGCACCGGTGACCACGGCTGTGAATACATGACCGGTGGCACCGTGGCCGTGCTCGGCAAGACGGGGCGCAACTTCGCGGCCGGCATGAGCGGCGGCGTGGCGTACGTGTACGACGAAGACGGCCAGTTCGCCACGCGCTGCAACACCTCGATGGTGTCGCTCGAGAAGGTGGTGCCGTCGGCCGAACAGGAAGCAGCCTCAGACAAGTCGGTGTGGCACCGCGGCGAGACCGACGAAGCCATCCTCAAGAAGCTGCTCAACGACCACCACCGCTGGACTGGCAGCCTGCGTGCGCGCGAGATCCTCGACCACTGGGCCGAGGCACGTGCCAAGTTCGTGAAGGTCTTCCCGAACGAATACAAGCGCGCGCTGGGCGAGATGAGCGCGGCCAAGGAGGCCGGCGACACCATCGCCCGTGCCAAGGCGAGCGAGAGCAAGTCCGGCGGCAAGAGCCGCGCGAAGGCTTGAGGCGTCAGTAGCAATTCGAACGAGACACGAACATGGGAAAAGTCACCGGCTTCATGGAATATGAGCGTGTGGAAGAGGGCTACGAGCCCGTCCAGAAGCGCCTGAAGAACTACAAGGAATTCGTCATCGGGTTGAAGGAGGACGAGGCGAAGGTCCAGAGCGCACGCTGCATGGATTGCGGCACCCCGTTCTGCAACAACGGCTGCCCGGTCAACAACATCATTCCGGACTTCAACGACCTGGTGTACCGCAGTGACTGGGCCAATGCCTGGGCGGTGCTCGACTCCACCAACAACTTTCCCGAGTTCACCGGCCGCATCTGCCCGGCACCGTGCGAGGCTGCTTGCACGCTGAACGTGAACGACGATGCGGTGGGCATCAAGAGCATCGAGCACGCGATCATCGACCGCGCCTGGGCCGAGGGCTGGGTGCAGCCGCGCTTGCCCAAGGCCAAGACCGGCAAGAAGGTCGCGATCGTGGGCTCAGGCCCAGCAGGCCTCGCGGCTGCACAGCAGCTGGCACGCGCCGGCCATGACGTGACCGTGTTCGAAAAGAACGACCGCCTGGGTGGGCTGCTGCGCTACGGCATCCCCGACTTCAAGATGGAGAAGTCGCACATCGACCGCCGCGTGGCGCAGATGGAAAAGGAAGGCGTGGTTTTCAAGACCGGCGTGCTGGTGGGCAAGCTGCCTGAAGGCAGCAAGGTCACCAACTGGGCCAAGGAAACGATCTCGGCCGACGAGCTGCAGCAGCAGTTCGATGCGGTGCTGCTGGCCGGTGGCGCCGAGCAGTCGCGCGACCTGCCGGTACCGGGCCGCGACCTCGACGGGGTGCACTTCGCGATGGAATTTCTGCCCCAGCAAAACAAGGTCAATGCCGGCGACAAGCTGAAAGACCAACTGCGCGCCGACGGCAAGCACGTCGTCGTGATCGGCGGCGGCGACACCGGCAGCGACTGCGTGGGCACGAGCAACCGCCATGGTGCCAAGAGCGTGACCCAGTTCGAGCTGATGCCCATGCCGCCCGAGCAGGAAGACAAGCCGCTCGTGTGGCCCTACTGGCCGATCAAGCTGCGCACCAGCTCGAGCCACGAAGAAGGCTGCGAGCGTGAATTCGCCATCGCCACGAAGGAGTTCATCGGCGAGAAGGGCAAGGTCAAAGCGTTGAAGGCCGTGCGTGTGGAGTGGCAGGGCGGCAAGATGACCGAGGTGCCCGGCTCAGAGCAGATCATCCCGGCCGACCTGGTGCTGCTGGCGATGGGCTTCGTGAACCCGGTGGCCAGCATGCTGGAGTCGTTCGGCGTGGACAAGGACGCGCGTGGCAATGCCAAGGCGACCACCGATTTCACCGGTGGCTATGCGACCAACGTGTCGAAGGTGTTTGCCGCAGGCGACGTGCGCCGCGGCCAGTCGCTGGTCGTGTGGGCGATCCGCGAAGGGCGCCAGGCAGCGCGGGCGGTGGATGAGTTCCTGATGGGCGTGAGCGACCTGCCCCGCTGATCGCATCTCTCGACCATGAAAAAGCGGGCCAGTCGGCCCGCTTCTTTTGTTGCCCGCTGGCGCGGGCTTCCGTCCTTTCCTGATCAGTTGTTCAGGGACTGGATCTCGCGCCAGTTGAGGCGCTTCGATGGCTGTGACGGGGCCGGTGCGCTGCGGGCCTGGCTCAACCCGCCCCGGTCGTCACCGAAGATGATCTCGCGTCTGCCGTTTACGCTCAGGTCCTTGATGTCCGTCACGTTGCTGGCCACCTGGACATAAGGCAATCTGTCCGCGGTTGCCGTCGACAGCAGGAGCGACTGGGCGTTGAACATGTCGACACCGATGATCCGGCTGGTGCCCGTCGGGCTGCAGGGATCGTTGACCAGCGCCACCGCAACGAAGGTCACCGTGCCATAGAAACTGGTGGGCCGGCTCACCACACGATACGGCGCACCGGTCTCCAGGTTCGTGAGCGAACCCAGCCTGTTGAGGTTGATGTACCAACCGCGACGGGTGTCGTAGTCGATGTTGAGCGTATTGAGCGTGTTGTTTGTCTCCACGAGATCGGACTTGCCCAATGGCGTCGACGTGATCGGCCTGAACCCGCCAAAGTTTCTCGAGCCGTCTGAGATGGCATAGAACGTCTGGTACTGGGTGGAGCCGATGTCGCTCGTGTCAAGCAGCTTGCCCGTGCCAACCATGACGAAACGCATCTCGGTACGCGGCTCGATCTCGACGATGATGCGCGCCGTGATCGGCTGCCGCGCTCCAGCGGTATCGGTGAGCACGGCAAACAGCTGCGGTGTCGGGTAGGTGCCCGTCGTTCCTGTCACGTCAAGGCGCCAGATGTTGCCGTCGAGGTCGCCGGCGTAGAGCGCGTCGGTCAGGTTGTTGCGATAGGTCTCCACGAAGCCGTTCACCGATGCCAGACCATTGCTGGTACCGGGCATTGCCACTTTCTCGAGCAGTTCGCCGGTGCGCGGGTTGACGAAGAACAGGTAGCCGTTGGTGCTGCCATTGTTGTAGCCGGAGGTCAGCACCACGACCCAGCCATATTTGAGCGTCTTGATGATCAGTGGCGCTCCGTAGCTGTAGCCCATGTCGGGGTCGGTGAACTCCCAGAGAACCCTGCTGACCAGGTTGGACTCGCTCTGGGCGAGGAAGGTCGGGTCGGTCACGTCGAGGGCGTAGTAGCTCTTGCCGCCCTTGCCCAGGCCGCCGACGAGGATGGTGCGCCAGTCGGGTGCGGTCGCCACCGGATTGCGGGTGTTGAAGAAGTCGACGTCGAAGGTGACCGGCGTCGAATTCACGAAGTACTTGTGGATGTAGGGCGACCGGCCCAGCGCTGCCAGCCCATCGACGGCCGGCGTGTTGTTGGGGCCTGTGATGAGCGCACTTGGGATGTACGCAAACATCTCGCGGCCGGCGTCGGGGTCTGTCTCCAAGGTGTTGGGAGTTGCCGGCTGGACGCGCTGAAGGGCGCCGTTGATGGCGTGCAGCATGCCGTCGTTCGCGCCGACATACACCGCGGTGCGACGATTCCTGTAGGCTGTCTTGAACGCCTCGTAGCCGGGGTTGGAGCCCTCCTCGAACGGGTAGTCGGGGCGTCCGACCGGCACCGCCTTGGATCCTTCGATGTCTCCCACCAGCGTGGTGCGGGTGCGATAGGCCCGCGTGCTGCCGGTGGTCGTCGAGGCGATCTCGTTGGAGCGGTCGCCCCTCAGGTAATTGAGGTAGTTGGTGCTGTCGTTGGCAGGGTCGTAGGGCGTGTCCAGCGCCAGGAGCTGCGCGTTGGTGAGGCGCGAGCCACCGGAGGCACGGAAGGCCACGGCCGTGCGCGAGACGGGGTCCCAGCTGGCGATGCGACGGTTGGTATTCCAGCCGGTGCCACTGTTGGCGCTGGTTTGCGCGGCGAGTTCGGTGGAAAAGTTCCAAGCCGGGGGCTGGATCAGCACGGGATCACCGGTGACTGCGTCGAAGTTCAGGATGTTGGCCTGCACCTCGCCAGTCCAGCTCTGGGAGTCGTACTGGGTGCTGAAGCTTCCGTTGCCGGTCTGCGCGACCTGCGGCAAGGTGGTGGAGAACGACGTCGTGTAGGCACGGATCCGCGAAGCAATGTCGGCGAACGCGCGGGTCAGGCCGGAGATCATCTGGTCGGGGGCACCGGCGGTGAAGTAGTTGTCCGGGCGAGGCGCGCCATTCGGCAACACATCGGTTGTCGTGCGCCACCAGGCTTGGGGCAGAGCCGCGTTGTTCGTATAGAGGTTGAAGCCGTCAGGTACTTCAAACCCACCATACTTGGCTGCAAGCAGGAACTGGTTGTTCGCTGCCATGGTCTGGTATTCCATCACGTCGAGCCAGTAGGTCGAGATCGTCTGGCGACCCAAGGTGTTCGGTTGTGCGTTGTCGTCGGGACGGATGTCGCGTGTGTGCACGTCATAGGCGATGCCTGCCATCAGCGCGCTGTTGTTCGTACAGCAGCCGTTGTACGGGTTCACCGTGCCCAGCGAGCCACCGCCGATGCCCTCGAGCAGGCCGATGCGGTTGGTGGCCGTGACGGCATTCGTGCTCTCGCCGCTGCCAAAGCTGGGCTTGGCCGGCTCGTTGGCGGTAAGCGAGGTCGCACCCGGAACGTTCTTGTCGGCGTGGGTGTTGGTGTCGCCAATGCCGAGGATGAAGTTGCGCTGGCAGGAGTACTGGATGGGGTCATCCCAGGTGGTGATCACCGGGAAGTTGTCGACCCAGGTGGTTCGGGTCGCGACGCTGGCGGTACCTGTGCTGGTCCAGGACGGGATGTTGCCGAGGTTCTTGAAATAGCGCACGGCGGCGTAGTAAAGCTCGCCGACCGGGTCGTATGTCTTGTACGAGCCCGCTGCGCGCCCGAATTTGTTGAGGTAGTTGATGACGCCGCTGTTGGCGACGGGCACACCGAAGACCGTGGCCGTGTTGGCCGCGTCGGCACTGTCCGGATTGAGGATGAAGACCCCGGTGGCCGGGTCCCACTCACGCAGCGAGTTGGTAGTGGCTGGAGAGCCAATGACCGGCTGGGTGGGGCCGACGAACTTCTGGCGCGCGCGCAACACGCCGCCGTCGCGCTGGACGTTGCTGTCGTTCAGGTAGCCGAAGGCGCTGTAGCGGATGCGATCTGAGTAGCGCTGGATCAGCCCCTCAGGCTTGTGGTTGGCCCCGTAGGCCCTGCAATTCGATTCGAGGCCGACGGCACTGTCGCAAACTTTGACGCGTGCGAAGACTTCATAGACCGTGTTGGCTACACCGGTGGGGTTGGTCGCGGGGTTGTAGTGGACCGGCACCGTGCCGTTGGTCAGGTTGCTCGAGCTGCTGCTGAAGCGCAGGCGGTTGCCCATGCTTTCGACGCGCATGTTGACCGCGCTCAGCGATGTCAGAGGCGTGGCGCCCGAGATCGTGGTGGCGTTCGAGATGGAGCGATTGGGGAAGTTGCCAGTGCCCCCTTGGCCCGATGCCCAGGCTTTCTCAAGGACGGTCAAGGTGGGGGTGTCGATCACCCGGTACCCGCCCGTCAAGGCCCAACGGAACGGGTCGATGGTCTGCATCGTCGCCCAGTTGAGAAAGTTGCCGCTCCATTGCCCAGTGCAGGTGCGTGTGGCGCTTGCAGCGGCCACCGGATAGAAATAGCTGTCTGGCGCCGTGAGGTTGGGCGTGGTGGTGCTGTCGGTAGCACTCGACCGGTAGCTGTAGCACTTGGTGGCATCGAAGTAGCCAAGGTACGTGCGGGAGTTGTCGTAGTTGCCGATGTGGGCCACGCTGACCGCGGTCGGGAATTCCACCGACAGGGCCAGCGCCAAGTTGCCTGGTACCGGGTTGTTGGTAAACAAAGGCTGATCGGCGAGCGCGACTTGCGCCTGGGCGGCAACACTCGATACCACGAGCGCCGCGGCCCCGAGGGTGCGTGCCGATTGGCGCAGCATGGAAAGCTTGGTCTTGGACATGAAAAGCCTCACCGAAGCGTGAAGGTGGTTTGGTAGAAGGCCAGCGTGCCCTTGGGGCCGGTGGCGCGGATCGACAAGCGATAGACGGGAACGAAGGCGAATGCGCCGGGGAGGCCACCACCTTCGGTCTCAGCGCGGATGGGCATGTCGGAGCTGCCGCCATCAGGGCCAGCCCCACCGCCCGGCACGCAATCCGCGGCACCCAGCAACGACACAAGGCCCGGCGAGGCACATTGCCGGTCGATCACGAAACGCAGCCGGATCTGATCGTCCGTCAGCACGATGTCGTTGTTGGAATGGGTGAAGCCCGAGGCGTTGAAGGTTGCATCGTTGACGAGCAGCAGATTGGGGATGCCCTGCTCGTTGTACGTGAGGATCTGCGGGCTGTAGTTCATGCTCAGGTACGGGGCCGCGGCAATGTTGGGGTCAGTCAGGTTGGTGGGCTGCCGCGCCAACGTGATGACGCGCGCAATCGCGGCCTCATTGCGGTGCACCAGGTCCTTCTTGAACGCGAGGCTGCCGGTGTTCAGGAGCGACGTGTTGAACGACTTCACCAGGGCCACGGCCCCGATCATCATGATCAGCAGTGCGATCAAGGCGAACAGCAGCACGACGCCCCGTTCGCGGCCGACGAACCGGCCGGTGTGCTTGCGCGAGAGGCGGATGTTCATGGCAGTGGGGCGAATTGCATGTTGCGCAAAGGGATGATGGCTTCGTAGGTGCGGTAGCGGAAGTTCCGCTCGTCCGCCGTCAGCGTCCGGGTGCGTTGCAGCGAGATGCCACCGCTGGTGGTCAGGCCTGGGAAGAGGACGATCTGCTCGGGGCCGACGGGGGTGCCGTCGTCGCGAAGCTTCTCTTGCAGCGGCGAACGCGTGATGAGGCCAATCCGGATGGCCGTGATCTGCTTGAGCCTGCGCAGGGCGTCGGTGCTTCCGTCTGTGAGCTCGGCGTAGCGGTAGGGCGAGGTGGCGGGATCCTGCCAGTCTTCAAGGGAATGATTCAGGTCGGTGTCGATCCCGTACAGCGCACGGAGTTCGACCACGTTGTCTGCGACGGGCTGCGGGTCGTTTTGTGCCGCAGTCGTTCCGGTTTTCAGCAGGTCGTAGCTGAAGAGAACGGAGTTGTCGCCCACGGCGAACATCTGAAACAGCGGTGGGTTGGGTCGCGGAGCCGGAGCGGGGCCGGCGGTGGGCACGACATAGCCCAATTGCGCCGCGTACACGGTGCTCATGCCAGGAGCGGCGAAATCGGCGAAGTTGATCGTCGTGCCTGCGCCTGAGGTGTGGTTGTCGCCGAGCTCGAGAATGCTGCCGTTGATCCGCGTCACCTGCTGGATCATGCAGTCCCGGTTGGCGCCTCGGTCACCACCCAGCAGCACCATGTCGCCAACCCTGTATTCGCCGGTGAAGGCAATGGAGAAGTTCATGGGCATCGCCGCGTTGAAAGCCGAGGCACGCACCGGCATCTCGCTCTTTCCACCAGCGCCAGACATGACGGTGATGATGTCGCCGCGAACCTCGGCTCCTGTATCGGCCGCGCCTGGTTCGATCAACACGGGGGCCAGGCGGCGGAGTTGGGCAGCGCTGCCAAAAGGAGATGGAAACGCGGCCGGTGCGGGCAACATGACGCCGCCTTCGCGCGTGTTCCAAGCGTTGAGCCGGCAACCGAAGAGTTGGCTGAGCCGCTGCGTATAGCCCGTGCCGGCCTGGCGGATCGCTCGCTCCAGCATGTACCCGGTGTAGGCGCCGGACTGCACCGTGTCGTTGAGCGAAGTCGAGGTGCGCTTGTCGTTCTCGGAACGAAGCAGCACGTTGGTGATGACGAGCGTGACCACAAGGCCGATGGCCATGGCCACCATCAGCTCGACGAGCGAGAACCCTCGAGTCGGACGGAAATCAGACTTGGAGATGCGGCTCATACGCCCCCCACTTCCGTGACATATCGGCGTGGCTGGGAGCCGACGGGCGCATCGGGCGGACTCCAGGTGATGGTGATCCTCAGGATGCCAAAGGCATCGGGCTCCGAGATTTCACCGTCACCGTAAGCGAAGCCGACCGCGGGGTCCCGGACGCGGAGCCGCCACGCGTTGTATGCCGTCGAGCTGATTCGCCCCGTCCCTTCGTTCTGGATGGCCCAGACTGCCTCGTCTGCCAGCCGTGCAGCTCGGGTCACGTCTTCGGCGCCGACGGTGTACTGCATGGCCCGGGCCTGCAGGCCCAGAATGCCCATCAGTCCGATCGAGCAAATGAGGATCGCGACCAGCACCTCGATGAGCGTGAAGCCGGCTTGGCCGCGGAGAGGTCTTTTGGTTCTCATGATGTTCAGCACCCGTCAGGAGCGGTTGCGGGACGGCCGGGGTCGCACATGCGGACTCGCCCGCCGAGCTCCACTCTGACTTGGAGCGGACGGTCAACGCCGCCGCCGACATAGCCGATGTTGAATGTGGTGGCAGACGCGTTGCAGTTGGCGTTGACGACACCGTTGGCAGCCGGGGTCGATGTGATCAGGCGGCCGTTCGCGTTGAAGCAGATCGCGGTGACGTTGCCGCCACCATTCGTGCCGAGGACCAGAACCCGGTTGGTGCCGACGTCGGACATCGACCCAGCATGGACGACCGGCTCCGGCAACACCGGGGTATCGATCGCGGTCGGGACATATTGCACCGCCCAGTTTCGGCCGCCGTAAGCTGCAGGCGCGCCGACCATTGGAGTGGCGTAGGTCTGAAAGAACACCACCGTGCGACTGCGGCGCACGGCTTCCTGTTGCGCAGTGCGCAGTCCGTTCTGGAGGGATTCGGCAACGCCGCGAATCTGGTTGTTGCGAATCCAGTTGTTGAACGTGGGGAGACCCAGCGCGAAAAGGATGCCGAAGATGGCTAGCGTCACGATAAGTTCGATGAGCGTCACGCCGCGCACGCGCGGTGCAACCGCACGCAACGGCCCCGCAGGTGCCTGCATCGTGGTGGTCAGCACGTCTGTCCCCGCTTCAGGAGCCAGCAGGAGGCGGGATAGGTGCCCCAGTTGGCGACCCCAACGTTCGCTGTACCGGCGTTGCCCTGCTGGTCCAGCGTGAAGTCGAAGTTAAGCACTGGGCCGGCGCCACGAGCGATCAACGTGTAGCTCGTGGCATTGGATCCCGGGGCGCATGTCACCGTGAAGTGGCCGACGACGCGCCCCGGAGCTGCGCAAGGCGGATTGAAAGCGCCGACCGCGGCATAGCTACGGTTGTCTTGGAAATATCGCTCCATGTCGGCACGCATGGTTGCCAGTGCGTTCGTGCCATCGACGAGATGCCCGCGCAAGACATAGTCGCGATAGCTGGGAATCGCAATGGCCGACAGGATGGCTACGATTGCCAGGACGACCATCACTTCGACGAGAGTGAAGCCCCGCGCACGTAGCGTCGGCTTCAGAGAGCGGTAGCGATCGTGGGAGAGGCTGTTCGACATCTTGGGGCCCTTCGGGTGAGAGACGGGAAACTGAGTTAGCGCGAGCATAGTCAAGCGGCTTTGGCCCGGCGCACCAGGCTCGACGGGTGGCAGCTTGTGGCTGACGGACGGCACCGCCCTTGGGGCGTTGTGGCGCCTCAGCGCCAGGCCGGGAAGGCGGTGGGTTCGGACTCCAGCTCGAACCTTGTCGCCGCAAGGCCTTCCTGTTCGATGAGGATCCGGACCACCGCGTGCCGGAAGGCGGGGGCGAACCACACGCTGACCTGAGGACCGTCATGGAAGTTGTTCAAGTACTTCGTGACGTACTTCTCGGTTTGCAGTTCGCCGTGAGGGGTGGAGAGCAGTTCTTCACCCTGTCGTTCGAAGTTGAGGTGCAGCCTTCGCGCGCCCAGCTGCACGACGATCGCATATGGCCCAGAGGCGCCCCCTGTGGCGCCCGGCGACGCCTGCCGCTGGTGCAAGTCGCTGCTCATGCGAAGCAGTGCGCTCAGCGGGTCCAGCCGAGGAATGGGGGTACCTGCAGTTGTCTGGTCCGGGTGGGACTCATCCGCAAACGTCACCGTGTGGGCACTGCCTCCGGCGCCTGCGAACTGCAGTGCTTCATCGTAGGTCTCCGGCCTCATCGAATGGTCTTCAATGAGCCCCCGGGTCTTCAGCCGCCAGGCAAACAGCGTGCTGAAGCGGTGCGAGCCAGTGACGTCGAGCGACGCCAGGTACTCGTGAGGCGCGACCTTCAGCCTGAATTGCGCGCTGCCTCCCACGGCGTGGCCACCGAAGTAGCCGCTGATGGCGTAGAGCAGGCCGCCTTCATCTTTCATGTCGTCAACCGAGCGGGGCTCCGCGGCTGCAACCGCATCCGGTGTGGTGCTCGACTCTTGTGCCGCTGGCTGCCGATTCAGAGGCTGATGGGGCGTTGGAGGCTCCGGCGTCGATGACTCAGCCGGCGCCTTCGGCATGGCCGTGAGCGCCGGCGCGTCAGGCGGTTGGATCGTTGACGGCTTTGTGACCTGTCGTGTGACCAGAGGCGTGGTCGGTGGCGTTCCACCCTTGAACTCGATCTGCGGCAGGCCCGCCCTCAACACCCAAGGCACCGACACATGCCCGAGCGACACCCCCACAACCAGCAGCGCCCAGGCAACGATGCGGCCTCCTCGGGGGCGTTTGCGGAAGGGCTCGCGCTGAGTGGGCATCCTGGTGGAAAGGGTCGGCGTCGGGACGGGGCGGGCAAGGGCATGCGCGCCTGCGCTACATTCTCCCCGCCATGCCGTGCGATCCGGTGCCGGGCGTCCTGCAGGGCGGCCCGCCTGTCACCCGGGTGCGCGGCCCACCACCCTCTGAGCGACACAGGAGCAGCTAGGCCCAACACGATGATCGAACTGCGCAACGTCACCTGCGGCTACGGCGACCGGGTCATCCTGGAAGGCGTCAACCTCACCGTGCCCCGGGGCAAGGTTCTCGCGCTGATGGGCACCTCGGGCGGTGGCAAGACCACCGTGCTGCGCTTGATCGGGCGCCAGTTGCTGCCCATGAGCGGGCAGGTGCTGTTCGACGGCGTCGACATGGCCACGCTCGATGCGAAGGGGCTTTATGCCATGCGCCGGCGCATGGGCATGTTGTTCCAGTTCGGGGCGCTCTTCACCGACCTCACCGTCTTCGAAAACGTGGCCTTCCCGCTGCGAGAGCACACCTCGCTCTCCGAAGCCATGATCCGCGACCTCGTGCTGATGAAGCTCAATGCGGTGGGCCTGCGCGGTGCGCGCGACCTGCTGCCCTCGCAGGTGTCGGGCGGCATGGCGCGGCGCGTGGCGCTGGCGCGTGCGATCGCGCTCGACCCCGAACTCATCATGTACGACGAACCCTTCGCCGGGCTCGACCCGGTCTCGATGGGCGTGGCGGCCACGCTCATCAAGAACCTCAACCACGCGTTGGGCGTGACGAGCATCGTGGTGTCGCACGACGTGGACGAAACCTTCCTCATCGCCGACCACGTGGTCTTCATCGCCAACGGCCGGATCGCCGCGCAAGGCACCCCCGCCGAAATGCGCGCCAGCGACGACCCGCTCGTGCGCCAGTTCGTCGGCGGGCATGCCGACGGGCCGGTGCGCTTCCACTACCCGGCCGCGCCGGTGGCCGAAGATTTCGGACTGGGGAGGCGCCCATGAACTGGCTTCATCCCGCTCACCTCGGGCTGCTGGTACGTTCCAAGCTCGCCGACGTGGGCGTCGGTGCGCGGCTCTTCGTGCAGATGGTGGCGCTCCTCGGCGAGACCTTCGCCCGCTTCCGCCTGGTGGTGGACCAGCTGTTTTTCCTGGGCAACCGCTCGCTCTCGATCATCACCGTGTCGGGGCTTTTCGTCGGCTTCGTGCTGGCGCTGCAGGGCTACTACACGCTGCAGCGCTACGGCTCTGCGGAGGCGGTGGGCCTGCTCGTGGCCCTGTCGCTCGTGCGCGAGCTCGGGCCGGTCGTCACGGCGTTGCTTTTTGCAGGCCGCGCCGGTACCTCGCTCACGGCGGAGATCGGCCTCATGAAGGCGGGCGAGCAGCTGGCCGCGATGGAGATGATGGCCGTCGACCCCGTCAAGCGCGTGCTGGCGCCGCGCTTCTGGGGCGGGGTGCTCGCGATGCCGCTGCTGGCGGCGGTGTTCAGCGCCGTGGGCATCATCGGCGGCTGGCTCGTCGCGGTGCCGCTGATCGGCATCGACGAAGGCGCCTTCTGGTCGCAGATGCAGGGCGGCGTGCAGGTCTGGGCCGACGTGGGCAATGGCGTGGTCAAGAGCATCGTCTTTGGCTTCACCGTAACCTTCATTGCCTTGCTGCAAGGCTATTCGTGCCGGCCCACGCCCGAGGGCGTGTCGGCGGCCACCACGCGCACCGTCGTGATGGCCTCGCTCGCGGTACTGGCACTCGACTTCGTGCTGACCGCGATGATGTTTTCGATCTGATTGAATCTGGCTGAAAGAGACGCAAAGGGAGCGACGGCGATGCAGAAATCTCGTCACGATGTGTGGGTCGGGTTGTTCGTGCTGATCGGCGCGGCGGCGGTGCTGTTTCTCGCGCTCAAGGCAGGCAACCTCCTGAGCCTCAACTTCGACGAGACCTACGCGGTGACGGCGAAGTTCGACAACATCGGCGGCCTCAAGCCGCGCGCGGCGGTCAAGAGCGCCGGCGTGGTGGTGGGCCGTGTCGAGTCGATCGGCTTCGACGACAAGAGCTACCAGGCGAGCGTGGTGCTGCACATGCAGAAGAAGTTCGTCTTCCCGAAGGACAGCTCGGCCAAGATCCTCACCGCCGGCCTGCTCGGCGAGCAGTACCTGGGCCTGGAGCCCGGTGCGTCGGAGAAGAACCTGGCCTCGGGTGACGTCATCACGCAGACGCAGTCGGCCGTGGTGCTCGAGAACCTCATCAGCCAGTTCCTCTACAACAGGGCTGCCGATGCCGGCACGAGCGCGGCGCCTGCCGCGCCGGCGCCGGCACCCGCCGGGGGTGCGAAGAAATGATGCGCCGGCTGGCGCTGCTGCTCGCGGCCTGCTGGATGGTGCTGCTCACGGGCTGCGCGACGACGACCGCCAGCACGCCGGCGGCCCCGGTGTCGCGTTCCGAGAAGATCGATCCCTGGGAGCGCTGGAACCGCCGGGTCTTCAGGCTCAACGACAAGGTCGACGAAGCGGTGCTCAAGCCCGTGGCCACGACCTACACCAAGGTCGTGCCCGAGCCCATGCGACGCGGCGTGAACAACTTCTTCGGCAACGTGTCCGACGTGTGGTCGGCCGTCAACAACATGCTGCAGGGCAAGTTCAGCAATGGCCTGCAGGACATGGTCCGCGTCGGCACCAACACCTTGTTCGGCCTGGGCGGCTTCCTCGACGTGGCCAGTGAGTTCGGTGCCGACCGCCAGGGCGAAGACCTGGGCCAGACGCTCGGCAAATGGGGCATGGCGCCGGGGCCGTATGTCGTGTGGCCCATCATCGGCCCGTCGACCCTGCGCGACTCCATCGCCCTCCCGCTGGACGTGCAGGTCTCGCCGGCCCTCGGCATGAGCAGCAACGGCGCCAAGCTCGCCACCGCCGGGCTTCAAGCCGTCAACCAGCGTGCCAACCTGCTCGGTGCCACGGGCATGCTCAACGACATCGCGCTCGACCGATACGTGTTCGTGCGCGATGCCTATCTGCAGCGCCGCCGCAACCTGGTCTACGACGGCGATCCGCCTGAAGAGAAGGAGCCGGACGACGACGGTGACACCGCGCCCAAGGCCCCCGCGGCGGGTGCCAGTGCTCCGGCGTCGGTTGGTCCTGCCGCTTCCGCACCTGCGCCCGCAGCGGCTGCGTCGGACGCGGGCCGTTGAGGCGAACCGGCCGCATGTTGCTGTTGTGTAATGCTGCCAACCGCCGCGGCACCTGCCGCGTTGATCACTGAACTCGGGCACTAGACGGGCCTCCAACGGCCGTGGGCTCAAGGCCCGAGTCTTGAAAGGATTACCAATGCTGTTTCTTCGTCGACGTTTCATGACCTGGTGTTCGGCGCTCGCCGTCGTGGTGGGTGCCTCGGGCACGGCGTTTGCCCAGCAGGCGCCCGATGAGCTCGTCAAGCGGGTCTCCAACGAAGTGCTCGAAGCCGCGCGCGCTGACAAGTCCATCCAGGCCGGTGACGTCAACAAGGTGATGGCCCTGGTCGAGACAAAGGTCATGCCGCATGTGAACTTCCAGCGCATGACCTCCTCGGCCGTGGGTCGCTATTGGCGCCAGGCCACGCCCGAGCAGCAGAAGCGCCTGCAGGACGAATTCAAGGTGCTGCTGGTGCGCACCTATTCCGGCGCCCTGGCCCAGGTGCGCGACCAGACCGTGCAGCTGAAGCCGCTGCGCGCCGCCGCCGGCGATGCCGAAGTGCTGGTACGCACCGAGATCCGCGGCAAGGGCGACCCGATCCAGCTCGACTACCGCCTCGAGAAGGCGGCCGACACCTGGAAGATCTACGACGTCAACGTGATGGGCATCTGGCTGGTCGAGAACTACCGCAACACCTTCGCGCAGGAAATCAGCGCCGGTGGCATCGACGGCCTCATCGCCAAGCTGGCCGAGCGCAACAAGGCCGCGGCCGGCACCAAGAGCTGAAGCACGATGCTCGTCCTGCCCGCCACGATCACCCTGCAGGAGGCCCGCAATGCCCAGCGCATGCTGTCGCAGGCCCTGCAGCAAGAGGCCAAGGCCCAGGCCGAGCAGCCCGTGGTGATGGTGGATGCCTCGGGGCTGAGGCAGTTCGATTCCTCGGCCCTGGCGGTGTTGCTCGAGTGCCAGCGACTCGCCTCGGCCTGGGGCAAGGGCTTCGCGGTGCGCCATGCGCCGCAGAAGCTCGCGGAGCTGGCGCGCCTCTATGGCGTCGACGTGCTCCTGATGCCGCCCGAAGACAAGGCGGCCTGAGCCGCCACGAGGCCGGCCTCAGGTCGGCGTGGCGTAGCGCTTGCTACGCAGATTGCGCTTGATGTCCTGCAGCATCGGGCGAAGCTCCTTGCCGAGCTTGAGCGCCACGCCGGTGGTGAGGATGTCCACCACCAGCAGGTGCAGGAGCCGCGACACCATCGGGCTGTAGCGGTCGAAGTCTTCCGGGTGGTCGACCGGCAGCAGCACCTGCTGCGTGCCCGACTGCCCCATGGCCGCGAGCGGCGAGCCGCTGGTGGTGATGAAGATGGTGGTTGCACCCTTCTTGCGCGCGATGTCGGCCACGTCGATCAGGTCGCGGGTGCGGCCCGAGTTGGAGATGATCACCGCGCAGTCGCCCGGCTGCAGCATGGTGGCGCTCATCACCTGCACGTGGCTGTCGCTGATGGCCGCGGCGTTCACGCCCAGGCGGAAGAACTTGTGCTGCGCGTCCTGGGCCACGATGCCCGAGTTGCCCACACCGTAGAACTCGATGCGCCGGCCGCCCTTGCCGGCGGCGACGAGGGCCGCCACCGCGCGGTCGAACGCGAGCCCGGCCGCGTCGTTGCGGTACTTGAGCAAGGCGCTCACCGCGTTGTCGATCACCTTGACGATGACGTCGTCGACCTTGTCGTCTTCATCCACCGCCCGGTGCACGAAGGGCACGCCTTCGTTGACGCTGCCGGCCAGCTTGCGCTTGAAGTCGGCCAGCCCGTCGTAGCCCACGCTGCGGCAGAAGCGCACCACCGTCGGCTTGCTCACGTGCGCCCGCTTGGCCAGCTCGCTGACGGGCAGGGTGGCAAAGCTGCGCGAATCGTTCAGCAGCAGCTTGGCCACGCGCTGCTCGGCCGGGGGCAGGGCGGGCAGGGAAGCGCGGATGCGGTCGAGCATGCTCATCTGAGGGTGGCGGGGCGTCGGCCGGCCATCATTGTTCTTCGGACCAGGCGAAGCCATCGCGCGCCACGAGCGCACTTGCGGCGGCCGGGCCCCAGGTGCCCGCGGCATAGGGGCGCGGCCCGGTGGCGTCTTTCGTCCAGGCCTGCAGGATGGGCTCGACCCAGCGCCAGGCCTGCTCCTGCTCGTCACTGCGCACGAACAGGTTGAGCCGGCCGGCGATCGCGTCGAGCAGCAGGCGCTCGTAGGCGCCCACGCGGTTCTCGGCAAAGGCCTTGTCGAAGTCGAGGTCGAGCGACACCGGCGCCAGCATCTCCTGCTGCCCCGTGCCCTTGGCGGCGAGCAGGTGCAGCTCCAGGCCGTCTTCCGGCTGCAGCTTGATCACGAGCTTGTTGGGCTGGCTCACGCCGGGGAAGATGTTGTGCGGCGTCGGGCGGAAGTTGACGACGATCTGCGCATCGCGCGCCGCCAGCCGCTTGCCCGTGCGCAGGTAGAAGGGCACGCCCGCCCAGCGCCAGTTCTGGATTTCGGTGCGCAGCGCCACGAAGGTCTCGCAGGTGCTGCCGGCCGGCACCTTCTGCTCCTGCTGGTAACCCGGCACCGAGTGGCCGCCCGCGGTGCCGGCCCGGTATTGCCCGCGCACCACGTCGCGCGCGACCGACTCTTCGGTGAAGGGCTTCAGCGACTTCAGCACCTTGAGCTTCTCGTCGCGGATCGCATCGGCATCGCTGCT
This sequence comes from Piscinibacter sp. HJYY11, assembly GCF_016735515.1. Classification (NCBI taxonomy): domain Bacteria; kingdom Pseudomonadati; phylum Pseudomonadota; class Betaproteobacteria; order Burkholderiales; family Sphaerotilaceae; genus Piscinibacter; species Piscinibacter sp. HJYY11. The sequence continues at coordinate 2,219,945 of NZ_JAERQZ010000001.1, read as the reverse complement.
CGACGGCGGCTCCATCGCCACCATGGTGAGCAGCTGCAGCGCATGGTTCTGGATCATGTCGCGCAGGGCGCCGGTGCGGTTGTAGAAGTCGCCGCGGGTGCCGACGCCGATCCCTTCGGCCAGCGTGATCTGGATGTTGGCGATGCTCTCGCGGCGCCACAGCGGCTCGAAGAGCACGTTGCCGAAGCGCAGGGCCATCAGGTTCTGCACCGAGGGCTTGCCGAGGTAGTGGTCGATGCGGAAGGCCTGCGTCTCGCTGAACACCGAGCGCACGACGCGGTTGATCTCCTGGGCGCTGGCGAGGTCGTGGCCGAGCGGCTTTTCGAGCACCACGCGGATGTGCGGCGCGTTCAGGCCGGCGGCGCCGAGCTGCTCGCAGATTTGCGGAAAAAGATGCGGGCTGGTGGCCAGGTAGAGCACCGCCGTGTCGGCGTTGCGGGCCTGCAGCCAGGTCTTCAGCTTGCCGTAGTCGGCCGGTTGCGACAGGTCCATGCGCAGGTAGTGCACCAGCTCGGCGAAGCGGGCGAACTCCTCGTCGCTCGGGCGCTTGGCGCCTTCCACGTCCTGGAAACGCTCCTTGAGCCAGGCGCGGTACTTCTCGTCGCTCTGCTCGTCACGGGCGACGGCGAGGATGCGCCCGCCGGCAGGCAATTTGCCGTGACGGAAGGCTTGGAACAGGGCCGGCATCAGCTTGCGCCATGTGAGGTCGCCGGTGCCACCAAAGAAAACGAGATCGAAGGACATCTGCAGGGGCCTCAAGTACTCAGGGATGCGCTAGGATGTAACTTTGTTTCATCCCGGATGATGCCGCTGTTTCGTCGCAACGTCAAACCTTCAGGGCCTTCACGAACCACGCCGCAAGCTCGGGTTCTAATGAAACATCGCGCAGCACGGGCTCAGACCATGAACCAACTCGACCAGCTCAAGCAATACACCACCGTCGTCGCCGACACCGGCAATTTCAAGCAGCTCGGGGCCTTTGCGCCGCGTGATGCGACCACCAATCCCTCGCTCATCCTCAAGGCCGTGCAGCAGCCCGACTACGCGCCGCTGCTGGCCGAGACCGTCGCCGCGCACAAGGTCCGGCCGATGGACGAAGTGGTCGACGAGGTGCTGGTGCGCTTCGGGCTCGAGATCCTGAAAGTGGTGCCGGGCCGGGTGTCGACCGAGGTCGATGCGCGCCTCAGTTTCGACACCGCCTGCACCGTGCAGCGTGCGCGCCGCATCATGGCCATGTACGAGGCCGCGGGCATCGGCCGCGAGCGCGTGCTGATCAAGATCGCCGCCACCTGGGAAGGCATCCAGGCCGCGCGCATCCTCGAGCACGAGGGCATCCACTGCAACCTCACGCTGCTTTTCTCGTTCTGCCAGGCCGTGGCCTGCGGTGACGCCGGCGTGCGCCTCATCTCCCCCTTCGTCGGCCGCATCTACGACTGGTACAAGAAGTCGGCCGGCAGCAGCTGGGACGAAGCGGCCAACGCGGGCGTGAACGACCCGGGCGTCAAGTCGGTGACCCAGATCTACACCTACTACAAGAAGTTCGACATCGACACCGAGGTGATGGGTGCGAGCTTCCGCAACGTGGGCCAGATCGTGGCGCTGGCGGGGTGCGACCTGCTCACCATCAGCCCCGAGCTGCTCGCGCAGTTGCAGTCGAGCGACGCACCCATCGTGCGCCGCCTCGACCCCGAGAGCGCCCGCCAGGCGGCCATCCACGCCGTGACCTACAACGAGACCAGCTTCCGCTACGCCCTCAACGAAGACGCGATGGCCACCGAGAAGCTCGCCGAAGGCATCCGCGCGTTTGCCGCCGATGCGATCAAGCTCGACAAGATGATCGAAGGACTGAAGTGACGACCTCCGCTCCCCGCTGCGACAAGACCGAAGCCTGGGCCGCACTGGCAGGGCACTACGAAGCCCACGGCCGCGACTTCGACCTGCGCGAAGCCTTCGCCCGCGACCCGGGCCGTTTCGACACCTTCAAGGTCGAAGCGCCCGAAGTCTTTGCCGACCTGTCGAAGAACCTGATCGACGTGGCGACCCAGCGCTTCCTGCTCGACCTGGCGACGGAATGCCAGCTCGAGGCGCGGCGCGACGCCATGCTGCGCGGCGACGTGGCCAACCTCACCGAAGGCCGCGCCGTCCTGCACACCGCGCTGCGTGCGCCGCGAGGCCGCTCGCCGTTCAACGCCGAGGTGCACGAGGTGCTGGACCGCATGCTCGCGTATGTCGAGACCGTGCGCGACACCGCCAGGAGCGGCATCCAGCACATCGTCAACATCGGCATCGGCGGCAGCGACCTCGGGCCCCAGATGGTGGTGCCGGCGCTCGATGCCTTCTGCCACCGCGGGCTCAGCTTCCACTTCGTGTCCAACGTCGACGGCCATGACATCACGCCGGTGCTGCGCCAGCTGAAGCCGGCCGAGACGCTCTTCATCATCGCGAGCAAGACCTTCACGACGCAGGAGACGATGGCCAACGCGCAGGCCGCCAAGGCCTGGTTCCTCGAGAACGGCGGCACCGACACGCAGAAGCATTTCGTCGCCACCACCACGAACGTGAAAGCCGCGGCCGAGTTCGGCGTCAGCACCACTTTCGGCTTCTGGGACTGGGTGGGCGGCCGCTACTCGATGTGGTCGGCGATCGGCCTGCCGATCGCGCTCGCCATCGGGGCCGACCACTTCCGTGCCCTGCTGGCCGGGGCGCATGCGATGGACCGCCATTTCGCCGAGACACCGCTCGCGCAGAACCTGCCGGCGCTGCTGGGCCTCGTCGACGTCTGGTACCGCAACTTCCACGGCTTCACGAGTCGCAGCGTCGCGCCCTATCACCAGGGCCTGCGCCGCCTGCCGGCCTACCTGCAGCAGCTCGAGATGGAAAGCAACGGCAAGTGCGTCGACCTCGCCGGTGCGCGCCTGCCCTACGGCACGAGCCCGGTGGTCTGGGGCGAGCCGGGCACCAACGGGCAGCATGCGTATTTCCAGATGCTGCACCAGGGCACCGACGTCGTGCCGGTCGAGTTCATCCTCGTCAAACGCCCGACGCACGGCCTCGCCGACCTGCACACCAAGCTGCTGGCCAACGGCCTCGCGCAGAGCCAGGCGCTGATGCTCGGCAAGAGCACCGAGCAGGCCCTGGGCGAAAAAGCGCCCACCGCCTCGCGCGAACTCGACGCCGAGACCATCGCGCGCCACCGCACTTTCCCTGGCAACCGGCCCAGCACCACGCTGATGCTGGACGAGCTGACGCCGCGCAGCCTGGGCGCCTTGATCGCGATGTACGAGCACCGGGTGTTCACCGCCGGCGTGCTGTGGGGCATCAACAGCTTCGATCAGTGGGGCGTGGAGCTGGGCAAGGCCTTGTGCAACGACCTGCTGCCGCGTCTCGCTTCGGGTGACACGGCGGGCCTCGATGCGTCGACGGCCGGCCTGCTGGCGAGGTTGCGCGCATGAAGAAGCATGTGGTATTCGACTTCGGCGGCGTCGTCTTCCAGTGGCGCCCGTCGGAGCTGCTCAAGCGCACGCTGCCGCACCGCGCCGTCGACGAAGCGGCGGCCCAGCAGTTGGTGCTCGACTTCTTCCAGAACTACCAGGGTGACTGGGGCCGCTTCGACCGCGGCACGATCGAGATCCCCGAGCTGGCGCCGCTGATCGCCGAGCGCCTGGGCTTCGAGCTGGGCGAGGTGCAGGCCGTCATCGATGCGGTGCCCGGCGAGCTGGAAGCGCAGAAGGAGACGGTCGACCTGCTGCACCGCCTGCACGACAACGGCCACCGGCTCTACTTCCTCTCCAACATGCCCGAGCCCTATGCGGTGCACCTCGAGAGCACGCACGAGTTCTTCTCGCGCTTCACCGACGGGGTGTTCTCGTCACGCGTGAAGCTGATCAAGCCCGAGCCCGAGATCTTCGAGCTCGCGACAAAACGCTTCGGCATCGAGCCCGCGCAGACGGTGTTCATCGACGACGTGGCGAAGAACGTGGAGATCGCCCGCGCCCACGGCTGGCACGCGATCCAGTTCATCACTGCGAAGCAGGTCGAAGCCGACCTGGAGGCGCTGGCCTAGTGGCCTAGCTGCGCAGGCGCGAGTGCCGCGGCACGCTCGCCAGCAGGAACTCCATCTGGTCCGCGAGGATGCGCCTCCCGCGCAGGATCATGTCTTCGTGCAGGCTGGGCACGTAAGGCAGGTACATCAGCGCCATGTTGGCCTCTTCGGGCAGGCGGTTGCCCTTGTGGCCGTTGCAGGCGCGGCAGGCGGTGATGCAGTTCATCCACGTGTCGTGGCCGCCGCGCGAGGTGGGCACGATGTGTTCGCGCGTCAGGTCGTCGGTGTGGAAACGCCCGCCGCAGTAGGCGCAGACCTGGCGATCGCGGGCGAAGAGCTTGGGGTTGGAGAGCGCCGGTGTCTGCCGCCACGCGCGGCTGGGGATGGCCCCGCGCACCGCGATGATCGGGTGCACCTCGATGCGCGATTGCAGGCCGGTGCGCCGTTGCATGCCGCCACGCAGCACATAGAAGGCGTCGCCGAGGGTCCATGCGATGCCGTCGCTGGCATAGATGACCGCCGCTTCCTTGGCCGAGATCCACGATTGCGGGCGGCCGGATACATCGAGTTGCAGCACTTCCACGGATCAATCTCCTTGCCGGAGAGTAATCCATCCAACGCCTTTTGCTCAATAGCGGTGCGGACTGCGGCGCGGTGCCATTGCCACACACGGTCGCAATGTCATCAATCGATCACGCTGCCGGCGGATAAAGACCGCGTGAACGTGCCATCAGCCGCACCAGCCCGAGCACGGTGTCGATGTGCGGCGTCGCAATGCCGAGTTTCTGGCCGATCTCGTGCACCGCGGTGACGATGGCGTCGATCTCCAGCGGCCGGTTGGCTTCGCTGTCCTGCAGCATCGAGGTCTTGAACGCGCCGAGCTGGCGCGTGACGGTGAGGCGCTCTTCTCCCGACTGCGCGATCGGGCAGCCGATCTGCGCGCCGACCTCGGCGGCTTCGGCCATCGCCCGCAGCATGAAGCTGCGCACCAGCGGGTCGTCGAGGATCCGGTCTGCCGTCGCACCGGTGAGGGCAGAGACCGGGTTGGTGGTCATGTTGCCCCAGAGCTTGAACCAGATCTCGCGGCGGATGTCGGTGCTGGCCTCGACCTTGAAACCGGCAGCGCCGAAGGCACCGGCCAGGCGATCCAACCGGTCGCTCGTGCCGCCAGCCGGCTCGCCGAAGATGAGCCGGTCGCCGAACCCATGCTGCACCACGCCCGGCTCGGGCTGCGAACAGGTGAGGTGCACCACGCAGCCGAGCACCTGTTCCACGGGCAGGGCGGCGCCGAGCGTGCCGTGCGGGTCGACGCTCCTGAGCTGCCGCTCTGCGCTCGACAGGCGTTGCTGCAGCGCTGGTGTCTGCAGGAACCACCACGGCACGCCGTTCATGGCCGGCACGACCAGCGTGTGCGGGGCGATCAGGGGTGCGAAGGACGCGGCGGCGTCGGGCAAGGACTGGCCCTTGAGCGCGATGACGAGCACGTCCTGCGGCCCGAGCGCTCCAGCATTGTCGCTCGCGCGAACGGCGGCCCGTTGTTCCTGCCCCCCCATGCGCAGCACCAGCCCGTGGTCGCGCACCGCCTGCAGCGTGCGCCCGCGCGCCACGGCGCTCACCTCGTGCCCGGCGAGCGCCAGCTTCGCCGCGATGAGGCCGCCGACGGCCCCGAGTCCTGCCACTGTGATCTTCATCGGCCCATCGTAGCGACCAGAAACCGAGGGTTAACCCTTGGGGGGCGGAGCGGCCCGTGGTCTCTTAGGCGACAAGCCCTAGAAAAAGGTGACAAAGAGCGCATGAGGGGCTCGCTTTCCACGGGGGAGGTCGGTAAGAATAGAACGATCGTTCGTTTCATTTCTGTTGCACGACGACCATGAGCGCCAATCCCCGGACCCTGCGCGAAACCCCCCGCCAACTGCAGAAGGGCCAGCAGACACGCGCCGCCATTCTGGAGGCCGCGCTGGGCCTAGCGTCCCACATGGGCCTGGAAGGCCTGTCGATCGGGGCGCTGGCCGACGTGATGCAGATGAGCAAGTCGGGCGTGTTCGCCCATTTCGGCTCCCGCGAGGAGCTGCAGATCTCCGTCATCCGCGAGTACCACGCCAAGTTCGAAGAGGAAGTGTTCTTCCCCGCGCTGCGCGAAGCGCGCGGCATGCCCCGCCTTGCGGCCCTCTTCGAGCGCTGGATCAAGCGCGTGTCGGTCGAGCTGGATTCCGGCTGCATCTACATCAGCGGTGCCGTCGAGTTCGACGACCGCCCGGGCCCTGTGCGCGATGCGCTGGTCGAGATGGTGCGCACCTGGCACCTCGCGCTGGAACGCGCGATCCGCATGGCCATCGAAGAAGGCCACCTGCGCGAAGACACCGATGCCCAGCAGATGCTGTTCGAGATCCACGGCCACATCCTGGCCGTGCACCACGACGCCCGTTTCCTGCGGATGCCGGGCGCGCTCGACCGGGCGCGCATCGGCTTCGAGCGGGTGGTGAGCTATTACGCCACCGCGCCGCGTCAACCCGCACGCACGTCACGCCGATAACCCGATCAGCCTGTTTTCTTTCCACCTCTCTTTCGATTCCAACATTCAAGGAGCTTCACCATGGCCCAGTACAACCCTCCTCTGCGTGACATGCAGTTCCTCATGCACGAAGTGTTCAACGTGCCGGGCGAGCTGCAGGCGCTGCCGGCGCACAAGGACATCGACGCCGACACCATCAACGCAGTGCTGGAAGAGGGCGGCAAGTTCGCGTCTCAGGTCATCTTCCCGCTCAACCAGAGCGGCGACGAAGAGGGCTGCACGCTGAACAAGCAAACGCACGAGGTCACCCCGCCCAAGGGCTTCAAGGAGGCCTACCAGCAGTACGTGGAGGGCGGCTGGCCCGCGCTGAGCTGCGACCCGGCCTATGGCGGCCAGGGCCTGCCGCACGTGGTGAACCAGTGCTTCTACGAAATGCTCAACTCGGCCAACCAGGCGTGGACGATGTACCCCGGCCTGTCGCACGGCGCGTATGAAGCGCTGCACGCCCACGGCACCGACGAGCAGAAGAAGACCTACCTGCCCAAGCTGACCAGCGGCGAGTGGACCGGCACCATGTGCCTGACCGAGCCGCACTGCGGCACCGACCTCGGCCTGCTGCGCACCAAGGCCGAGCCGCAAGCCGACGGCACCTACAGAATCACCGGCCAGAAGATCTTCATCTCGGCCGGCGAGCACAACATGGCGCCGAACATCGTTCACCTGGTGCTGGCCCGCCTGCCCGATGCACCGGCCGGCTCGAAGGGCATCTCGCTCTTCGTCGTGCCGAAGTTCCTGGTGAATGCCGATGGCAGCCTCGGCGCCCGCAACGGCATCTTCTGCGCCGGCCTGGAAGAAAAGATGGGCATCCACGGCAACGCCACCGCCCAGCTGGTGCTGGAAAACGCCGTCGGCACGCTGGTCGGCCAGCCCAACAAGGGCCTCGCCGCCATGTTCGTGATGATGAACGCCGCCCGCCTGGGCGTCGGCAACCAGGGCCTGGGCCTGACCGAAGTGGCCTACCAGAACGCCGTCGCCTACGCGAAGGACCGCATCCAGATGCGCGCCCTCTCGGGCCCCAAGGCCGCTGACAAGCCGGCCGACCCCATCATCGTGCACCCCGACGTGCGCAAGATGCTGCTCACCGCCCGCGCCTATGCCGAAGGCGGCCGTGCGCTCGGCATGTGGACGGCGCTGCAGCTCGACAAGGAACTGGCCACCGACGACGACGATGTGCGCAAGGAATGCGCCGACCACGTGGCGCTGATCACGCCCATCGTCAAGGCCTTCCTGACCGACAACGCCTGGATCTCCACCTCGCACTGCATGCAGGTCTACGGCGGCCACGGCTTCATAAAGGAATGGGGCATGGAGCAGTACGTGCGCGATGCCCGCATCAACATGATCTACGAGGGCACCAACACCATCCAGTCGCTGGACCTGCTGGGCCGCAAGGTGCTGGGCGACAACGGCGCCAAGCTGAAGAAGTTCGGCAAGATCGTGCAGGCATTCGTTGAAGAGGAAGGCACCAACGAAGCCATGCAGGAGTTCGTGAACCCGCTGGCCGACCTGGGCGAGAAGCTGGTCAAGCTCACCACCGAGATCGGCATGAAGGCCTTCGGCAACCAGGACGAAGTGGGCGCCGCTGCCGTCGACTATCTGCGTGTGGCCGGCCACCTGGTGATGGGCTACTTCTGGGCCCGCATGGCCAAGGTCGCGCTCGAGAAGCAGGGCTCCGGCGACCCGTTCTACACCGCCAAGCTCGCCACCGCGCGCTTCTACTTCGCCAAGCTCTTCCCCGAGACCGCGAGCCTCATCCGCACCGCACGCGCGGGCTTGAAGCCGCTGATGGAGATGGACGAGGCTTTGTTCTAAGCTGGCCCGCATCCACCCCCACCCACAAGAAGCCAGGAGAGACAAACGATGAAGAAGCTGCTGGCGGCTGCGGCCGCGCTGATGGTCTCGGGCGTGGCGTTCGCACAGAACGCGACTCCCGTGGGCCTGTGGAAGAGCATCGACGAGAAGAGCAAGGTCGAGAAATCGCTGGTGCGCATCACCGAGACCGGTGGTGTCATCAGCGGCAAGATCGAGAAGCTGCTCGACCCGGCGGTCAAGCCCGACGCGGTGTGCGACGAATGCAGCGGCGAGCTCAAGGGCAAGCCCGTCGTCGGCCTCACCATCATCAGCGGCGCCAAGAAGAACCCCGACGAGTCCGCCCAGTGGGATGGCGGCACCGTGCTCGACCCGGCCAACGGCAAGACCTACAAGCTGCGCCTGCGGCCTTCGGCCGACAACAAGAAGCTCGAAGTGCGGGGCTACGTCGGCACGCCGATGATCGGCCGCTCGCAGACCTGGGTGCGCGTGGAATAACGCGACGGCACCGGAGGCCCCACCATGGGTGAGTACGCAGGCGCCGCCTGGCGCGGCATGACGAAGGGCAACCCCGGCGCGCGCTGGTGGTGGCATCGCCAGCTGAAGAAGCCGTTCTTCGGCCGCTTCATGAAGCCCTGGCGTTGGCCGCAAGGGGTGCCCGCCGAGGGTTGGCAGCGCGTGACGATCCCAAGCGGCAGCCATGCCGATCTCGCGGCGGTCGTCGCCGAGACCCCGATGGCGACGGCGCGTGGCGTGGTCGTCTGCGCCCACCCGATGGGCTTGGCGAGCAAGGGCTTCTGGCTGCGCAACGGCCATGCGCAGAAGCTGCTCGACGAGGGCTTCCACGTCGTGCTGTTCGACTTCAACGGCTTTGGCGAAAGCCCGTCGACCAACTTCGACTGGCCCGCCGACATCGTGGCCGCGGGCCTTTGGGCGCGCCGCCGCTTCCCCGGCCTGCCGGTGCATGCGATGGGCGCGTCTTTCGGGGCAATGCACGCGCTCAATGCGATGCCGCGTGCCGACTTCCCGTTCGATCGGATCGTCGCCGAGTCCTGCGCCGCCACCTTGCCCCTGTTCTGGAAGTCCTATCCCTTCGCCCACACCGTGCTGCAGGTCGGCCGCTTCTTCGCCCCGACGATGGAGCGTGGCCTGCGCGCCGAATGGAACATCCAGCACCTGAAGCCGTCTTCGCGGCTGCTGCTCATCCACAGCCGTGGCGACACCTGGACGCCGGTGTTCCACGGAGATCGTCTGCAAGCCGCGGCACCCCGCGGGGCGCAGTTCACCCGCCTGACCCTCGAACGCGCCGAGCACACCCACGGCCTGCGCGACGAGGCCGACACCTACTGGCCTGCGGTGCGCGAGTTCCTCGCCACCGACTGAGCCACGCCAAGACAAGAACAACCTTTCTCTCTCAACCGCTTAGAAAACCCGTTCCAAGGAGAAGACCGTGAGTCGATTCAATGTCCGCAAGGTCGCCGTGCTCGGCGCCGGCGTGATGGGCGCGCAGATCGCCGCCCACCTCGTCAACGTGAAGGTGCCGGTCGTGCTGTTCGACCTGCCGGCGAAGGAAGGCCCGAAGAACGGGATCGTCACCAAGGCCGTCGAGGGCCTGAAGAAGATCAAACCCTCGCCGCTGGGCATTCCCGAAGACGCCGCGCTGATCCAGCAGGCCAACTACGAAGAGCATCTTGAACTGCTCAAGGACTGCGACCTCATCATCGAGGCCATCGCCGAGCGCATGGACTGGAAGCTGGACCTCTACACCAAGGTCGCCCCGTTCATCGCCCCGCACGCCATCGTCGCGTCGAACACCTCGGGTCTCTCCATCACCAAGCTCAGCGAAGTGCTGCCGGCCGAGATCAAGCCGCGCTTCTGCGGCATCCACTTCTTCAACCCGCCGCGCTACATGTACCTGGTGGAGCTGATCCCCACCCCGACCACGCGCCCGGAGATCCTCGACCAGCTCGAAAGCTTTGTCACCACCGCGCTCGGCAAGGGCGTGGTGCGCGCCAAGGACACGCCCAACTTCGTGGCCAACCGCGTGGGCATCGCCAACATGCTCTCGACGATGAAGGAAGCCGACAACTACGGCCTCTCCTACGACGTGGTCGACGACCTGACCGGCAAGAAGCTCGGCCGTGCGTCGAGCGGCACCTTCCGCACCGCCGACGTGGTGGGCCTCGACACGATGGCCCACGTCATGAAGACGATGCAGGACAACCTGAAGGACGATCCCTTCTACCCCGTGTATCAGACGCCCAAGGCCGTGGCCGCGCTGATCGAGAAGGGCGCGCTCGGCCAGAAGACCGGCGCCGGCTTCTACAAGAAGGTCGGCAAGGACATCCTGCGCCTCGACCCGGCCAAGGGTGACTACGTGCCCGCCGGCGGCAAGGCCGACGAGATCGTCGCCCGCATGCTCAAGAAGGCCCCGGCCGAGCGCCTGAAGCTGCTGCGCGAGTCGACCAACCCGCAGGCGCAGTTCCTGTGGGCCATCCTGCGCAACGGCTTCCACTACGCCGCGGTGCACCTGGCCGACATCGCCGACTCGGCCCGCGAGATCGACCTCGCGCTGCGCTGGGGCTTTGGCATGAACCAGGGCCCGTTCGAGCTGTGGCAACAGGCCGGCTGGAAGCAGGTCGCCGAATGGGTCAAGGCCGACATCGACGCCGGCAAGGCGCTCTCCAAGGCGCCGCTGCCCGCGTGGGTGTTCGACGGCCCTGTCGCCACAAACGCGGGCGTGCACACGCCTGAAGGCTCGTGGAGCGCGTCGCAGAACAAGTACCTGCCCAAGAGCAACCTGCCCGTCTACCAGCGCCAGCACTTCCCCGAAGCGCTGTTCGGCTCCGGCGCGGTCGACCCGCTCAAGTCGGGCACCGAAGAGTTCAAGAACGACGAAGTGCGCGCCTGGACGCTCGATGGCGAGGTGCTGATCCTCAGCATCACCTCCAAGCTGCACCTGATCGGCGAAGGCGTGATCGATGGGCTGGCGAAGGCCGTGGACGTGGCCGAGGCCAAGTACAAGGGCCTCGTGATCTGGTCGCCGGACGATGTGTTCTCGGCCGGTGCCAACCTCGAGTCGATGCTGCCGGTCTTCATGAAGAGCGGCGCCAAGGGCATCGCCCCGATGATCAAGAAGCTGCAGGACACCATGCTGCGCATGCGCTACTCGACCGTGCCGGTGATCGCCGCGGTGCGTGGCATCGCACTCGGCGGTGGCTGCGAGATCGCCGTCTACACCACCAAGCGTGTGGCCGCGATGGAGAGCTACATGGGCCTGGTGGAAGTGGGCGTGGGCCTGATCCCGGGCGGCGGCGGCCTGACCTACATCGCCCGCCGTGCGGCCGAGATGGCCAGCGCTGCGAACGCCAACGCCGACATCCTCAAGTTCCTGACCGAGGGCTTCACCGCCGCCGCGATGGCCAAGGTGGGCACGAGCGCGATCGAGAACCGCAAGAACGGCTACATGCTGTGGAGCGACGTCGTCGTGCCGAACAAGGACGAGCTGCTCTACGTCGCCTCGCAACAGGCCAAGGCCATGTTCGAGAGCGGCTACCGCGCCCCGGCCAAGGCCGTGTTCCCGGTCGCCGGCCGCAACGGCATCGCCACCATCAAGGCGCAGCTGGTCAACATGCGCGACGGCGGCTTCATCAGCCAGCACGACTTCTACATCGGCTCGCTGATCGCCGACGTGGTCTGCGGCGGTGATGTCGACGCCGGCTCGCTGGTCAACGAGGAATACCTGATGACGCTGGAGCGCAAGCACTTCTGCACGCTGCTGGAGCACCCGAAGTCGCAGGAGCGTGCCATGGGCATGCTCTCGACCGGCAAGCCGGTGCGCAACTAAACAGCGGCCTCACAAGGAAACCACATCATGAGCAAGCAAGTTCAAGACGCCTACATCGTCGCCGCCACCCGCACGCCCATCGGCCGTTCGGGCCGTGGCTATTTCAAGAACACCCGCCCGGACGATCTGCTGATCGCCGCCATTCGCAGCGCGCTGGCCCAGGCCCCCGGCCTGGACCCGGCCGCGATCGAAGACGCGATCATCGGCTGCTCGTTCCCGGAAGGTGAGCAGGGCATGAACATGGCGCGCATCGCCGCCGGCCTGGCACTGCCGAAGCCGGTGGGTGGCGTGACCGTCAACCGCTTCTGCGCTTCGGGCGTGACCGCGATCCAGATGGCTGCTGACCGCATCCGTGTCGGCGAGGCCGACATCCTGATCGCCGGCGGCGCCGAGTCCATGAGCCTCGTGCCCATGGGCGGCAACAAGCCCTCGTTCAACCCCGAGATCTTCGCCAAGGACGAGAACATCGGCATCGCCTACGGCATGGGCCTGACCGCCGAGAAGGTCGCGGCGCAGTGGAAGGTCTCGCGCGAAGCGCAAGACGCCTTCGCCTACGAGTCGCACATGCGCGCGCTCAAGGCCATCGAGAAGGGCGAGTTCAAGGACGAGATCACGCCAATCGACGTCATCTCGCGCACGCCCGATCTCGCGACCGGCGAGCAGATCGCGAAGAAGCGCACCGTCAGCATCGACGAAGGCCCGCGCCCCGACACCTCGCTCGAAGGCCTGGCCAAGCTGAAGCCGGTGTTCGCCGCCAAGGGCAGCGTGACCGCCGGCAACAGCTCGCAGACGAGCGACGGCGCCGGTGCGCTGATCCTCGCCAGCGAAAAGGCGGTCAAGCAGTTCGGCCTCAAGCCGCTGGCCCGCTTCGTGAGCTTCGCCGCGCGCGGCGTGCCGCCCGAGATCATGGGCATCGGCCCGATCGAGGCGATTCCCGCCGCCCTGAAGTACGCCGGCCTGACGAAGGACCAGATCGACTGGATCGAGCTCAACGAAGCCTTCGCGGCCCAGTCGCTCGCGGTCGTCAACACCATCGGCCTCGACCCGGCCAAGGTGAACCCCATGGGTGGCGCGATTGCGCTGGGGCACCCGCTGGGCGCCACCGGCGCGATCCGTGCCGCCACGGTCGTGCACGCGCTGCGTCGCCACAACCTGAAGTACGGCATGGTCACGATGTGCGTGGGCACCGGCCAGGGTGCGGCCGGCATCTTCGAGCGCGTCTGATCTGTTGACGCGCAAGCCCATGCAACGCGGGCGCCGCATCGCTTTCCTCGGCCTCGGGGCCGTGGCGGTCGGGGCTCCCGCGTTGTACGCGGCCTCCCGGCCGGCGGCCTTGCAGTCGCCGGCGTTTGGATCGACCGAGGGTGCCTTGCGCACCCTCGCTGCGTTGAAGACGCAACCCGTGCGCATGGGTGGCGCATGGGACCTGGCGCACGTGCTGCACCACGCGGCACAAAGCGTCGAGTATTCGCTGCAGGGCTTTCCCGAGCTGAAGCCGGCTTGGTTCCGCGCGAGCGTCGGCCCGGCCGCGGCCACCGTGTTCTCGGCGCGCGGCCGCATGAGCCACTCGCTGACCGAGCCCATTCCCGGCGCCCCCGACATCGCGCAGGGTCAGCCACTGATTCCTGCCGTCGACCGCGCCATGGCGGCACTGCAAGCCTTCGAAGGCCACACCGGCGCCTTGCACCCTCACTTCGCGTACGGCGAGTTGTCCAAGGACGACTACCGCCGTGCCCACCTCATGCATTTCGCCAACCATTGGCAGGAAGTCGTGACCTGAGGAGACCCACAGATGGAAGCATTCGAGTTCAAGGCAGCAGACGGTTTTGCGCTTCAAGGCCGCGTCTACGGCAACCCGGCCACGTGCCGGTCGGCGGTGCTGATCGCCCCGGCGATGGGCGTGCCGCAGCGCTTCTACGCCGACTTCGCCGAGTGGCTCGCCGGAGAGGGCCATGCGGTGGTGACCTTCGACTACCGCGGCATGGGCGAATCTCGCCCCGCGCAGATGAGGCATTCGCTGCGCGGCCTCGAAGCCACCATCGACACCTGGGCACAGCAGGATGCGTCGGCTGCGCTGGCCTGGCTGGACGCCCAGGTGGCCAAGGAGGTGCCGATCCACTGGTTGGGCCACAGCCTCGGCGGCCAGATCTTCGGCATGGTGCCCAACCGCGAGCGCGCGGCGAGCGTCGTCACCATCGGTGTGGGCACCGGCTACTGGCTGCGCAATGCCGCGAAGGCGCGTGCCTACGTGTGGTGGCTGTGGTTCGTCGCTGCGCCGCTGGCGATGAAGCTCTACGGCTACTTCCCCGGCAAGCGGCTGAAGAAGGTGGGCGACCTGCCACTGGGCGTGATGCAGCAGTGGCGGCGTGCCTGCCTGAACCGCGACTACATCATCGGTGTGGGCGGAGAGAAGATGCGCTCTGACTACGCCGCCGTGCGCACGCCCATCCTCTCGCTCTCGTTCACCGACGACGAGTACATGTCGGCCCGCAACACCGCCGACATGCACGCCTTCTACGCCAGCGCACCGCGCGAGATGCGCCGCATCGCACCGCAAGACATCGGTGCCAAGCGCATCGGCCATTTCGGCTTCTTCCGCGAGCGCTTTGCCGACAGCCTGTGGCCGCAGGTGTCACGTTGGTTGACGCTCGCCACGGCGCGCTGACGCAGAATCCCCCACCCCCTCCGGAGACACATTCCATGAGCATCAAGACCGCGCTGCTGAACGGCGTCTACACCATCGAGATCGCCCGCCCCGAGAAGAAGAACGCGCTGACGAGCGACATGTACCTGGCGATGGCCAAGGGCCTGAACGACGCCAAGGCCGACGGCGCCGTGCGCAGCGTGCTCATCACCGGCCAGCCGGGCATCTTCACCTCGGGCAACGACATCGAGGACTTCGCCAAGCGCTCGGCCGCGGCCTCGGCCGTGTCGCCGGCCCGCACCTTCATGGAAGCGCTGATCGGTTGCGACAAGCCGGTGATCGCCGCCGTCACCGGTGCGGCCATCGGCATCGGCACCACGCTGCTGCTGCACTGCGACTTCGTCTACGTGTCCGACGAGGCGCGCCTGGTGATGCCGTTCGTGAGCCTGGGCCTCGTGCCCGAGTTCGCCTCGAGCCAGCTCATCCCGCAGCTCATGGGCCAGCGCAAGGCGGCCGAGAAGCTGATGCTGGGCGACCCCTTCACCGGCAGCGAAGCGGTGGAGTGCGGCATCGCCAACGCGGTGCTGCCCGCGGGCGAAGTGGCGCCTCACGCCCGCCGCGTGGCCGAGCGTTTCAACACGCTGCCGCCGGGTGCGATCCGCGCCACCAAGAAGCTGATGCGCGGCCGCCTGGCCGACGACTTCTTCAAGACGATCGATGCCGAAAACGCGGTCTTCGCCGCACAGCTGCAGAGCCCCGAGGCGAAGGAAGCGTTCAGCGCCTTCTTCCAGAAGCGCAAGCCGGATTTCAGTCAGTTTTCCTGATCCGCGCTGACCCCGTGCAGTCGGGCGGTGCCGGGAGGGGCGGCGTGCGGGTATCGTCGCGCGCATGAATCCTGGGCTCTTCAAGGCCATCAAGTTCCTGCTGGTGCCGGTGCTGCTGTGGCAGGGCCGGCAGGTG
Source organism: Piscinibacter sp. HJYY11 (assembly GCF_016735515.1). Lineage (NCBI taxonomy): Bacteria > Pseudomonadati > Pseudomonadota > Betaproteobacteria > Burkholderiales > Sphaerotilaceae > Piscinibacter > Piscinibacter sp. HJYY11. The sequence goes on along the minus strand of NZ_JAERQZ010000001.1, from coordinate 2,204,071 downwards.
CGCCGCGCGGCGCTTCGGCTGCCCGAGGCCGAAGGCCCACGCGAAGGGGTGGCCGGCACGGGCAAGGTGCGCTTGCGCATCCTCATCGTCGGCGACTCGTCGGCCGCGGGCGTGGGCGCCAAGAACCAGATCCAGGCCCTGGCCGGCCGCCTGAGCGAGGCGCTGTCTCAGCGCCTGCACGGCGCGGTGGTGTGGCAGCTCATCGCGCGCAGCGGCGACACGACGCGCAGTTCGCTGGCCGCGGTGCGCAAGCTCTCGCTGCACCCGGCCGACGTGATGGTGACGGCGCTCGGCCTCAACGACGTGATCGCGCAGGTGCCGGTGAACACCTGGCTCCACCAGCTCGAGAAGCTCAATCGCGCCGCGGCACGCCGCGCGGGCATCAAGCACGTGGTGCACACCGGCATCCCGCCGGTCCACACGTTCCCCTTGCTGCCCAACCCGCTGCGCTGGGTGCTGGGCACCGACGCGCAGGCCTACAACCAGGCCTTGAGCGCGTGGGTCGGGCGTTCGTCCGACCGTTGGTGGCTGCCGGTGCCCATCGAGCCCGAGATCCCGGTGCCGGGCAACGACAGCAGCGTGCTGATGGCCGAAGACGGGTTCCACCCCGGCCCGGCGGCCTATGCGATGTGGGCCGAGCAACTGGCGGGGACCATCGCCCGCGAGATCGTGCCGCGCCTGCCGGCGACCGTGCCCACGCGGCGGCGGCGCCAAGGCCTCGCCGTCGACACGCAGCCGCTCGACCTTTGATTCAGTCTTGCGGCGGCAGAGGCCGCGGCTTGCCTTCGTCGTCGATAGCCACGTAGGTGAGGCTGGCCTCGGTCACCTTCACGACCTCCAGCTTGGCCGGGTTGCGCTCGGCGTAGACCTCCACATGCACCGTCACCGAGGTGCGGCCGATGCGTTCGACGCGGGCATACAGGCTCAGCAGGTCGCCCATGGAGACGGGCTGCTTGAAGATGAACTGGTTGACCGCCACGGTGGCGATGCGGCCCTTGGCGATGCGGTTGGGCAGCACCGAGCCGGCCAGGTCGACCTGGGCCATGATCCAGCCGCCGAAGATGTCGCCGTTGCCGTTGGCATCGGACGGCATCGGCATGACGCGCATGACCAGGTCCATGTCGGTGGGCAGGGTGACGGGCAGGGTGTTGGCAGCAGAAGTCATGGGCCACATTGTGGAGCGCTTTGCGCTGGCACACTGAGGCGATGCGTCGAGATTCCGTGTTGTCTTCCATGCCGCCCGCACCAGCGAGCAAGGCCCCCCGCTCCGACTGGGCCACCTTGCGCAAGCTGCTGCCCTACCTCTGGCAATACCGCTGGCGAGTGGCGCTGGCGCTGGCCTTCATGGTGGGGGCGAAGCTGGCCAACGTGGGCGTGCCGCTCCTGCTCAAGGAACTGGTCGACAGCATGTCGCTCAAGCCCGGCGATGCGGGTGCGCTGCTCGTGGTGCCGGTGGGCCTCCTGATCGCGTATGGCGCGTTGCGCCTGTCGACTTCGCTTTTCACCGAGCTGCGCGAGCTGGTCTTCGCCAAGGCGACCGAGGGCACGGCGCGCAGCATCTCGCTGAACGTCTTTCGCCACCTGCACTCGCTGAGCCTGCGCTTCCACCTGGAGCGCCAGACCGGCGGCATGACGCGCGACATCGAGCGCGGCACCCGTGCCGTGCACTCGCTGATCTCGTATTCGCTCTACAGCATCGTGCCGACGCTCATCGAAGTGGTCATGGTGCTCACGCTGCTGGGCGTGAAGTTCGATGCATGGTTCGCGTGGATCACGATCGCGGCGCTCGTGGTCTACATCGCCTTCACCGTCACCGTCACCAACTGGCGCACGCAGTTCCGCAAGCAGGTCAACGAGCTCGACTCGACCAGCCACACCCGCGCGATCGACTCGCTGCTCAACTACGAGACCGTCAAGTACTTCAACAACGAAGACTTCGAAGCGAAGCGCTACGACGAGAGCCTGGAGCGCCTGCGCCGCGCGCAGCTCAAGGCGCAGACCACGCTGTCGATCCTCAACACCGGCCAGCAGCTCATCATCGCCACCGGCCTCGTGGCGATGCTATGGCTGGCCACGCGCGGCGTGGTCGACGGCACCATGACGCTCGGCGACCTGGTGATGGTCAATGCCTTCATGATCCAGCTCTACATCCCGCTCAACTTCCTGGGCGTGATCTACCGCGAGATCAAGCAGGCGCTGACCGACCTCGACAAGATGTTCACGCTGATGGCGCGCGAGCGCGAGGTCGACGACGCGCCCGGCGCGCAGCCGCTGCAGGTCAGCGCGGGCCATGTGAAGTTCAGCGACGTGAACTTCTCCTACGAGCCGGCACGGCCCATCCTGCACGACGTGAGCTTCGAGATCCCGGCGGGCAAGACGGTGGCAGTGGTCGGACCCTCGGGCTCCGGCAAGAGCACGCTGGCGCGGCTGCTCTACCGCTTCTACGACGTGAACGCGGGCACCATCAGCATCGACGGACAGGACATCCGCCAGGTCACGCAGGGCAGCGTGCGCCGGGCCATCGGCATCGTGCCGCAGGACACCGTGCTCTTCAACGACACGGTCGCCTACAACATCGCCTACGGCCACACCGGCGCCACGCGCGAGCAGATCGAAGCGGCCGCGAAGGCGGCACGCATCCACGACTTCATCGTCTCCACACCCAAGGGTTACGAGACGGCGGTGGGCGAGCGGGGGCTGAAGCTGTCCGGCGGCGAGAAGCAGCGCGTGGCCATCGCCCGCACGCTGCTGAAGAATCCGCCGATCATGATCTTCGACGAGGCGACCTCGGCGCTCGATTCAGCGAACGAGCGTGCGATCCAGGCCGAACTGCAGGGTGTGGCGCGCAACAAGACGGCGCTCGTGATCGCGCACCGCCTGTCGACGGTGGTCGAGGCGCACCAGATTCTCGTGATGGAGTTGGGGCGGATCGTCGAACGCGGCACGCACGCCGAGCTGCTGGCGCGTGACGGGCGCTATGCTGAAATGTGGCGCATGCAGCAGGCGGCGGGGGAAGAGGCCGCCTGAAGAGATCACAAGACACACCATGGAAACCAAGTGGCTCGAAGACTTCGTCAGCTTGGCTGAGACCCGGAGCTTTTCTCGTTCGGCCCAGTTGCGGCACGTCACGCAGCCGGCCTTCTCGCGGCGCATCCAGGCGCTGGAGGCCTGGGCGGGGCTCGATCTGGTGGACCGTTCCTCCTACCCGACGCGGCTCACGCCGGCCGGCGAGACCTTCCACTCGCAGGCGCTCGAGATCCTCGGCAGCCTGCAGGCCACACGCAACATGATGCGCGGCCACCAGGTGGCCAGCCAGGACATGATCGAGTTCGCGGTGCCGCACTCGCTGGCCTTCACCTTCTTCCCGCACTGGGTGATGGACCTGCGCAACCGCTTCGGCGCGGTGAAGAGCCGGCTCATCGCGCTCAACGTGCACGATGCGGTGATGCTGCTCACCGAAGGCAGTTGCGACCTGCTGATCGCCTACCACCACCCCTCGGCGCCGCTACAGCTCAGCCCCGACCGCTACGAGATGCTGAGCCTCGGCCACGAGACGATCGCGCCCTATGCAAAGGCCGACGACAACGGCCTGCCGCTGTTCCGCATTCCCACTGCCCCGGGCAGCCGGGTGCCGTTCCTGAGCTACGGCTCGGGGGCCTACCTCGGGCGGCTGGTCGACCTGATCGTGAAGCTTTCCTCGGTGCCGCTCAACCTCGAGCCCATCTACGAGACCGACATGGCCGAGGGCTTGAAGGCCATGGCGCTGGAGGGCCACGGCCTGGCCTTCCTGCCCGGCAGCTCGGTGAAGAAAGAGCTCAAGAGCAAACGCCTGGTGCGGGCCTCGGCCCCAGGCGCCTGCGAGCTTTCCATGGAAGTTCGCATTTACCGCGAGCGGCCGGAAGTGTCGCGCCACCTGAAGCCCGGCGCGCAGGCTTTGTGGGACTTCCTGCGGGATTCCGCCTGATCGCCTGAGCGGGGCTTGGCGCGGAGACATTCTGGGTAAACCCTAGGGGCGCATGCAGCAAACGCATGCACCCCCTCGACATTCAGCATTGGACCGCGCGTGACGGGCGACCCTACAGTCCGCGCCGTCATGCAGCCCACACCCACCACCCGCACCGAACACGACTTCCTCGGCGAGAAGCTGATCCCCGCCGAGGCCTACTGGGGCGTGCACACCGCACGTGCCGTCGAGAACTTTCCCATCAGCGGCCAGACGGTGGGCGGCTGGTCCGACCTGGTGGTGGCGCTGGCCCTGGTCAAGCGGGCGTCGGCGCAGGCCAACCTCTCCTTCGGCGTGATCGACGCCGGGCTCGCCCGGGCCATCGAGCAGGCCTGCGACGACCTGGTGAACGGCGAGCTGCACGAGCAGTTCGTGGTCGACGTGATCCAGGGCGGTGCCGGCACCTCCACCAACATGAACGCCAACGAGGTGATCGCCAATCGCGCACTCGAGCGCCTGGGCCATGCCCGCGGCCGCTACGACGTGCTGCACCCCAACGACCACGTCAACGCTTCGCAGAGCACCAACGACGTCTACCCCACCGCGCTGCGTCTGGCGGCCTGGTTCGGCATCGGGCGACTCCTGGCGGCCATGGCCGACCTGCGCCTGGCATTCGAGGCCAAGGCGCACGAGTTCGCGGGCATCCTCAAGATCGGCCGCACGCAGCTGCAGGACGCCGTGCCCATGACGCTGGGCCAGGAGTTCATGGCCTTCGCCGTGATGATCGGGGAAGACGAGCAGCGCCTGCGCGAGGCGCGTGCCCTCATCACCGAGGTCAACCTCGGCGCCACGGCCATCGGCACCGGCATCAACGCGCCCGCGGGTTATGCGGAAAAGGTCATCGCCCTGCTGGCCGAAGTCTCCGGCGTGCCGGTGGTGAAGTCGCCCAATCTCGTCGAGGCCACGCAGGACACCGGCGCGTTCGTGCAGTTGTCGGGCGTGCTCAAGCGCGTGGCCTGCAAGCTCTCGAAGATCTGCAACGACCTGCGGCTGCTGTCGTCGGGCCCGCAGGCGGGCTTCGGCGACATCCGGCTGCCGCCGCGCCAGGCGGGTTCGTCGATCATGCCGGGCAAGGTGAACCCGGTGATCCCCGAGGTGATGAACCAGGTGGCCTTCGAAGTCATCGGCAACGACGTGACCATCACGATTGCAAGCGAGGCCGGGCAGCTGCAGCTCAACGCCTTCGAGCCCATCATGGGCTGGGCGCTGGCCAAGAGCGTGAAGCACCTCACCCAGGCCTGTCGCACCTTGCAGGTGAATTGCGTGCAAGGCATCCAGCCCAACACCGAGCTGCTGGCACGCCGCGTGGCCGAGTCGGTGACGCTCGTCACCGCCCTCAATCCCATCATCGGCTACGAGAAGGCGGCGCTGATCGCCAAGATGGCGCTCGCCACGGGCGGCACGATCGCCGCCACGGCCGAGAACCTGAACATCATGACGCAGTCGGACATGGAGGCGTTGCTCGTACCGGAAACGCTGACCCGTCCCGTGCGCCTCATGGCATGAGCAGTGCATAGGGTTGCGCTCTTCTTTTCTTTTGCACCTGTTCGGAGTCGCACGATGACCATTGGGTCCTTTCTCTCCCCCTGGCTGACCGGGGCTGCCGTGTGGACGGCGCTTTGCGGTTTCGCCCTCGCCGCCGAGGCCCCGCCCAAGGGCCCCTCGATCGATCGCATCAAGCAGACGGGCAAGATCATCATCGCGCACCGCGAGTCGTCGGTGCCCTTCTCGTACGTGTTGCCCGACAAGAAGCCCGTGGGCTACGCGGTCGAGCTGTGCCTTCGCATCGCCGAGGGCGTGCGCAAGAAGCTCGGTCTGGCCAGCCTGCAGCCCGAGTACCTGCTGGTGACGCCGTCCAACCGCATCGCCGCCATCGCCGAGGGGCGCGCCGACCTGGAGTGCGGTTCGACCACCAACAATGCCGAGCGGCGCGAGAAGGTGGCCTTCACCGTGCCGCACTACATCACCGGCGCGCGCTACATGGTCCGGGCCGACAGCGCCATCGACGACCTCGCCAATTTCGGCGGCAAGACCCTCGTGTCGACCAAGGGCACCACGCCCCTGAAGGCCGTCAACGCGGCCAACAAGGAGCGCCTGATCGGCATCAAGCTCGTCGAAGCCCCGGACCACGCCGCGGCGGTGGCCATGGTGGAGAAGGGCGAGGCCGACGGCTTCGCGATGGACGACGTGCTGCTCTACGGCCTGATCGCCGGGCGCCCCGACCCGGCCCGGCTGAAGGTGGTGGGGAAGTTCCTGACCATCGAGCCGCTGGCCATCATGCTGTCCAAGAACGACCCCGAGTTCAAGAAGATCGTCGATGATGAGATGAAGCAGCTCATCAAGAGCCGCGAGGCCCATGCGATCTTCGACAAGTGGTTCATGAAGCCGGTGGCTCCCATGAACACCTCGCTCAACCTGCCGATGAACTACCTGCTGAAAGACTTCTGGAAGTACCCCACCGACCAGGTGCCTTATTGATGAAGGTGCACCGCCGCGCGTGATTTCGTAGGGCATGTACGTGGTTTCGCGTACAACCCACCTCCCTAGAATTTCGTTACTGCACTTCCTACACCCCCGAAGGAGTTTTTATGAAGAAGACCATGTTCGCTTTGGCTGCCGTTCTCGCGATGGGCGTGGCCCAGGCCGACACGCTCAAGAAGATCAAGGACAGCGGTTCGATCACGCTGGGCGCTCGTGAATCCTCGGGTGCCCTCGCGTACACCCTGGGTGACGGCAAGTACGTCGGCTTCCACACCGAGATGGCCCAGCGCATCGCCGCCGACCTGCAGAAGCAGCTCGCCCTGCCCAAGCTCGACGTGAAGTTCCAGGTCGTCACCTCGCAGAACCGCATCCCGCTCGTGCAGAACGGCACCGTCGACCTCGAGTGCGGCTCCACCACCAACAACGCCACGCGCCAGAAGGACGTCGCCTTCGCCGTGACGACCTACATGGAAGAAGTGCGCATCGCCACCAAGGCGAACTCGGGCATCAACTCCATCAAGGACCTGACCGGCAAGACGATCGCCACCACGACCGGCACGACCTCGGTGCAGACCCTGCGCAAGCACGAGCGCGCCACCGGCGTCGACTTCAAGGAAGTCTTCGGCAAGGACCACGCCGACAGCTTCCTGCTGCTCGAATCGGGCCGCGCCGATGCCTTCGTGATGGACGGCCAGATCCTCGCCGGCAACATCAGCAAGGCGAAGAACCCGGCCGACTTCAAGATCGTCGGCGAAGTGCTGTCGGTCGAGCCGATCGCCTGCATGATGCGCAAGGACGACCCGGCCTTCAAGAAGGCGGTCGACGACAGCATCAAGGGCATGATCAAGAGCGGCGAACTCGCGAAGATCTACGACAAGTGGTTCATGCAGCCCATCCCGCCGAGCAACACCAAGGTGGGCCTGGCGCTGTCGCAGGCGACCAAGGACGCCTGGGCGAACCCGAACGACAAACCGATGGAAGACTTCGTCAAGAAGTAAGAAGGCGCATCGGGGCGAGCCCTAGCGCCCAGTGGCGCAGGGCTTGCTTACATTCCGAGCGCGGCGCGGGTCATCAAAACCGGCCGCGCTTTTTCCTTGGGGCTCACGAAGCCCCTCAGGCCCGGCACATGACAAGAGGAGCGCGCCGTGGGGCAGACATGGGACTGGCAGGTCTTCCTGCGAGATGACGGAGGGGGGCGAACCTACCTCGAGTGGTTGATGTCCGCCTGGGGCTGGACGCTCTCGGTGGCGCTGCTGGCGCTGGTCGTGGCGCTGGTGGTGGGCTCGCTGATCGGCGTGCTGCGCACGGTGCCGAACAAGGCCGTGGCCACCTTCGGTGAAGCCTGGACGGAGCTCTTCCGCAACATTCCGCTGCTGGTGCAGATCTTTCTCTGGTACCACGTGATCCCGGGCATCTTCCTCGGCCTGCGTGACGTGCCGAGCTTCATCCTCGTGGTATTCGCGCTTGGCTTCTTCACTTCGGCGCGGGTGTCCGAGCAGGTGAAGGCCGGCATCCAGGCCCTGCCCAAGGGCCAGCGCTATGCCGGCCTCGCCATGGGCCTCACGCTGCCGCAGACCTACCGCTACGTCATCCTGCCGATGGCGTTTCGCATCGTCATCCCGCCGCTCACAAGCGAAAGCATGAACATCATCAAGAACTCGTCGGTGGCCTTCGCCGTCAGCGTGGCCGAGATGACGATGTTTGCGATGCAGGCGCAGGAAGAAACCTCGCGCGGTGTGGAGGTCTACCTCGCCGTGACGGGCCTGTACTTCATCTCCGCGTTCGCGATCAACCGCATCGCGCTCTTCATCGAACACAAGGTGCAGATCCCCGGCACGCTGGGAGCTGGAAGATGATCAGCGCCCTCGATTTCAGCTTCCTCAACTGGAGCGTCATCTCCAGTTTCGTGGTCAAGGGCTTCATCTACTCGATCCAGCTCACGCTGATCGCGATGGTGGGCGGCATCATCCTCGGCACCGTGCTCGCGCTGATGCGCCTGTCGGGCAAGAAGTGGCTGGAGATCCCCGCCGCGGCCTATGTCAACACGCTGCGCTCCATCCCGCTGGTGATGGTGATCCTGTGGTTCTTCCTGCTGATCCCGCTGCTGATCGGTCGGCCCATGGGCGCGGAACTGTCGGCCATCATCACCTTCACGGTGTTCGAGGCGGCCTACTACTCCGAGATCATGCGGGCGGGCATCCAGAGCGTGCCGCGCGGGCAGGTGCATGCCGGCTACGCGGTGGGCATGAACTACCGCCAGACCATGCAGCTCATCGTGCTGCCGCAGGCCTTCCGCAACATGCTGCCGGTGCTGCTCACGCAGACCATCATCCTGTTCCAGGACACCTCGCTCGTGTACGCGATCGGCGCCTACGACCTGCTCAAGGGCTTCGAGGTCGCGGGCAAGAACTTCAACCGGCCGGTCGAGACCTACCTCGTCGCCGCCGTCGTCTATTTCGTCATCTGCTTCAGCCTGTCCATGCTGGTTCGCCGGCTGCAGAAGAAGATCCAGATCATCCGCTGAGGTCATCCCATCATGATCGACATCAAGAACGTCTCCAAGTGGTACGGCTCCTTCCAGGTGCTGACCGACTGCACCACCAGCATCCAGAAGGGTGAAGTGGTCGTGGTCTGCGGCCCGTCGGGCTCTGGCAAGTCGACCCTCATCAAGACCGTCAACGCGCTCGAGCCCTTCCAGAAGGGCGACATCGTGGTCGACGGCATCTCCATCTCCGACCCCAAGACCAACCTGCCCAAGCTGCGCTCACGCGTGGGCATGGTGTTCCAGCACTTCGAGCTCTTCCCCCACCTGAGCGTGACGGAGAACCTCACCCTGGCGCAGATCAAGGTGCTGGGCCGCAGTGCCGACGAAGCCAAGACCCGCGGCCTCAAGATGCTCGACCGCGTGGGCCTGATGGCGCACAAGGACAAGTTCCCCGGCCAGCTCTCCGGCGGCCAGCAGCAGCGTGTGGCCATCGCGCGCGCGCTGAGCATGGACCCGATCGTGATGCTCTTCGACGAGCCGACTTCGGCGCTCGACCCCGAGATGGTGGGCGAGGTGCTCGACGTGATGGTGCAGCTCGCGCACGAAGGCATGACCATGATGTGCGTGACGCACGAAATGGGCTTCGCCAAGAAGGTGAGCCACCGCGTGATCTTCATGGACGCCGGCAAGATCGTCGAAGACTGCGCCAAGGCCGACTTCTTCGGCAACCCCGAGGCGCGCTCGCCGCGGGCCAAGGACTTCCTCTCGAAGATCCTCCAGCACTGAGCCAAAGGCCTCCGGCCAAAGAAAAAGGGCGCCACGGTGTGGCGCCCTTTTTCGTTGCGGCGACTGGCGCCGCAAGGTGGCTCAGCCCATCACGAGCAGCGAGCGGTGCGGAAGTCCGACACGTCCAGGCTGCTTTCCTGGTTGGTGCAGGCGAAGGTAGTGAAGCGGGTGTCGTTGTCCATGAAGCGCTTCATCCACGCCACGCCCTTCTTGCCCAGGAAGTCCTTGTCGCTGTTGCTGGAGTTGGCGCAGTAGTGGCCTTCGCCGCGCACTTCCAGGAACTGCTTCGGGTTGCGCGTCATGCTGTTGTAGAACGGCGAGGCGTGCGAATAGACCGGCGCGATGGAGTCGTCCTGGCAGGCGATGATCAGCGTGGGCACGGTCACCGACGAGAAGTTCTCGGTGCTGTTCCAGGGCGCGAACGGGATCGAGGCCTTGAGCGACGGGCGGTTCTCCGTCGAGATCAGCGAGCCGCCACCGCCCATCGACCAGCCCATCACGCCCATGCGGTTGGTGTCGAGCTTGTTGTAGATCGGGCTGCTGCTGGTGCGCGACAGCGTGGCGAGCTGGTCGAGCGCGGCGAGCTGCTGGCGTGAGCGCGAAGCCGGCTGGTCCAGGGTGGAGTTGGTGTCGATCGTCATGACGATGAAGCCCCACGACGCCAGGCGCGGCCCCCACCAGTTGATGTCGGACTGGTAGGCGGTGTAGCCCGGCACCACCACGATGCCGCCGACGGTGCCGCCGGCATTGGTGGGGTAGTACACCGTGCCCGCACGGTAGCCGCTCGGGCGGCTGACGGTGAACTGGCTCGTGGCCATCGGGCCGCGGGTGGCCTCGAGGGTCGCTTCGGTCGGGGCCGGGCCGCGCTGGAAGGGGTTGGTCTGGGCGGAAGCCGCGGTGGCGGCCACGAGGGCGGTGACCGCGAGCGCGGCCTTCATCAAACGGGTAGTTCCAAACATCGATGTCTCCGGTTTTGTGATGCTCCGCCTGCGGGGGCGGGTGGGCGTCGCCTCGAAGTGCGACGCCTTGATTTTTGGACGGCCACGCATTTTTTGCATTGACGGTTTCCATCAAGCGCGGCATCAAGACAAAACTGGCGGTTTGTGTTAGCTGCTCCAGGTGCTTGATTTGCCTATGAAAAACCGCACTTGCAGGCGGGAATACCCGAAATCTGCAAGCCCGCTTCGCAAGCCAGCTTCCGTCTACGCTTGATGGTTTTTTGAATCACCGTCCGGAATTGAGTGATTTTGTCGCTCAAGGCTTGGGCGGCCGACGCACGAGCACACGCACCCGCGACGGGTCGCGTGTCGTCGATGGCGGGCGGCCGTACCAGCGCAGGTAGGTGCGCGAGAACTGCGGCGAATCGGAAAAGCCCGCGTCGAGTGCGACGTCGGTGAGCGAGCGCGCGCTGTCCATCAGCTCCATCATGCGACGCATCCGGAGCCAGCCCTGGTAGTCGCGCGCCGACATGCCCAGCGCCAGCGGGAACAGCCGCGACACCGCCCGCGGTGGCCGCCCCAGCTTGCGGGCGAGTTCGTCGATCGTGCAGCAGGGGTTGTCGTCGAGCAGCTGGATCAGCAAGCCCGCCGCAGGGTCCTGCGGGGGCGCCGGGGGCAGTTGCGAGCAGGCGAGGTCGACCAGGTGCTCGAAGAGCGTGCCGGCAGTGTCCAGGTCGAGTTCGCCCTTCACCAGTCCCCGCAGATCTGCGTCCCACGCGAAGTAGAGCTCGCGGTGGAGTGGCTGCACGCCGGCGTGCTGCCGTGCAGCAAAGACGTGGAAAGCGCGGTGCGACGGCATCACGTTGATGCTCAGCAGTGCCACGCCGGCAGCGTCGAGCCGGCGGGGCACGAGCGGTGGCACGAGCAGCGCCGGCCCGCTGAAGCGCGTGCCGTCGGGCGAGGTGACCGTCACCGCACGGTGGTCGGCGCTGAGGAGGATGGCGGCCGAGTGGCGCGAGGTCACGCCGCTGGAGAGGTCGTGTCCGGCGTAGATGAAGCCGTCGTGGCCGAGCACATAGGCGGTCTCGCGCGGCCGGAGCGCGGCGGCATGCGGAATGGAGAAGGACGCAGTGCGCATGCCGTGCCCTCAGCTCGAGCGGCGGCGCCCCGAGGCCGACGACGGTGGGGTGGGTGACAATTCCGCATGACTTCCGCAGCACCCTCCCTCTCGATCACCCTCACCCGGCCCGACGACTGGCACCTCCACGTGCGCGACGGCGCCGCCCTCCAGGCGGTCGTGCCGGACACCGCGCGCCAGTTCGGCCGCGCGATCATCATGCCCAACCTCAAGCCGCCGGTGACCACCGCGGCGCAGGCGGTGGCCTATCGCGAGCGCATCCTGGCCGCGGTGCCTGCCTCGCTGAAAGAACAGGGCCTGGGCTTCGAGCCGCTGATGACGCTCTACCTCACCGACAACCTGCCGCCCGACGAGATCCGCCGCGCCAAGGACGCCGACGTGGTCGCCCTCAAGCTCTACCCCGCCGGTGCCACCACCAACAGCGATGCCGGCGTCACCGACATCAGAAAGACCTACGCCACGCTCGAGGCGATGCAGCGTGAAGGCCTGAAGCTTCTCGTGCACGGCGAAGTGACCAGCCCCGACATCGACCTCTTCGACCGCGAGAAGGCCTTCATCGACACGCAGCTCATCCCGCTGCGCCGCGACTTCCCGGAGTTGAAGATCGTGTTCGAGCACATCACCACGCGCGAAGCGGCGCAGTACGTGCCCGAAGCCGGCCCGCACACCGCGGCCACCATCACCGCGCACCACCTGCTCTACAACCGAAACGCCATCTTCCTGGGGGGTGTGCGTCCGCACTATTACTGTCTCCCGGTGTTGAAGCGCGAAGAGCACCGCCGCGCGCTCGTGGCCGCCGCCACCTCGGGCAGCGACCGCTTCTTCCTCGGCACCGACAGCGCGCCGCACCCGGCGCACCTGAAGGAGCACGCGACCGGCTGTGCCGGCTGCTACACGGCGCTGAGTGCACTCGAGCTCTATGCCGAAGCCTTCGATGCCGCAGGCGCCCTCGACAAGCTGGAAGCCTTCGCGAGCTTCAATGGCCCGGCTTTCTACGGCCTGCCTCGCAACAGCGGCACGGTCACCTTGAAGAAGGAGACCTGGACCTTGCCCGAGGCCTTGCCCTTCGGCGATGCCCAGCTCAAGCCCTTGCGCGGCGGTGAAACGCTCGCCTGGAAGCAGGCCTGACCTGACCGCGCGCCAGGCGCGTGAAACGCAAAAGGACCGCGACCCTTGCGAGTCGCGGCCGTCAAGGCATCACGCCCCGGAGGGCTCGGGTCCTCAGCTGCAGTTCGCGGTGCGGAACTCCGACACGGAGAACGTGTTCGGGTTCGAGCAGGCGAACGAGGTGTAGCGCGTGTCGTTGTCCATGAAGCGCTTCATCCAGGCCACGCCGCGCTTGCCGATGAGCGCCTGGTTGCTGTTGCCGCTGTTCGCGCACGAGTGCGAGCCGTTGTTGATCTCGAAGTACTGGCGTGGGTTGAGCCGCATGCTGTTGTACATCGGCGATGCGTGCGAGCTGGTCGACGCGATGCTGTCGTTCTCGCACGCGAAGATCAGCGTCGGCACGGTCATCGAGGAGAAGTTGCTCGAGGTGTTCCAGGGGGCTTGCGGTGCCGCGGCCTTGATGGAGGGGTTGTCGCGTGCAGAGATCAGCGAGCCGCCGCCACCCATCGACCAGCCCATCACGCCCAGGCGCGACGCGTCGACCTTGTTGTAGATCGGGCTGGTGCTGGTGCGGCTGAGCGACACGACCTGGCTCAGCGCGGCCATCTGCTGGCGCGAGCGGCTCGACGGCTGGTCGAGCGTGGAGTTGGTGTCGATGGTGATGACCACGAAGCCGTGTGAGGCCAGGCGCGGGCCCCACCAGTTGATGCTCGACTGGCGTGCGGTGTAGCCCGGCACGATGGCGATGGCGCCCACGGTGCCGCCGGCGTTGGTCGGGTAGTAGACGGTGCCGGCGCCGTAGCCGCTCGGGCGGCTCACGGTGAACGAGCTGATCGAGAACGGGCCGCGGCTCGCTTCCAGCAGGGAATCGGTCGGGTTCGGGCCGCGGGCATAGGGGTTGGTCTGTGCGGTGGCGGCGGCCGAGACGGCCATCAGGCCGCCCAGGGCGGCGGCTTGCAGCAGACGCAAGGTGCGTGCTTTGAATTGCATGTTGTCTCCTTTGTAGGTGGAACCGGGGTGGCCGCTGCATGGCGGCCCCAAGGGCACGGCCGACTTGTGACGCCGGGCTGATCGCATCTTGGGTGCACGTCCGTCCTTTTTCATCCGAACATGCGATGTACGCATTCCATCAATCCAGCGACCCGCCTTTTGTGCTACGCGCGCGTCTGGTGCCGCTTCTCCTGGGAAATCTTGCTTTTGGGCAGGGTGATCGGGGTTTGGCCCCGATCTGGGGCGGGGCAATGCTGATGTCAACTTCTGGATGTGCGTGCAACATTGGCCCCATGCCTGCCTTCAAGCCCTTTCCCATCGCGCTGACCATCGGTGTCGTCCTGGTGGTCGCAGCCATCGTCTATGCCAACTGGACCCCGGCGGCCGACGTCTCCACTGCGCCTGCTGCCGGGGTGGCCGGCGCGCCGCCGGTGGCGGGAGGACGCGCGGCCGGTGCATCGGGCGGCGCGCCGCGGCCTGGCGAGGAGACCGTGACGGTCTCCGACGCCGTCCTCGGCAACCTCGACGCCTCGCGCCTCTTCGAGCTGGGCTTTGCCGGCGGCCTCGTGATCGACCGCGACACCCGCTCCGCCATCGAGGCGGTGCTGAACTCGATGCCCGAGAACCCCTCCGACCAGGACCTGCAGCGCCTCGAGCGCACGCTGCGCCAGGGCCTGCCCCGTGAAGACGCCGAAAAGGCCCTGAAGCTCTTCACCGACTACCGCGCCTACACCCGCGACATCGCCACGCAGATGCAGCCCCAGGGCATCCCGCGCACCCTGCAGGAGGCCAATGCCTTCTTCGACCAGATGGAGAGCATCCGCCGCCGCCATTTCGACGAATCGACCGCGAGCGCACTCTTCGGCCCCTACGACGCCTATGCGCGCGCCACGATGACGGCCTCGTTCATCGTGCAGGACGCTTCGCTCACGCCCGAGCAGAAGAAGGAGCAGCTCGACGCCATCCGTGCGCAGCTGCCGCCCGACCAGCAGTCACTGATCCCGCAGCCGGACGGCACCCTCGCGTCGCAGCCGCCGGCGCAGCCCGCGTCCTGAGGCTTCCTCAGGTCGGCGCAGCCCGCTGGTTGCTGCCGCCGTGGATGAACACGCGCACGTTCTTCGGGTCGCGTGCCGTCGACGGCGTCACGCCGTACCAGCGCTGGAAGGTGCGCGTGAACTGCGGTGAATCGGCAAAGCCCGCGATGTAGGCCACCTGCGTGAGCGAGCGGCGGGTGTAGAGCACGTCGTACACGCGGCGTTGCTTGAGCCAGTTCTGGTAGTCGCGCAGCGACATGCCGACCGCCGACGAGAACATGCGCGACATCACCTGGTGCGAATAGCCGAGCTTGCGCGCGAGCGCGTCCAGGCTGAGCTCGGGGTGGGCGTCGAGCATGCGGATGAGCGCGAGCGCGCGCGGGTCGGGTGCCGGCGCGGGCGGCAGCACACGCTGCACCTCGGTGACCACACGCGAGAAGACCAGCTCGGCCTCGACGATGGAGGCACGGCCCTCCACCAGCGCGGCGAAGCTGTCGTTGAGGTCGTTGAACAAATGGCGGTCGAGCTCGCGCACACCGCCGTGCTGCATCGCGCGGAACACGTGGTACGCCCCGTGCGCCGGCATGATGTTGAGGCTCAGCAGCGGGACGCCGACGGCGTCGAGGCCGCGCTCTACGCGGGGCGGCACCATCGCGGCCGGGGCCTCGAGCACGCGGCCGTCGGGCATGGGGATGCGGAACGGGCGGCCGTCCATGCTCAGCAGCACCACGGCCGGGTGGCGCACGGTGGAACCACTCGCGAGGTGCACGCTGGTGTAGATGAAACCGTGGTGGCCCAGGACGTAGGAGTTGTCGAGCAGGTCCTGGCCGACGGGCAGCCCGGTGTCGGAGGGAAATGAAGAGTCGGAACGCGCCATGGTCGCCTTTCGTGTGAAGGCGCTCCTCCCAGCACGCCTGCGCCCGACCATAGTGCGCGCCTCAGGGGGCGTCTTGTACCGAGTTGCCATGCCGCCTCATGGAAACCCCGGCCCGTCGATAATGCCGCCCGTGAAGCGGGCCAGACCGCCGCTGGTGCGATCTCGGAAACGAGGCACTGGAGGAAGGTCCGGACTGCACAGGGCGGCGTAGCAGCTAACGGCTGTCCACCGTGAGGTGAGGATCAGAGCAACAGAGACGAGCCGATTCAGTTCGGGTGAAACGGGCAATCTCTACGCGCAGCAACACCAAATAGGCCAGCGTTGATGTGGCTCCGCGGAGCTGGCGGGTAGGTGGCATCGAGCCATGCAGCGATGCATGGCCCAGAGGAATGGCGGTCACGCTCGGCGCTTCTTCGGAAGTGACGGGTGCACAGAATCCGGCCTATCGGCCCGCTTCACACTTTTAACCTGCAGTGCACGCGGGTGCACGTCATCGCCAGCGTGCAAAGCATCACGGGCCGCCATCGCCGGCCGCTCAAGCGCACTGCACAAACCTCCGAAGCACCGTTGTCGCTTCGTTCCTTCTTCGGAGGCTTCTTCATGTTCCATCGTCTCTCGGCACTCTCTGCCGCACTCGTGTTGATGCTCGGCCTTGCGGCCTGTTCCGGTGGCAGCGGCGGTTCGTCGGCCCCCGCCGCGCAGACGCCCGTCACCCAGTCGACCATCACCCTGCCGTCGTCGGTGCAGGTCGTGAGCGCGAAGTAAGCCGGGAGGGCGCAACATGAAACTCTTGTCTCGACTGGGCGTCGCGCTGGCGCTCGCCGGCGCGCTGGCCGCGCCCGCCATGGCCACCACGCCCACCTCGGGCGCCTACGTCACCGACCCGCAGAACACCTGGGTGCAAGACCGCGTGGGCGACCGCATCAGCACGGTCAACATGATCATGTGCATCATGAGCAGCCTGCGCCCCGACGCGATGGTGAACCAGGGCGCCTACGTCGCGCTGGTCGACCAGAACAAGTGCGCCGGCCGCGGCGACGCTGCCAAGTCCACCAGCACCAACGCCGGTGCGTCGAACGCGACCGACTACATGTCGGCCACCGTCGTCTCCGAGCAGGCCACGAATGCCGACCCGCTCACGGTCAAGATCTGGCTGCACGAGGAAGAAGACCACGGCAACGGCCCCGAGAAGATGACGATCTACGTCTACATCGTGGCCACCGAAGGCAAGTCGGACAGCAACCCCAACGGCCTCTTCCGCATGTACTTCTGCGGCACGCCCGATGGCCTCTCCACCTGCATGTTCCGCGGCACGCTGAAGTCCGACGGCACCGGCCTGAGCTTCTACCAGGCCGAGTCGGGCGGTGGCGGCGGTTCGTCGGAGACCAACCTCAAGCTGCAGTCGAACCCCACCACCGACAGCGGCATGGGCCGCGTGCAGGGCACCGAGGGCGGCAACCCCTACGCCTACACCTTCGCCTTCGACGGCACCACCTTCCACCGCAACGATGGCGCCGGCAGCGACGAATGCTTCGCCCGCGACCGCACGCTGGCCGACACCTCGACCTGGAGCTACGGCGTCTACAACGACGACGGCTCGCGCCTCGACGTGAGCAACCCCGGCTTCGCGGTGAAGTACGTGTCGGGTGCCAACACCTACTACGGCTTCTGGAGCTTCTGGGGCCTGTGGCTGCCCGACTCGGCGCTCGCCACCGTCGGCAGCTCGGGCACGCTCACGCGCCAGGTGTCGGGGGTCGACGTGCCGCTCACGGTCGTGCGCCGCGGCGGCAAGCTGTGGAAGCTGACCAAGCACCAGTCGACGCTCGGTGCCTTCAAGAACGTCTCGATGATGTACTGGTCGCCCAACGCCATCGGCAGCGGCCCGGCCAACACCAACTACGAGCTGCAGTGGGACGGCAGCGCCCTCAACGCGATCGGCTACCAGCAGTGCTCGCCGGGCAACCCGTGCTCCAGCACCGCCTTCGGCACGCCGGTCGCCCTGAACGCCGCCACGCTCTCGGCCTTGCAGATCCGCGCGCTGCCCATCTTCTTCCCCTCGGGCGGCGGCAACGGCTCGGTGCTCGTGCCGGCCAGCGGCAACTTCTCGGCCACCGACGCGGTGACCTACCGCACCCGTGAAGTCGTGGAGCCGGGCGCACCCGACGTGGCGCTCAACTGCATCGGCATGTGCCCGAAGACCGGCACCAACCTCGTGAGCGGCGGCAACCTCGCGGCCTCGCCATACCAGGACGCCAGCTCCTGGGGGCCGACCGGCACGCGCTACGCCTACACCTGGCAGAACGGCATGCTCTCCGACGGTGGCGGCAACGCCGACGCCTCGGGCGCCAGCAAGGACAGCATGGGCATGAACCAGTGGGGCCTCACCAGCGGCTCGATGGTGACCGACAGCGACCTGCCGTCCATCCGCTGCGACATGAACGGCCAGGCCAACCCCTCCGGTGCCTACTACTGCCCGCACCTCGTCGACCAGGCCTCGGTGATCTACCAGTGGGAGACCGGCCCGAACCAGTGGAACCGCTACTTCGGCGCGCAAGGCGTGACCATCGATCCGCCGAAGCCCCTGAGCTTCACCGCGACCGCGAGCCCGGCCAACATCAGCGCGCCCGACGTGAGCAAGTTCGACGGCAACACCGTGCAGCTGCAGTACAACGGCTTCGGCCAGCTGCAAGGCATTCCGGGCAGCTGCGTGAACCCCGACACCAACCAGCCGGTGAGCTGCGGCCCCAACACCCGCTGGGTGCCGGCCTTCGACATCCGCGACGGCTCGTCGGTGTCTGACGGCGCCACGCACTTCCATGTGAAGTACCTCCAGCGCGAGCTGCGCCTGGGCCGCACCTCGTGCGCCAGTGCACCGTCGCTCGTGGCGGCATCGGCGCTCACGTTGCCCGACTCGACGGCCTACGACGTGAATCCGATGACCACCATCGGCACCGAGCCGACCCCGGCCAGCTCCAAGCCGAAGGTGATCGACGGCATCGTGCAGTAAGGCTCCTCCCCGCCTTCGCGGGGATGACACGTCAGGGCGCCGCAGGCGTGGCGCAGTCGGCGTCCTGCACCTGCTGGCCCGCCAGTCGCAGGCACAGGCGCTGTGCAGCGTCCGACACGAGGCCCGCCACCAGCGTGCCGTGCAGGTGGCCCCACGCGAGCGCCTGCTGCTGGCCATCCTCACACTCGATCTGGCCGATGTGGCGCTCGACGTCGATCACGAGGTCGCAGGCCACCTGCGCCTGCGCCACACGCAGCTGGTCGGCCAGGGACGCGAATCGTGCGGCCAGGGCCACGCGCAGGTTCACCAGCGCCTGCTCGCGCTGTTGTTCGGGCGGCAGGGTGGCCGGCAGGTTCGAGCGGCGCGAGGTCCAGCGGCCCGATCCGATCGGCGCGTGCACGATGGGCGCGAAGAGGCTCGCGAAGCGGGCGCCGGGCGGTTCGGTGGGCGACGACGGTGGCGTGGCCTCCGCGACGGTCGCCGGTGCCGGCTTGGGCGTCGCCGCCGGTCGCTCGGCGCGAGCCCGCTGCTTGCGGGGCGCGGGTGCCGCGGTGCTGCGTTCGGGTGGTGGTGTGGCCGCCTTCGCCGGCACGGCTGCATCGCGCCGCAGCGTCACCTGCAAGGCGCCTTTCTGACGGCCGACCGAGGCCGCGGGCCGGGCCTCCTGCCAGGCCTTGAACACCCACCCGGCCACCACCGCATGCGCCAGGAGCGACAGCACCAGCGCGCTCGGCAGGGCGGCACGCTGCAGTCGATGCGCAGGCAGGCGAGGGGGCATTTGAGCATTCACGGCAGCCCATTGCAGCAGCGATGGGCGCGCCTTAGTCCCTGGAAAAGCGGGGCAAATGCCCGTCGCTACACTCGCTCGCTTCCATGAATCCCGACGCCGCTTCCCTCTGGCGCGCACCGCGCTGGGCCCTTGCGTTCTTGCTGGCCTGCCTGGGGATGCTCGGGCCCTTCTCGATCGACACCTACCTGCCGGCCTTCACCGGCATCGCGCAGTCGGTGGGCGCCACGCCGGTCGAGATGCAGCAGACGCTGTCGGCCTATCTCTTCGGCTTCGCGGTGATGAACCTCTTCCACGGCGCGCTGTCCGACAGCCTCGGCCGCCGCCCGGTGGTGCTGTGGGGCATCGCGGTCTTCACCATCGCCTCGGCCGGCTGTGCGCTGGCCGACCACATCGGCACGCTGGTCTTCTGGCGTGCGGTGCAGGGCATGTCGGCCGGCGCCGGCATCGTGGTCTCGCGTGCGGTGATCCGCGACATGTTCCCGCCCGCCGATGCGCAACGCGTGATGT
This sequence comes from Piscinibacter sp. HJYY11, assembly GCF_016735515.1. Classification (NCBI taxonomy): domain Bacteria; kingdom Pseudomonadati; phylum Pseudomonadota; class Betaproteobacteria; order Burkholderiales; family Sphaerotilaceae; genus Piscinibacter; species Piscinibacter sp. HJYY11. The sequence continues at coordinate 2,183,928 of NZ_JAERQZ010000001.1, read as the reverse complement.
CGCAGGTCACCATCTACTTCGGCATCGCACCGGCCATCGCGCCGATGGTCGGAGGCTTCCTCTTCGTGCACATCGACTGGCACGCGATCTTCTGGTTCCTCACCGCGATCGGCGTGGCCATGTGGATCGCCAACTTCCAGCTGCTGCCCGAGACGCTGCACACCACGCACAGGCAGCCCTTCAACCTGCGCAACCTGATGAGCGGCTACTGGGCGCTCGGCGCCAACCCGCGCTTCCTCGCGCTCGCGCTCGCCAGCGGCATCCCGTTCAACGGCATGTTCCTCTACGTGATGTCGGCGCCCGTCTTCCTGGGCGAGCACCTGGCGCTCAGGCCGGAGCAGTTCTTCTGGTTCTTCCTGCTCACCATCGCTGGGATCATGGGCGGTGCGTTCCTGTCGGGGCGGCTGGCGGGCAAGATCAAGCCGCAGCACCAGATCCGCCATGGCTTCGTGATCATGCTGGCGGTGTCGCTGCTCAACCTGGCGCTCAATCTCGTCTTCACACCGCATGTGTCGTGGGCGCTGTTCCCGATCGCGGTGTTCTCCTTCGGCTGGGCGCTGATGGTGCCGGTGGTCACGCTGCTGGTGCTGGACCTCGTGCCCGAGCGCCGCGGCATGGCCTCGTCGTTCCAGGCCTTCGTCGGCAGCCTGGCCAACGGCGTGGTGGCCGGGGTGATCGCGCCATTCGTGATGCATTCCACGATCGGCCTGGCGGTGGCCTCGCTCCTGATGATGAGCATCGGCATCGTGGCCTGGATCTGGGTCAAGCCGAGGGTGACCTAGCTTTTCGACGGTTCGGAGCGCTCAAGCAGCGTGGCCTCAGGCCGATATACGGAGCAGACGCCCTGTGTCAGGGCCATGCGCTGGAGAAAAGATCATCATGCTCACCCCGCCTCGCACCCTTGGAGCGGCCTTGTCTGCCCTGGGCTTCCTGGCCTGGGCGCTGCCGGCATTCGCGGCCGACCCGGTCATTCGCACCTCGCCCGGCCGCCCCGCACTGATGCGTGACAGCGCGCCGACCGAGGTCGACGGCAAGCCGGTGAAGAAACCGCTCGCCAAGGCCGAGGACGACAGCGAATCCATCGATGCCCTGCGCGAGCGCCTGGCCCGCAAGCTCGGTGCGCAGGCTGCGAGCGAGCGTGCGGCCGAGAAGCCCGAGCCCGGTGTGCTGCGCGTGGTGGCCCGCCCTGCGGCGCCGGTTGCCGCGCCGGCCAAGGCGGCGGGTGCGCTGGCGGTGTCGCCCGGTGGCGAGCCCGCACCCGGCATCCACTGGAGCGAGCCGCGCCGTGCGGCGGCCGCCGGTGCGGTGGCGCCGGCCAAGGCCGCTGCGCCGAAGAAGAAGCCCGACCATTGGTCGTACCACGGCGAGGGCGGCCCCGAGCACTGGGGCAGCATGAAGTCGGAGTACTCGCTGTGCAGCAGCGGCAAGCGCCAGAGCCCGATCGACATCCGCGACCAGATCTCGGTGCAGCTCGACCCGGTGCAGTTCGACTACAAGCCGAGCAACTTCCGCGTGATCGACAACGGCCACACGGTGCAGGTCAACGTGTCGCCGGGCAACAGCATCGAGGTGATGGGCCGCCGCTACGAGCTGCAGCAGTTCCACTTCCATCGCCCGTCGGAAGAGCGCATCAACGGCCGCCAGTTCGACATGGTCGCCCACCTCGTGCACAAGGACCTCGAAGGCAAGCTCGCCGTCGTGGCCGTGCTGCTCGACCGCGGCAGCGTGCAGCCGGTGGTGCAGCAGGTGTGGAACAACCTGCCGCTCGAGAAGAACGAGGAGCTCGCCGCCAAGTCGACGCTCGACCTCAACGGCCTCCTGCCCGCCGACCGCGGCTACTTCACCTACATGGGCTCGCTCACCACGCCGCCGTGCAGCGAAGGCGTGCTGTGGATGGTGATGAAGAACCCGGTCTCGATCGCCGCCAACCAGATCGACATCTTCTCGCGCCTCTACCCGATGAACGCACGGCCCGTGCAGTCGGCGGCCGGCCGCATGATCAAGGGCTCGAACTGAGCCTCACCGGCGCACGCCACCCATGCCCCTGAGTGCCAAGCCACTGGTCTCGTCTCGCCCCGCGCTGGCGAGCTGGCTGTTCGTCTGCGTCATGGTGGCGCTGGTGGCGGCCGTGCTCACCTGCGCGGTGCTGATCGACCGCTTCACGCGCGAAGAAGCACGCGAGCAGGCCACGCGCTACCTTCAGATCAACGCGGATGCCTTGCGTGATGCGCTCGACCGCGGCATGGCTCAGCACTACGAGGAAGTGCACGTGATCGCGCGGCTCGATCAGGTGGCGCGCCATCGCGACCCGGCACAGGCACGCCGCGTGCTCGAGAGCGTGCGCGCGAGCTTCCCGCTCTTCACCTGGATCGGCCTCACCGATGCGCAGGGCAACGTCATCGCGTCCGCCGATGGCCTGCTGGAGGGCAAGAACGTCGCGGCCCGGCCCTGGTTCAAGGGTGCGACGCAGGCGAGCTTCGTCGGCGACGTGCACGCCGCGGTGCTGCTCGAGAAGCTGCTGCCCAGGCAGTCGGAGCCCTGGCGCTTCGTCGACATCGCCGTGCCGATCTTCAACGCGCAGGGCGAGCTGCAGGGCGTGCTGGGCACGCACCTGAGTTGGACCTGGGCTGGCACGATCAAGCGCGAGCTGGTCGACCAGGCCATCGAGCGCCATCAGGCCGAGGCCCTCGTGCTCTCGACCGACGGCACCGTGCTGCTGGGCCCCCCGGCGCTGCAGGGCCGCAAGCTCGAGGCGGCGGCCGGCCACCTGCTGGCCGAGTCGAAGACCCGTGGCGCCGGCCGCTACCCCGGCCTCGGCTGGAAGGTGGTGCTGCGCCAGCCCGAGGCGGTGGCGCTGGCGAGCTTCCGCGAGCTGGAGCGCCGCATCATGTGGGCGGCGTTCTTCCTTTGCATGCTGCTTGCGCCGCTGGTGTGGCTGCTCGCACGCCGCTTCTCGGTCCCGCTGCTGGAGCTCACCGCGGCGCTCGAGTCGCGCCAGCCGCCGAAGCCCTCGCGCGACCCGGTGTACCGCGAGGCCGAAGTGCTGGGCCAGGCGCTGCGGGCCTATGCCGAGCGCCAGGCCGACGACGCCGCGCGCCTGCAACAGATCAACGACTCGCTGCAGCAGCGGGTGGCCGAGCGCACCGAGGCGCTCGCGGCCAGCGAACAGCGCCTGCGCGACATCGCCGACAACATGCCGGCGCTCATCGCCTACGTGGGCGCCGACGAGCGTTTCCAGTTCGCCAACTCCAGTGCGCGCAAGATCCACGGCGTGGCCGCCGACCGCGTGCACGAGGTGAGCTTGCGCGAAGGGCTGGGCCATCGCTATGACGAGCACCGACCACACATCGAGCAGGCGCTGGCCGGCCGTCGTGCGCGCTTCGAAGGGCAGGTCGAGATCGCCGGCCGCGTCGTCGATTTCGAGACCCACTTCGTGCCCGACATCGGCGCCGACGGCAAGGTGCGCGGCCTGTATGTGCTGTCGTACGACCAGTCGGCGCTCAAGGCCGCCGAGCGTCGCCTGCGCACGATTGCCGACAACACGCCGGCGCTCATCAGCTACGTCGACCGCCACGAGCGCTTCCAGTTCTGCAACGCGACCTATGGGCCTTGGCTGGGGCTGGACCCGGCCTCGGTGATCGGCCAGCCCTTGCGCGAGGCCCTCGGCAACGAGCTGTACGCACAACGCAAGCCGCTGCTCGACCGTGCCCTGGCCGGCCAGCGCTGCGACTTCGACACCTCGATCACCCGCCTGGGCGTGACGCGCCATCTGCACACCATCTACCTGCCCGACGTGTCGAGAGACGGCACGGTGGAGGGCGTGTACGCGCTGGCGGTCGACGTGTCGGCGATGAAGGCCGCCGAAGAGCAGCTGATGACGATGGCCCGCACCGACACGCTGACCGGCCTGCCCAACCGCCTGCGCTTCAACGAGAAGCTCGCCGAGGCGCTCGCGCGCAGCCGTCGCCGCCGCCAGCCGATCGCGCTGCTGTTCCTCGACGTCGACAAGTTCAAGAGCATCAACGACACGCTGGGCCATGCGGCCGGCGACGAGGTGCTGAAGGTGTTTGCCGCGCGGCTCTCGGCCAGCGTGCGCGAGACGGACACGGTGGCGCGTCTGGCCGGCGACGAGTTCGTCGTCATCCTCGAAGACCTGCACACCGAGGCCGAACCCCAGTTCGTGGCCCGCAAGATCCTCACCGCCATCAACCGGCCGTTTGCCGTGCAAGGGCACGAGCTGAACGTCAGCACCAGCATCGGCATCGCCTTCCACGCCGAAGGCACGGCGCTGCCCGAGCAGCTGCTGTCGGCGGCCGACAAGGCGCTCTACCAGGCCAAGGCCGAGCGGAACACCTACTGCCTGGCGGCGTTCTGATCGCACAAGGTCGGTGCGCTGGCGGCGTCAGAACGCCCCAAGGTCGTGCCGAAACCGCGGTTGGAGCCGCCCCAAAAAGGCACAGAAATTGCGTGCCATTGGTGCTCGATCGCACCTTTCGAGGGAAATCGCGCCAACTGGGTGCGGTTTGGGGGTGCGACGCCTCTCAACTCGGAACGATCACATGGAGCAACTCAAGCAGGGCGCCGATGCGCTCTTCATCCTCCTGGGCGCCATCATGGTGCTCGCCATGCATGCCGGCTTCGCCTTTCTAGAGCTGGGCACCGTGCGCAAGAAGAACCAGGTCAATGCGCTGGTGAAGATCCTGGTCGACTTCAGCGTCTCGACCATCGCGTACTTCTTCGTCGGCTACCTCGTTGCGTACGGGGTGCAGTTCTGGGCCGGCGCCGAGACGCTCGCGCAGAAGAACGGCTACGACCTCGTCAAGTTCTTCTTCCTGCTCACCTTCGCCGCGGCCATCCCGGCCATCATCTCCGGCGGCATTGCCGAGCGGGCGCGCTTCTATCCGCAACTGCTCGCCACGGCGGTGATCGTGGGCGTGGTGTACCCGCTTTTCGAGGGCGTGGTGTGGAACGGCAACTTCGGCATCCAGGCCTGGCTGAAGGGCGTGGCCGGTGCCGAGCTGCACGACTTCGCCGGCTCCATCGTCGTGCATGCGGTGGGCGGCTGGCTGGCGCTGCCGGCGGTGCTGCTGCTGGGCGCGCGCAGCAACCGCTACAAGAAAGACGGCGGCATCTCAGCCCACCCGCCCTCGAGCATCCCCTTCCTGGCGCTGGGCGCCTGGGTGCTGACGGTCGGCTGGTTCGGCTTCAACGTGATGAGCGCCCAGACCGTCGACAAGATCTCCGGGCTCGTGGCCGTGAATTCGCTGATGGCGATGGTGGGCGGCACGCTGGTCGCCGTGATCGTCGGCAAGAACGACCCGGGCTTCGTGCACAACGGACCGTTGGCCGGGCTGGTGGCGGTGTGCGCCGGGTCTGACGTGATGCACCCGGTCGGCGCGCTGCTGACCGGCGGCATCGCGGGTGCGATCTTCGTCGTGATGTTCACCCTCACGCAGAACCGCTGGAAGATTGACGACGTGCTCGGCGTGTGGCCGCTGCACGGCCTGTGCGGCGCCTGGGGCGGCATTGCCTGCGGCATCTTCGGTCTCACGTCGCTCGGCGGTCGGGGTGGCGTGACCTTCTCGGCCCAGCTGATCGGCACGTTGATGGGGGTGGCGTGGGCGCTGGTCGGCGGCTTCGTGGTCTACGGGCTGATCAAGCTCGTGATGGGGCTGCGGCTCAGCCAGGAAGAGGAATTCGAAGGCGCTGACTTGTCGATCCACCGGATCACGGCGACGCCGGAGCGTGAAGCGAACTGGTGAGTCGCTGAATCTGGAATGAGGGCGGCCTGTGGGCCGCCTTTCTGCCTTTCTATTTGTGCTGTTGCTTTCGGCGGCGCCGAGGGGATGGGGTGGGTGAATCCCTCCGTGTCCCCCGCCCTGTCACCACTGCCGTGGTGACAGGGCTCCTCCTTTACCTGCGGGATTCACCCACCCCATCCCCTCGGCGCGACACACCGCGCTGTTCCTCGGGCGAAGTAAAGGCAGTGCGTCTCGCGGTGAGGGCTTGGGGTTGCGGATTACGCAGGTAAAGGAGGAGCCTGGTGATCGCGGGAGCGACCACCAGGCGGGGGACACGGAGTAATCCGCAACCCCAAGCCCTCATCGCCGCTCCAGCAGCAGGAAACGAAGCTGGCATACCCATTGCATGTATACAAGAAGGTGTTCAAACCGGCCTCGTCTCGGTGCATGCCCGTGGGCACGGCTCCTGCGAAGGCTTCTTCAACCACTTGCAACGTGCACAGGAGCGCAGCATGTCTGGAACGGAAATCAACCGTCGCGGAGTTCTGAAGGGGGTGGGGGCTGTGGGCGCTACGGCGGCGCTCGGCGGCTTGAGCGGGCTGGTGCAAGGGCAGGCGCCCATCACCGTCGGCGTGATCTACGTCGGCCCGCGTGACGACTACGGCTACAACCAGGCGCAGGCCGAAGCGGCCGCCGAAGTGAAGAAGCTGCCCGGCGTCAAGGTGGTCGAAGAAGAAAACGTGCCCGAGACCACCGCCGTGCAGAAGACGATGCAGGGCATGATCGCCCAGGACGGTGCGGCGCTGCTGTTCCCCACGTCCTTCGGCTACTTCGACCCCCACATGCTGGCCGTCGCCGGCAAGAACCCCAAGGCCCGCTTCGCGCATTGCGGTGGCCTCTGGAGCGAGGCCAAGCACCCGAAGAACACCGGCAGCTTCTTCGGCTACATCGACGAAGGCCAGTACCTCAACGGCGTGATCGCCGGCCACATGACCAAGAGCAAGAAGCTCGGGTTCATCGCCGCCAAGCCGATCCCGCAAGTGCTGCGCAACATCAATGCGTACACGCTCGGTGCACGCTCGGTCGACCCGAGCATCACGACGACCGTGATCTTCACTGGCGACTGGTCGATGCCCGTCAAGGAAGCCGAGGCCACCAACAGCCTCGCCGACCAGGGCATCGATGTCTTCACCATGCACGTCGACAGCCCCAAGGTAATCGTCGAGACCGCGGCCAAGCGCGGCAAGTTCGTCTGCGGCTACCACGCCAGCCAGGCCAAGCTCGCACCGAACGCCTACCTCACCGGCGCCGAGTGGAACTGGATCACCGCCTACAAGACCATCATCGAAGCGGCGCGCAGCGGCAAGCCGCACCCCAATTTCGTGCGCGGCGGCCTGAAAGACGGCTTCGTGAAGACCTCGCCTTACGGCTCGATGGTCACCGCCGCCGCCAAGAAGAAAGCCGACGACGTGAAGGCCGCGATGGTGGCGGGCAAGTTCGACATCTTCAAGGGCCCGCTGAAGGACAACACCGGCAAGGAAGTGATCGCCGCCGGCAAGGCCTTCGCACAGACCGACGTGACGCTAGAAGGCATGAACTACCTGGTTGAAGGTGTGGTCGGCAAGGCCTGATCACACGAAGACTGCAAGGCGAGGAGGAGGGAACCCACCATGACCTTGTCCACCCGCACCAGCGAAGCACTGGAGGCGATTGCGCTTCCGGTGCTCGCGATGACCGGCGCGCTGTTGTTGTTTGGCGCCTTCATCTGGGCGGGTGGCAAGAGCCCGGTCGACGCATGGACGCTGCTCTTCAAGGGCGCCTTCGGCGACTGGTTCTCATGGCAGAACTCGCTGCAGCGAGCGGCGCCGTTGATGTTGACGGCGTTGTGTGTCGCGATCCCGGCGCGGGCAGGGCTCATCGTCATCGGCGGGGAAGGGGCGCTGGTGCTCGGTGGCTTGGCCTGCGCCGGGCTTCCTTATCTCTTTGCGCCGCCGGCGAATGCCGTCGGCACGGCGATGCTGCTGCTGGCGGCCGCGCTGACCGGCGCGGTGTGGATCGCGCTCGTCGGCGTGCTGCGCCAGTGGCGTGGCGTCAACGAGACCATCAGCAGCCTGCTGCTGGCCTACACCGCAATTGCCCTCTTCAAGCATTTCGTCGAAGGGCCGATGCGCGACCCGGCGAGCTTGAACAAGCCGTCGACCCGCACGCTCGGCGACGGCCTGCTCATCGGCGGCATCGCCGGCACCGACATCCATTGGGGCCTCGTCTTCGGCGTGGTGGCGTGCGTGGCACTCGGCCTCTGGCTCTTCTTCACCACCTCGGGTTTTGCGACGCGCATCGTCGGCGGCAACAACCGCGCCGCGTTGCTGGTGGGCTTGCCGGGGGCTCGCCTGATGGTCGGTGCGTGCGCCATCGGTGGCGCCTGTGCGGGCCTGGCCGGCGGGATCGAAGTCGCCGCGGTGCACACCAACGCCAACGCGTCCCTGATCGCGGGCCTCGGCTACACCGGCATCCTGGTGTCGTTCGTCGCGCGGCACAACCCGTGGGCCGTGATCCCGGTGGCCGTGCTCTTCGGTGGCTTCGGCGCGGCGGGCAGCTTGTTGCAACGGCGCATGGACGTGCCCGACGCCTCGGTGATGGTGCTGCAGGGTTTTGCCTTCCTGCTGATCCTGGCCAGCGAGGCGCTGCGCGGCAAGCTCTTCGCGCCGCGCGTGCCCAAGCCGGCACCGGCGCCGCAACCCGTGCCGGCGGTGGCGGAGGCGGCGACATGAGCACGTCGGAGATCGTCCTCAACGTCCTCATCGCCGTGCTCGGCGGGGCCATCCGCGTGGGCACACCCTTCCTGCTGGTGAGCCTGGGCGAGTGCATCACCGAGAAGTCGGGCCGCATCAACCTCGGTCTCGAAGGCGTGCTGGTCTTCAGCGCCATGGCAGGCTTCGGTGGCGCCTACCTCAGCGGCAACGTGTGGGTCGGCGTGCTGCTCGCAGGCGGCTGCGGTGCCTTGCTCTCGCTGCTGCACGGCCTCGTGTGCTCGTTGCCGCGGGTGAACGACATCGCCACCGGCATCGCGCTGATGCTGCTCGGCAGCGGCCTCGCGTTCTACCTCGGCAAGCCGCTGATCCAGCCCCAGGCGCCGCAGATTCCGTCGCTCGACCTCGGGGCCTGGAGCAGCTCGCCGCAGATCAAGTCGGCGCTCCAGATCAACATGCTCTTCCCCATCGGCGTGGCGCTCGCGGCGCTGCTCGCCTGGGGCTTCAAGGCGACCCGTTTCGGGCTGGTGCTGCGCATGGCGGGTGATTCGAGCGATGCGGCACGTGCACTCGGCTATTCGGTCAACGGCATCCGGATTGCCGCCACTTGTGCCGGCGGCTTCATCGCCGGCCTTGGCGGCGCCTCGCTCTCGCTCTACTACCCCGGCAGCTGGAACGAAGGCCTGTCCAGCGGCCAGGGCCTGATCGCCGTCGCGCTGGTCATCTTCGCGCGCTGGAGCCCGTGGCGCTGCCTGGGTGCGGCGCTGCTCTTCGGCGGAGCGGGTGCGCTCGGCCCCGCACTGCAATCGGTGGGCATCAGCAGCGGCTACTACCTCTTCAACGCCGTGCCCTATGTGCTGACGCTCGCGATTCTGATCTGGACCTGCTCGCCCACCCGCAGCCTGAAAGGCGCGCCGATGGAGCTGGGCGTCACACGCTGAAGGAGTCGTCAATGAGTGGATTGGGTGGTTTGAACAAATCGCCGAATGGCGTGGTGATGGGCCTGGTGCAGCTGCAGTTGCCGGTCGTGAAGACGAAGGCCGATCTGGCGGCGCAGACGGCGCGCATCGTCGAGCTGGTCGGCAAGGCACGCCGCAACCAGGGCACGATGGACCTCGTCGTGTTCCCCGAGTACTCGCTGCACGGCCTCTCGATGGACACCAACCCCGAGATCATGTGCACGCTCGACGGCCCCGAGGTCGCTGCCTTCAAGGCCGCCTGCGTTGCCAACAAGATCTGGGGCTGCTTCTCCATCATGGAAGCCAACCCGCACGGCAACCCGTACAACAGCGGCATCGTCATCGACGACACCGGTGAGATCAAGCTCTACTACCGGAAGCTCCACCCCTGGGTGCCGGTGGAGCCATGGGAGCCGGGCAACCTCGGCATCCCCGTCTGCGACGGTCCCAACGGCAGCAAGCTCGCGCTCATCATCTGCCACGACGGCATGTTCCCCGAGATGGCGCGCGAGGCGACCTACAAGGGCGCCGAGATCGTGATCCGCACAGCGGGCTACACGGCGCCGATCCGCCACGCGTGGAAGATCACCAACCAGGCCAACGCGTTTTGCAACCTCGTCTACACCGCCAACGTCTGCATGTGCGGCAGCGACGGCACCTTCGACTCGATGGGCGAAGGCATGTTTTGCAACTTCGACGGCACCGTGATGGTGGAAGGCAGTGGCCGCCCCGACGAGATCATCACCTGCGAGCTGCGGCCCGACCTCGTGCGCGAGGCGCGCGCCACCTGGGGCGTCGAGAACAACATCTACCAGCTCTACCACCGCGGCTACGTGGCGGTGAAGGGCGGCGCGCAGGACTGCCCCTACACCTACATGCACGACATGGCCGCCGGCCGCTACGTGCTGCCGTGGGAAGCCAGCGTGCAGGTGACCGATGGCACGAGCTGTGGCTTCGAGGCGCCCACCCGCAGCTATGCCGGCCCCGAGATCCCTCCCTTGAAGAAGGTGGCCTGACATGAAAGAGCGCTACGTCGCCGCCGACCCCTACCGCTGGCCGTATAACGGCGACCTGCGGCCCGACAACACCGCGCTCGTCGTGATCGACATGCAGGTCGACTTCTGCGGCCCGGGCGGCTACGTCGACAAGATGGGCTACGACATCTCGATGACCCGTGCGCCCATCGAGCCCCTGAAGAAGCTCTTCAAGGTGATGCGCGAGGCCGGCTACACGCTGATCCACACCCGCGAAGGCCACAAGCCCGATCTCTCGGATCTGCCGGCCAACAAGCTCTGGCGCTCGCGCCAGGCCGGCACCAACGGCATCGGCATCGGCGACGTGGGCCCGTGCGGCCGCATCCTCACCATCGGCGAGCCCGGTTGGGAAATCATTCCCGAGCTGGCCCCGCTGCCCGGCGAGCCGGTGATCGACAAACCCGGCAAGGGCTCGTTCTACGCCACCAACTTCGACCTCATCCTGCACACGCGCGGCATCCGCAACCTGATCCTCACCGGCATCACCACCGACGTCTGCGTGCACACGACCATGCGCGACGCCAACGACCGCGGCTACGAGTGCCTGATCCTGTCGGACTGCACCGGCGCCACCGACCTCGGCAACCACCACGCCGCGCTCAAGATGGTGACGATGCAGGGCGGTGTGTTCGGCGCCGTTTCCGATTCGAAGGCGGTGATCGAGGCGGTGACCGCATGACCGCGCCGCTCGACCCGGTGCCGCGCCCGACCGGTGCGTTGGCGCTCGACACCTTCGACCTCACCAAGCGCTTCGGCGCCTTCACCGCGCTCGACCACTGCTCGCTCAAGGTGCGGCCCGGCACCGTGCACGCGCTGCTCGGTGAAAACGGCGCCGGCAAGAGCACGCTCGTGAAATGCGTCGTCGGCTACCAGCGTGCGGAAGAGGGCGCGGTGCTGCTCGATGGCAAGGAGCACGACATCGCCACACCCGTGGTCGCGCGCGAGCTCGGCATCGGCATGGTCTACCAGCACTTCACCGTGGTGCCCGGCATGACGGTCGCCGAGAACCTGCTGCTGGCGCGTGGCCACCTCCCAGCTGTGATCGACTGGAAGAAGGAGCGGGCGGCGCTCGCCGAGTTCATGAAGACCACGCCCTTCAAGCTCGACCTCGACGCCACGCCGCAGGAGCTGTCGGCCGGGCAGAAGCAGAAGCTCGAGATCCTGAAGCAGCTCTTGCTCAAGCCGCGCCTGCTGATCCTCGACGAACCCACCTCGGTGCTCACGCCGCAGGAAGCCGACGAGGTGCTGGGCCTGCTGCGCGACCGCGCGCATGCGGGCGAGTGCAGCATCATCCTCATCACCCACAAGTTCCGCGAGGTCACGGCCTATGCCGACGACGTGAGCGTGCTGCGCAAAGGCAAGCTCGTCGCGGCGCACCGGGTCGACGAGACCACGCCGCAGCAACTGGCGGCTGAGATGGTGGGGAGCGAAGGCGACGCCAAGCGCGAGTTCGCCGCGCCGCAGCGCAGCGAGCGCGAGCGGGGCGAAGCGATGCTGCAGGTCAAGTCGCTGGTGGTCGACGGCGACCGTGGGCAGGTCGCGGTGGCGGGCTTGTCGGTGAACGTGCACGCCGGCGAGATCGTCGGCATCGCCGGGGTCTCGGGCAATGGTCAGCGTGAGTTCGCCGAAGCGCTCGTCGGCCAGCGCCGGCGGGTGTCGGGCGAGGTGTGGGTCGGGGCCGAGCGCTTCGCTGCCACGCGCGCGCAGAACCGGCGCCTGAAGGTGCGAAGCCTGCCCGAAGAGCCGCTGCGCAATGCGTGCGTGGGCGACATGAGCGTGTCCGACAACATCGGCCTGCGGTCCTTCGACGTAGCACCCGCCTCGCGCCTCGGCTGGATGCGCGGCCGCACGCTGCGCGAGCGTGCGCGCAAGCTCATCGGCGAGTTCGGCGTGAAGACCCGCGGCGAGCTGGCGCAGATCCGTTCGCTCTCGGGTGGCAACGTGCAACGTGCCGTGCTGGCACGCGAGCTGAGCGACGACGCCGAGGTGCTCATCGTCTCCAACCCCGTCTTCGGCCTCGACTTCGCCGCCGTCGCCGAGATCCATCAGCGCCTGATGGACGTGCGCAACCGCGGCGGCGCCGTGTTGCTGATCAGCGAAGACCTCGATGAGTTGCTGGCCCTGTCGGACCGCATCGCCGTGATGAGCGGTGGCCAGGTGGTGCACGAGACCGACGCACGGCAAGCCGACCGCAACCGCCTCGGCGCCTTCATGGGCGGGAGCGCGCACTGATGCTCACCGTCGCCGCGCAGCCGGGCCCGTTCAGCTTCGACCCGGCGCACACCGCGCTCGTGATGATCGACATGCAGCGCGACTTCATCGAGCCCGGCGGTTTCGGCGCCACGCTCGGCAACGATGTCTCGCTGCTGAAGCCGGTGGTGCCGGCGGCGGCCGACCTCATCGCGTGGTGCCGCGAGCATGGCGTGCTCGTGATCCACACGCAGGAGTGCCACCAGCCCGATCTCTCGGACTGCCCACCTGCGAAACGCCTGCGCGGCAAGCCCAGCCTGCGTATCGGCGACCCGGGGCCGATGGGTCGCATCCTGATCCTCGGTGAGCCCGGTGCCGGCTTCGTGCCCGAGCTGCTGCCACAGGACGGCGACCTTGTGATCGCCAAGCCCGGCAAGGGCGCCTTCTACGGCACCGAGCTCGGTGACGAACTTCAGCAGCGCGGCATCACCCACCTCATCTTCGGCGGCGTGACCACCGAGGTCTGCGTGCAGACCACCATGCGCGAGGCCAACGACCGCGGGTACGAATGCCTGCTGATCGAAGAGGCGACCGGCTCCTACTTCCCCGAGTTCAAGCAGGCGGCGATCGAGATGATCCGCGCGCAGGGCGGCATCGTGGGGTGGACGGCGAGGCTCGCGGACTTGCCCTGACGGCGCAGGCCGGAGCGATCGGCACCTGCGTGCTATTCCGTGGCGAACCCGCTAAGGGATCGTCCTAGTCAGGGGCCGCGGTTCGACCTGTCAAATAGGCCCGCACCTGCCGGCGGGCAATCGGTTGCCTTGCGGGTCTGGCGCTCTGAGGAGATCGAACCATGGACATGAACCGGAGGGACTTCTTCCGGGTCAGCGGAGCAGGGTTGGTCGGGTCGAGCCTCGTCGCACTGGGCTTCTCGCCCACCGCGGCGCTCGCCGACACGCGCAGCTTCAAACTGGCCAGGACGACAGAAACCCGAAGCACCTGCCCTTACTGCTCGGTGAGCTGCGGACTCGTGATGTACACGCTCGGCGACCGGGCGAAGAACGTCAAGTCGACCATCGTGCACGTTGAAGGCGACCCCGATCACCCGGTCAACCGTGGCACGCTGTGCCCCAAGGGCGCGGGCGTGATCGACATGATCCAGTCGCCCAACCGGGTGAAGTACCCGCAGGTGCGCGAGGCCGGCGCCAACGAATGGAAGCGCATCTCGTGGGACGAGGCGCTCACCCGCGTGGCCAAGCACATGAAGGCCGACCGCGACGCCAACCTCGTCAAGACGATCGAGAAAGACGGCAAGCAGATCACGGTGAACCGCTGGAACACCACCGGCTTCCTGGTCAGCTCGGCGTCGTCGAACGAATCCGGTTATCTGTCCGTCAAGGTCGCACGCGGCCTGGGGATGGTCGCACTCGATACGCAAGCACGTATCTGACACGCGCCGACGGTGTCCAGTCTGGGCCCGACTTTCGGTCGCGGAGCGATGACCAACTCGTGGACCGACATCAAGAACACGGACTTGGTGTTGATCATGGGCGGCAATGCCGCCGAAGCGCACCCCTGCGGGTTCAAGTGGGTGACCGAGGCGATGCAGCACCGCAAGGCGCGGCTGATCGTCGTCGACCCGCGCTTCACGCGCAGCGCGGCGGTGGCCGACGTCTACGCGCCCATTCGCGTGGGCACCGACATCGCCTTCCTGGGCGGCGTCATCAACCACCTGCTGTCGACCAACAAGATCCACCTCGACTACGTCAAGCTGAACACCGACGCGTCGTTCCTGACCAAGCCCGCGTACAAGTTCGACAACGGCAACTTCAGCGGCTACGACGAGGCCAAGCGCAGCTACGACAAGTCGAGCTGGGGCTACCAGGTCGGCCCTGACGGCTACGTGTTGGTCGACGAAACCCTGCAGGACCCGCTGTGCGTGTTCCAGCAGATGAAGAAGCACTATGCCCGGTACACGCCCGAGCTCGTGAGCCAGATCACCGGCACGCCGAAGGACCAGTTCCTGAAGATCGCCGACATGCTGGCCGCCACCTCGACGCCCGACAAGGTGATGACCATCTGCTACGCGCTCGGCTGGACGCAGCACAGCGTGGGCTCGCAGAACATCCGCGCGATGGCGATGATCCAGCTGCTGCTGGGCAACATGGGCCGGCCGGGCGGCGGCATCAACGCGCTGCGCGGCCACGCCAACGTGCAGGGCATCACCGACATGTGCGCCTACTCGGAGGTGCTCTCGGGCTACCTCTCGGCGCCCACCGATGCCGACGTTGACCGTGCGACCTACCTGGCCGCGCGCACCGGCAAGCCGCTGCGCCCGAACCAGATGACGTTCACGCAGAACTTCCCGAAGTGGCACACGAGCCTGATGAAGGCCTACTTCGGGAACGCGGCGACGAAGGAAAACGACTTCGGCTACCACTGGATCCCCAAGCGCGACACCGCCTACGACATCCTCGCGATCTTCGAGCGCATGCACCAGGGCAAGGTCAACGGCTTCATCGTGCAGGGCTTCAACCCGCTCGCCGCGGTGCCCAACAAGAAGAAGCTGTCGGCGGGACTGGCCAAGCTGAAGTACCTGGTCGTGATGGACCCCCTGGAGACCGAGACGAGCGAGTTCTGGAAGAACTTCGGCGCGCTCAACGACGTCAAGCCCGAGGAGATCAAGACCGAGGTGTTCCGCTTCCCGGCGAGCTGCTTTGCGGAAGAGACGGGCACGTTCACCAACTCGAGCCGCGTCATCAGCTGGAAGGAGAAGGCGGTCGACCCACCGGGCGAAGCCAAGACCGACTCGGAGATCATGGCGCGCCTCTTCGTGAAGCTGCGCGAGATGTACGCCAAGGACGGCGGCACGCTGCCCGAGCCGATCCAGGCGCTGGCCTGGCCGTACGTGGTGCCGAACATGCCCTCGCCGCAGGAGCTGCTGCGTGAGATCAGCGGCAAGGCGCTGGCCGACCTGTACGCGCCGCCGCCCGCACCGCCCGTGCCGCCGTATCCGCAGTCGAAGCAGACTGCGGCGACGCAAGCGGCCGAGGCACCGACCGCCGGCGCTGGCGACAGCAAGGCCGCAGCACAGGCGGTGGGCGCGGGTGCTGCGGCGGCCATGGCGTCGCGCAGCCCGTCGGCTGCCGTCAAGCCCGGTGCCGCCACCACGACCGCGAGCACCGCGCCCAGCGGTGCCCCAGCACGCGGCCCCGCCGGGCCGAGCGGCCCGCCGATCGTCACCACGCCCACGGCGCCGCCCATCCTCAAGGCCGGCGAGCAGTTGCCGGGCTTCGCGGTGCTGCGCGACGACGGCACCACGAGCTGCGGCAACTGGATCTACGCCGGCTGCTGGAGCCAGGCCGGCAACCTCACCGCGCGGCGCGACACCAGCGACCCGACCGGCCTCGGCGTGTTCCCCAACTGGGGCTACGCGTGGCCGGCCAACCGGCGCATCCTCTACAACCGCGCCAGCGCCGACAAGGACGGCAAGCCCTGGGACCCGACACGCCGCTACATGGCCTGGAACGGCACCAGCTGGGCGGGTGGTGCCGACGTGCCCGACATGCGGCCCGACGCCGCGCCCGAGCAGGGTGTGGGCGCCTTCATCATGAACCCCGAGGGTGTGGCGCGGCTGCACGCGGTGGGCATGAACGAGGGCCCGTTCCCCGAGCACTATGAGCCCTTCGAGACGCCGGTGGGCGTGAACCTCATGTGCCCGGGCAACCCCAAGGCCGTGAGCAACCCTGCCGCGCGTGTCTACAAGGGCGACCTCGAGGCCTTCGGCAAGAAGGAGGAGTTCCCCTACGCGGCGACGACCTACCGCCTCACCGAGCACCTGCACTACTGGACCAAGCACGCGCGCAGCAATGCAATCGTGCAGCCCGCGCCCTTCGTCGAGATCGGCGAGGAGCTGGCGCGCGAGAAAGGCATCCAGCAGGGCGACCGCGTGAAGGTGCGCAGCAACCGCGGCGAAGTGATCGCGGCCTGCGTGGTCACCAAGCGGATGAAGGCGCTCGACGTGAACGGCAAGAAGGTGCACCACGTCGGCATCCCCATCCACTGGGGCTTCAAGGGTGTGACGCAGAACGGCTACCTGGCCAACGCACTGACCCCGTTCGTCGGCGATGCGAACTCGCAGACGCCGGAGTTCAAGGCGTTTCTCGTCAACATTGAAAAGGCGTAGCCATGGCCATGCAATCCCAAGACGTCGTCGCGCGCTCCGCCACGACCACGCCATCCCCGCAGGTGCGCAGCGCCGTGCCACAGGTCGCCAAGCTCATCGACGAGTCCAAGTGCATCGGCTGCAAGGCCTGCCAGGTCGCGTGCATGAACTGGAACGACCTGCGCGACGACATCGGCACCAACATCGGCGTCTACGACAACCCGAGCGACCTCACGCCCAGCTCCTGGACGGTGATGAAGTTCTTCGAGGTCGAGCCCGAGAAGGGCAACCTCGAGTGGCTGATCCGGAAAGACGGCTGCATGCACTGCGAGGACCCGGGCTGTCTCAAGGCCTGCCCGGCGCCGGGCGCGATCGTGAAGTACGCCAACGGCATCGTCGACTTCATCAGCGAGAACTGCATCGGCTGCGGCTACTGCGTGAAGGGCTGCCCCTTCGACGTGCCGCGCATCAGCCAGAAGGACAACAAGGCCTACAAGTGCACCTTGTGTTCCGACCGGGTGGGCGTGGGCCTGGAGCCGGCGTGCGTGAAGACCTGCCCGACCGGCGCCATCGGCTTCGGCACGAAGGAAGACATGGTGGCCTACGGCGAGAAGCGCGCGGTCGAGCTGCAGGAGCGCGGCTTCAAGAACGCGGGCCTCTACAACCCGCAGGGCGTGGGCGGCACGCACGTGATGTACGTGCTCAAGCACGCCGACCGCCCCGAGCTGGAAGACCTGCCGAAAGACCCGAGCATCAGCCCGCTGGTCTCGCTGTGGAAGGGTGTGGCCAAGCCGCTGGCCGTGGCCGGCATGATCGGCGCGGTGCTGGCCGGCTTCTTCCACTACATGAAGGTGGGGCCGATCGAAGAGAAGCCGGAAGAGAAACCGGAAGACGAGAAGGAGCCGTCATGAGCCGACTGCTGCTGCGCTACAACGCAAGCGAGCGCATGAACCACTGGGCGATCGCGCTGCTCTTCGTGCTGGCCGGGCTTTCGGGCCTGACCTTCTTCCATCCGGCGTTCTACTTCTTCAGCTACCTCTTCGGTGGCGGGCAGTGGGCGCGCATCCTGCACCCCTTCCTCGGGCTGCTGATGTTCGTGTGCTTCCTCGGCCTCTTCTTCCGCCTGTGGCGCGACAACGTGCTCAACGACGACGACCGCGTGTGGCGCCAGCATGCGGGCGAGATGCTGCGCGGCGACAAGTCGAAGATGCCGCCCGCGGGCAAGTACAACGCCGGGCAGAAGATCGTCTTCTGGCTGATGGCCGCGAGCCTGCTCGTCATCCTCGTCACCGGGTTCATGTTCTGGTCGCCGTGGTTCACCGGCTTCTTCCCCATCGTGCTGCAGAGGCTTGCGTTGCTGCTGCACGCGGCGGCGGCGGTGGTGTTGATCCTCGCAGTCATCGTGCACGTGTACGCCGCGATCTGGGTCAAGGGCACCGTGCGGGCGATGACGCGCGGCACCGTCACCGAAAGCTGGGCGCGGCAGAACCATGCGCTGTGGCACCGCAAGATGACGGAGGGCCGTTGACGGTGCATCATCGGCCGGCGGGCTTGATCGGGGGCCCGCGCTTCAGGCAAGGAGTGAAACGGCCATGGCGGTGACGGCCACCGTGCGGGTGATGTCCGCGGAAGAGATTGCGGCCAAGGCGGGCGGCGAGACGCCCTTCCTGCAGATGCCGCAGCGCGCGACCCTGTTCGCCGAGCGCGCGATGCGGCTGCGCCAGCTCGCGCGGGGCCACGCGATGGAAGACTTCCTGGTCTTCATGGCGGATCTCGCGCAGGCGCAGCAGACGCGGCTCGCCCAGTTCCCCGAGGTGCCGCTGCCCGATGCCCAGGCGCTCGACCGCGCCGCCGAGCGTGGCGTGCCGCCGCTGCCGGCGTCGGAGTGGCCGCGCGATGCAGCGTGGCACGGCGTGCTGCGCGCGCTTGTGGCCGAGCTGCGCGAGAAGGCTCCGGCGGCGACGCAGCCCACGCTCGCGCGTCTTGAAAGCGCCGATGGCGAATGGCTGGAGCGCCAGGCCGACTGCCTGCTCACCTGCGTGATGGAAGGGCTGGACCTCGCCACCGCGCCGCTCGTCGCGGCGGCCCTGCAGGTCTACTGGGTGCACATGGTCGCCGCCGTCGTGCAGCGGCAGTCGCGGCATCCGCAAGGCGGCCAGGCCTTCGGCCGCATCGACGACGCGACCGCCTGCCCCTGCTGCGGCAGCCGGCCGGTGGCGAGCATCACGCGCAGCGGCGGCGAGCTGATGGGCCAGCGCTACCTGCACTGCTCGTTGTGCAGCGCGCAGTGGCACATGCTGCGCATCCAGTGCACCCACTGCCTGAGCAACAAGCATGTGGCTTACCAGTCGCTCGACCTGGCCGGCGCCGACGACGACAGCGCGAGCCGCGCCGCCGGTGCCGCGGTGCAGGCCGAGACCTGCGAGGACTGCGGCCACTACCTCAAGATCGTGCACAGCGACCGCGAGCCCTTCGTGGAGCCGGTGGCCGATGACCTGGCGACGCTCACGCTGGACCTGCTGGTGTCCGACACCGGCCTCAAGCGGCATGGCGTCAACCTGATGCTGCTCTTCGGCGAGCCCGAACCACCCCCTCCGGGGGCGCCATGACCGCCCGGCCCGCCGAATCCGTGGTTCACGGTTCCAAGGCCAGCGCGAAGGACCTCCCCTCCGTTGACCGCCTGCTGCGCCTGCCCGCCGTGACGGCGCTCGTGGCCGAGCACGGCCACACCCTGGTGACGGAGGAAGCGCGGGGGCTGCTTGAGTCCCTGCGTACCCATGCGCTTGCGGGCGTGCTCGATGCGACCGCCGTGCAGCCCGAAGCGCTGGCCACGTCGCTCGCCGATCGCATCGAACAGCGGCTCGCCCCGCGCATGCGCCGCGTGTTCAACCTCACCGGCACGGTGATCCACACCAACCTCGGCCGCGCGCTGCTGGCCGACAGCGCGCTGCAGCACCTGCTGGCCATGATGGCCGGCCCCAACAACCTCGAGTACGACATTGCCTCGGGCGGGCGCGGCGATCGCGACAGCCTCGTCGAGGAGCTGCTGTGCCGCATCACCGGTGCCGAGGCCGCGACCGTCGTCAACAACAACGCGGCAGCGGTGCTGCTCACCATCGCGGCGATGGCGTCCCACCATCCCGGTGGTCGCGAGGTCATCGTCTCGCGCGGCGAGCTGGTCGAGATCGGCGGTGCCTTCCGCATGCCCGACGTGATGGCCAGTGCGGGCGCGACGTTGGTGGAGGTGGGCACCACCAACCGCACCCACCCGCGCGACTACGAGGCGGCGATCAACGAACGCACCGCGCTCGTGATGAAGGTGCACACCAGCAACTACGCGGTGCAGGGCTTCACCTCGGCGGTGGACGAAGCGACGCTCGCCGGCATCGCCCATGCGCGCGGCGTGCCGCTGGCCACCGACCTCGGCAGCGGCTCGCTCATCGACCTGGCGCAGTACGGCCTGCCGCGCGAGCCCACGCCGCAGGAGATGCTCGCGGCCGGGTGCGACGTCGTCACCTTCAGCGGCGACAAGCTGCTCGGCGGCCCGCAGGCCGGGCTGATCGTCGGCCGCAAGGAGGCGGTGGCACGCATCCGCAAGTTCCCGATGAAGCGTGCGCTGCGCATGAGCAAGCTGCCGCTGGCGGCGCTCGAAGCGACGCTCTTGCTCTACCTGCGGCCCGAGCGGCTGGCGCATGACCTGCCGACGCTGCGCCTGCTCACCCGGCCGGCCGATGCGATCCGTGCGCTGGCGCACGAGCTGCAACCGATGGTCGCCTCCGCGGTGGCGCCGCAGTTCGGCG
Source organism: Piscinibacter sp. HJYY11 (assembly GCF_016735515.1). Classification (NCBI taxonomy): domain Bacteria; kingdom Pseudomonadati; phylum Pseudomonadota; class Betaproteobacteria; order Burkholderiales; family Sphaerotilaceae; genus Piscinibacter; species Piscinibacter sp. HJYY11. The sequence continues at coordinate 2,163,289 of NZ_JAERQZ010000001.1, read as the reverse complement.
TGGAGGTGGTGGCGCTGCAAGGGCAGATCGGCTCGGGCTCGCTGCCGGTGGAGCGGCTGCCCTCGGCCGGCCTCGCGCTCGCGCCCACGGGCACCCGCAAGAAGGGCCTGGGCACGGCGCTCGACCGCCTGGCGCTGGCGCTGCGCAGCCTGCCGGTGCCGGTGATCGGCCGCATCGCCGACGACCGCCTGCTGCTCGACCTGCGCTGCCTCGAAGACGCGCGGCCCTTCGTCGCGCAACTGCCGCAGCTGCGCGAGGGCCTGAGCGCATGATCGTCGGCACCGCCGGTCACATCGACCACGGCAAGACCACGCTGGTGCGGGCGCTCACCGGCGTCGACACCGATCGGCTGCCCGAAGAGAAACGGCGCGGCATCTCGATCGAACTCGGCTATGCGTTTCTCGACACGCCCGACACCGATGAACGCATCGGCTTCATCGACGTCCCCGGTCACGAGCGCCTGGTGCACACCATGCTCGCCGGCGCCACCGGCATCGACTACGGCCTGCTGCTGGTGGCCGCCGACGATGGCGTGATGCCGCAGACGCGCGAACACCTGGCGGTGCTGTCGCTGCTGGGGGTGTCGCGCGGCGCGGTGGCGGTGACCAAGATCGACCGCGCTGAGGGCACGCGTGTGGCCGCGGTGCAGGAGGAGGTGGCCGCACTGCTGGCCGACAGCTCGCTCGCCGGTGCGCCGGTGCTGCCGGTGTCGGCACACACCGGCGCGGGGCTCGCCGACCTGCGCGGGCTGCTCTTCGACGCCGCGCGCCAGACGGCGCAGCGCGACATGGCGGGAGCTTCGTTCCGCCTGGCGATCGACCGCGTGTTCACGCTGGCCGGTGTGGGCACGGTCGTCACCGGCACCGTGCATGCAGGCCAGGTGCAGGTGGGCGACGAACTGCTGATCCTGCCCTCGGCCAAGGGGCTGCGCGCGCGTGTGCGCAGCCTGCATGCGCAGAACCAGGTGGTCACGCAGGCGCATGCGGGCCAGCGGTGTGCAGTGGCGCTGGTCGGCGTGGCAAAGGACGACATCGCGCGCGGCCAATGGCTCACCGCACCCCATGGCGCGCTCGACACGCAGCGGCTCGATGCGGATCTCACGTTGTGGCACGACGAGGCGCGGCCGCTGCGCTCGGGCACGCCGGTGCACGTGCACCTCGGGGCGTGCGACGTGATGGGCACGGTGGCCGTGCTCGACCGCAGCGACACGCAGGACGCACTCGCACCCGGCGCGCGTGGGCGCGTGCAGATCGTGCTGGCCCAGCCCATCGCGGCCTGGCGTGGGGACAGGGTGGTGCTGCGCGACAACTCCGCCAGCCGCACGCTCGCCGGCGGCGAGGTGCTGGACCCGCAGGCACCGGTGCGCTACCGCCGCACGCCGCAGCGCTTGCGCGAACTCGACGCGTGGTCGCAATCCGACGCGCCGTCGCGGCTCGCGGCCTTGCTGGCGGCTTCGGCTCACGGGCTGTCGCTGCAGCGCTGGGCCGGCGCCGAGGGGCGCGACCCGGCCGCGCTGCCGACTATGCCCGAGGGCAGCCTGCGCGCGGTCGATGCCGGCACGGGTGAATGGGCGCTCGGCGCCGAGCACCGCGCGGCCGCGCGCGACGCCGTGTTGAGCGCCCTGCGCACCTTCCACACCCAGCGGCCGGACGAACTCGGCCCCGACAGCGGCCGCCTGCGCCGCCTCGCGGCGCCACGTCTGCCCGAGCCGCTGTGGCGTGCGCTGCTGGCGAGCCTGGTGACCGAGGGCGCGGTGGCTGTGCGCGGCGCCTTCGTGCACTTGCCGGAGCACGGGCTGCGTCTGTCGAGCGCCGACCAGCGCATCGCGCAGAAGATTGCGCCCATGCTGGCCGCCGCCGGCTTCGAGGGCAGCTGGGCGCGGGATCTGGCGCGCGACGGCGGTGAGAGCGAAGCGCTGATGCGCACGACGCTCGCGCGGCTGGCGAGCGGTGGCGAGTTGCACCAGGTGGTGAAGGATCTGTTCTATTCGACCGCGTGCATGAGCAAGCTTGCGGCGCTGGCGCGAAACGTGGCGGCGGTGCATGGAGGCGAGGTCACGGCCGCTGCTTATCGCGATGCCACTGGCCTGGGCCGCAAGCGGGCCATCCAGCTATTGGAGTATTTCGATCACATTGGCCTGCTGCGAAGGGTGGGTGATGTCCATCGTTTGCGCATCGATTCGATGTTGTTCAAGGAGGAGGCAGCTTGAGGCCATCTCCATGGAGGGGAAACGTCCCCGGTGGGACGGCCGGGCTTCAAACCCGGTGGGTGGCGCCACGCGTCGCCGGGTGGGTTCGACTCCCACACCCCTCCGCCGTCTGCTGAGCGTGTATGAACCTGCAGGACTTGGTCTTTCCTCCTGATCTGCACTACCTCGTCGAGCACGACGTGTGGGCGCGGCTCGAAGCGGACGGCAGCGCCACCGTCGGCATCACCGCGCTGGGCATCAAGCTCTCGGGCGAGATCTACATGTGCCGGGCCAAGCCGGTGGGCACGGTCGTGGAGCAGGGGCGGTCGGTCGCGGTGGTGGAGCTGGCCAAGGCCATCGTGTCGGTGAAGTGCGCGGTCTCGGGCACGGTGCTGGCGGTGAACCCTCGGTTGGAGGAGGCGCCGCACCTGGTGCACACCGATCCCTATGGCGAAGGCTGGATCGCGCGCCTGGCGCTGGCGGATTTCGAGCGTGACCGTGCGCAGCTCGTGCAGGGCGAGGCGGTGCAGGCGGCGATGGCGCACCATGCGGCTTCATACGAGGCGAATCCATGAGCGACGCCGACCACACCGCCGCGGGCATCGCGATCCTGCTCTGGGCCAGCGAGCCCGAGGCGCCGCATCGCCTGGCCACGCCGTTCTTCCACGCCGCGGCGGCGGCAGCGCTCGACATGCCGGTCGAGGTCTACTTCACCGCGCGCAGCGTGCGGCTGCTGGAGCCGGGGGTGGCGGCGGCGCTTTTTGCGTCGGAGCACCCCAAGTCGGTGTACGACGCGATGCGCGAAGCCGTCGCGCACGGCGCCGTCTTCTTCGCCTGCAGCGATGCCCTGCAGGCACACGGCCTCGCCGGCGCCACGCTGATCCCCGAATGCACACGCCGAGGCGGCGCGGTGCAGTTCATGGCCCGCGCGGCCGACCTGCGCTGGCGCACGCTGGTGTTCTGATCGCAGGTGCCGAAGAGGCCCTAGACTGCGCGACTTCGCCTCTCCGGAGCGCCCCATGACCCTGCTGATTCTCGGACTCGTCCTCTTCCTCGGCATCCACTCGGTGTCGATCGTCGCGCCAGCCTGGCGTGACGCGCAGGCCGCGAGCAACGCGCTGGGCTGGAAGGGCGTGTACACCGTGGTCGCCATCGTGGGCTTCGTGCTCATCGTCTATGGCTACGGCGAAGCACGCCTCACCGCGCCGCTGCTATACGCACCGCCCACCTGGATGCGGCACCTGTCCATGCTCTTGCTGCTGCCGGTGTTCCCGCTTTTGCTGGCCGCCTACCTGCCCGGGCGCATCAAGACCGCCGCCAAGCACCCGATGCTCGCCGCCACCAAGCTTTGGGCGCTGGCGCACCTGCTCGCCAACGGCACCTTGGCCGACGTGCTGCTCTTCGGCGGCTTCCTCGTGTGGGCGGTGGCCGACCGCATCTCGCTCAAGCGGCGCGTGCAGCGCCCGACCCTCGGCGCGCCGCCGAGCGCGGCCAACGACCTCATCGCGGTCGTCGGCGGCCTCGCGCTCTACGGCCTCTTCGTGTGGCGCGCCCATGCCTGGCTGATCGGCGTGTCGCCGTTCGGCAAGGCGCTTTGAAGTTTTGAAAGTGACGACCATGAGCCCTCATATCCAGCAGACCCTGATCGACGCGCGCGCCGCGCTCGACGCCCTCATCGCCAACGAGGCGACCCTCCAGTCCATCGACGCGGCGGGCACCTTGCTCGCCGACACCTTCAAGCGCGAAGGCCGCGTCTTCAGCTGCGGCAACGGCGGCTCGATGTGCGATGCGATGCACTTCGCCGAGGAACTCTCCGGCCGCTACCGGCAGGACCGCCCCGCGCTCGGCGCCGCCTCCATCAGCGACCCCTCGCACATCAGCTGCGTCGGCAACGACTACGGCTACGAGCACATCTTCTCGCGCTACCTGGAAGGCCACGGCCGCAGCGGTGACGTGCTGCTGGGCATCAGCACCAGCGGCACAAGCCGCAACGTGGTGGCCGCCGCCGAGATGGCGAAGAAGAAGGGCATGAAGGTGATCGCGCTCACCGGCAAGCCCGGCGCCACGCTCGGCACGCTGGCCGACATCGAGATCTGCACCCCCGGCGGCAAGTTTGCCGACCGCTCGCAGGAGCTGCACATCAAGGTGATCCACATCCTGATCGAAGCGGTGGAGCGCCAGCTCTTCCCCGACAACTACCGCGGCTGAGCGCGCGGCGCCTTCTCGCCGCCCGGCAGGGTGGCCAGGCGCTCGCTGAGGAAGTCGACCAGCACGCGCACGCGCAGCGGCTGGTGGCGGCGCGTCGCATACAGCAGGTGCGCCAGCTGTGCCGGCCCGGTGTGGCGCGGCAGCACCCGCACCAGCTCGCCGCGCTGCAAGGCCTCGGCCACGCTCCACGAGGGCGCAAGGGCAATGCCGGCGCCTTGGTGCACGCTCTCGAGCAGGGCCATCGCGTTGCTCACGCGGTAGCGGCTGGTGAGCTCGACCCGCACCGGCCCGTCGGGGCCGTCGAGCACCAGGGCGTCGTCACCGCCGCTCGCATAGCGCAGGTAGTGGTGCGCGGCGAGGTCGCTGGGCTTGCGCGGCCTCCCATGCGTGGCCAGGTAGTCGGGTGAGGCCACGAGCAGCCGTGGCCAGCGGCCGACCGCACGCGCCACGAGGTGAGGCGGCAGCGGTCCGCTCAGCCGCAGCGACACATCGATGCGCTCTTCCAGCAGGTCGACGAAACGGTCTTCGAGCAGCAGGTCCATCTCGATGTCGGGGTGCCGTGCCAGGAACTCCAGCATCCAGCCGTTGAGCTTGGCCTGACCGAGCGCGGCCGGCGCACTCACGCGCAGCAGGCCGCGCGGCGTCTGCGATTGTGCCCGCGCGTCGGCCACGGCCTCGTCGTACTCCTCCAGCATGCGCCGCGCACGCTCGTGGAAGCGCTGGCCCTCGTCGGTCAGCGTGAGGTGGGTGGCACTGCGGCGCAACAGGCGCACGCCGAGCGAACGCTCGAGGCCGGCGACGAGCTTGCTGACCGTCGGCTGCGTCGTGTCGAGCGCACGGGCGGCACTCGAGAGGCTGCCGAGTTCGACGCTGTGCACGAAAGCGGAGAGTGCGCGGAGCGTGTCCATGTCATTCGATTCTGGAATGGGGCGGATGCCATTCTGGCGTCTTCTCATCTCGATTGGAATTCGAGACAGTGGTGCCATGACTTCCATCCTGACCATTACCCGCCGCCGCGTGCTGACCGGCCTCATCGTCCTCGCCGCCAGTGCAAGCACCTTGGCGCAAGCCCCCACCTTCTGGCGCGACAGCTGGATGGCCAGCCCGCAGCCGTTGTGGTCGGCCGATTTCGTGCTGCCGCTCGGCGTGCCCGTGCGCTTCGAAAAGCAGACGCTGCGCCAGGTGGCGCGTGTGAGCGTCGGCGGCTCGCGTGTGCGCGTCGTGCTCAGCAACGATGAAGGCCAGGCGCCCCTCGTCATCGGTGCGGCCCATGTGGCGCGCCATGCGGAGGGCTCGGCGGTGGTGGCCGGCAGCGACCGGGCGCTGCGCTTCGGCGGCCAGGCCAGCGTGCGCATTCCGCCTGGCGCGCGCATGGTGAGCGACCCCGTCGACCTCGCCCTGCCAGCGCTCAGCCGCGTGGCGGTGTCGATCTACCTGCCGCAGCCCACCGCGCCGGCCGGCTTCCATTTCGATGCCCGGCAGACCGCCTATCTCGTGGACGGCGACCACACGTCGGCGGCGGTGCTGGCGCGTGATGCCGCCACGCTGAGCACCCGTGTGTTCCTCACCGGCGTGATGGTCGATGGCCCGCAGCCGCCGGTGGCGGTGGTGGCGCTGGGCGACTCGATCACCGATGGCAACGGCGCCTCGCCCGATGCCGACACGCGCTGGCCCGATGCCCTGGCCGAGCGGCTCGCACCGCGCGGCGTGGCGGTGCTGAACGCCGGCATCTCCGGTGCGCGCCTGCTCAGCGACGGCATGGGCCGCAGCGCGCTCGCGCGCATCGGCCGCGACGTGCTGTCGCGCCCCGGCGTGCGCACGGTGATCGTGCTGCTGGGCACCAACGACATCGGCTGGCCCGGCGGCCCCTTCGCGCCGCGCGAAGCGGCGATGACCGTCGAGGCCTTCACCCAGGGCTACCGCGCGCTTGCCGAGCTGGCCCGTGCCCACCACGTGCGCGTGGTCGCGGCCACGCTGCCGCCCTTCGAGCGCGCGTTGCAGGGCACGCCGCTCGAAGGCCACCACAGCCCCGAGAAGGAGCGCCTGCGCCAGGCGGTGAACCGGTGGATCCGCGACAGCGGCAGCTTCGACGCCGTCGTCGACATGGACCGCGTGCTGCGCGACCCGGCGCACCCCTCACGCTTGAACCCGGCCTTCGATTCGGGCGACCACCTGCACCCCAACGATGCCGGCTACCGCGCCATGGCCGCGGCGCTTGACCTCGACGCCCTGCTGCCCGCGCCGTGAGAGGCCCCCGTTCCCCAAGGCCCACCCGTTCGATGGCCCAATCCGTCACCTGACCTGTCGTTCACCTGTCCCGTTCACCCTCATGTCCACGCCCACTCCTCACCTGTTCCAGCCCTGGCAGATCGGCAACCTGCGCCTGCCCAACCGCATCGTCATCGCGCCGATGTGCCAGTACTCTGCCGTCGAGAGCAGCGCCACCGACTGGCACACGATTCACCTCGGGCAGCTCGCGCTGTCCGGCGCCGGCCTCCTGATCCTGGAGGCGACGGCGGTGTCGCCCGAAGGCCGCATCTCGCCGCAGGACCTCGGCCTGTACTCCGATGCGAACGAGGCGGCCTTGCGCCGTGTGCTCGCGGCGGTGCGCCAGCATTCGGCGATGCCGATCGCCATCCAGCTCGCGCATGCCGGGCGCAAGGCCTCGACCCTCGCGCCGTGGAAAGGCGGCGCCCAGATCGCCCCGGGCCAACCCGAGGGCTGGAAGACGGTGGCGCCATCGCCGCTGCCCTTCCTCGAGCACTACGACGCGCCCCAGGCCCTCAGCCTGGACGAGATGGCGCGCATCCGCGAAGACTTCGCCGAAGCCGCCCGCCGCGCGGCCCGCCTGGGGCTCGATGGTGTGGAGGTGCACTCGGCACACGGCTACCTGCTGCACCAGTTCCTCTCGCCCTTGTCCAACCATCGCACCGATGCTTATGGCGGCAGCCTGGAGAACCGCATGCGCTTTCCGCTGGAAGTGTTCGACGCGGTACGCGCCGCCTTCCCGGCCGACAAGCCGGTGTGGGTGCGTGTGTCGGCCACCGACTGGGTCGAGGGCGGCTGGTCGGTCGAGGAAACCATCGCCTACGCGAAGGCGCTGAAGGCCCGCGGCTGCGCGGCCATCGACGTGAGCAGCGGTGGCCTGTCGGCGAAGCAGGCGATCCCGCTCGGCCCGGGCTACCAGGTGCCGCTCGCGCAGCGCCTGAAAGAAGAGGTGGGCATGCCCACCATGGCGGTGGGCCTGATCACCGAGCCTGCGCAGGCCGAGGCCATCCTCGCGCAAGGGCAGGCCGATGCGGTGGCGCTCGCACGCGCCATGCTCTACAACCCCCGCTGGCCGTGGCATGCCGCCGCGGCCCTGGGCGCCAAGGTGAACGCGCCGCCGCAGTACTGGCGCAGCGCGCCGCACGGCGTGAAGGCGCTGTTCGAAGGTGCCTGACGCTAGGCGCCTGGGTCCGGCCGGGCGCGGCGCCGCCGCACGGCCCACAGCGTGAGCACGCCCGCCGCGCCGAGCGCCAGCGAGGCCGGCTCGGGCACCGGGGCCACGTTGCCGAAGTACAGGTCGTCGATCACCGGCCCGGTGCGCAGGAAGTAGAACGCGCTCAGGTCGAGGTTGGAGATGCCGGTCTCGGAGTGGAACGACACGTACTGGTTGGGCCGGTACGGTGTCGACGTGGGCCATCCCGCGCCATCGGTGACGACCGTGCGGGCCCAGCCGCCCGGGCCGGCGGCGTCGACGAACACCCGGTCCCGGTTGGGTGCGCTGACGTAGAGGCTCACGTAGGTCGGCAAGGTGCCGCCGATGAAGCTGAGGCTCAGGTAAGGCGCACCGTAGAGCGACTGGTCGGTGCCGGGCACGCCCGAGCCGGCCAGGTAGCCCTCGTTGACGAGGAGGCCGAGCGGCGCGTACTCGTTGGTGACCGGGGTGCCGGCGAGCCCGCCTTCGGGATCGGGTGGCGGCAGGTCGTCGAAGGTGATGAGCACCGCCTGGGCGAGGGCGGCATGCACCCCCAGCAGCACCGGAAGCAGGGCACGCGCGAGCGTGCGCACGAAGGAGCGGGAACGAAGGGCCATGAAAGCCTCCGCAGGAGCCACGGTGGCCTCTCGCGGCAAGCCATGTTCCGCGCTATGGAGGAGGGGCGTTCAGTAGGCCTGGAAGCTCAGCGGCTGACCGTCCTGCGGGCGGATGCTCTGGAAGCGAGGCACCAGCCGCGCCTGCACCGTGGCCGGCAGCGGCGTGAAGCCGGTCGAGCGCAGCAGCGAGTCGCCCTTCATGAAGGCCCAGTAGAGGAACTGCAGCGACTCGCGCGCCGAGGCCGACGAGCGCGGCGCGGCGTCGACCAGCACGTAGGTCGTGACCGTGATGGGCCAGCTCAAGGGGCCGGGCTGGTCGAGCAGCGACGCGGTCTCGTCGCCCTTGGTGTTGAGGTCCGACGCACGCACCGCCCACTTGAAGCCGTCTTCGCCGGCGGAGACGGTGTTGCCGGCGCGGTTGACGAGCTTCACCGCGGCGAGCTTGTGCTGCAGCACGCGGTCGTACGACACGTAGCCGATCGCGCCTGGCGTGGCCATGAGGGCCTTCACGATGCCGTCGTTGCCCTCGGCCGTGACGGGTGCGCCGGGCCACTTCACCGCCTGGCCGTGGCCGACGGTCGCCTTCCAGCTCGCCGACATGAGCGACAGGTAGCGGGTGTAGGCATCGGTCGAGCCCGATCGATCGGCGCGCACCACGCGCACGATGGGCGTGGCGGGAAGCACGTGCTCGGCGTTGAGTGCGGCGATGCGCTTGTCGTTCCAGTGCGTGATGGCGCCGCCCATGATCTCGGCCAGCACCTCCCCGCTCAGGCGCAGCGTGTTGGCGCCGACGCCGCGCAGGTGGACCACCGGCACGATGCCGCCCACCGCGATGGGGAACTGCAGCAGCCGCTGCTTGTCGAGTTCGGCCGGCTTGAGCGGGCTGTCGGTGCCGCCGAAGTCGACCTCGCGCGCCACGATGCGCTTGATGCCGTCACCCGAGCCGGTGGGCTGGTAGCTCACGCGCACGCCGCGCTCCTGGCCGTAGGCGGCGGCCCAGCTCTTGTAGACGTCGGAGGGGAAGGTGGCGCCAGCGCCGCGGATGTCGGCGGCCTGGGCCGCGATGGCGTGCGCGAGCAGCAGCACGCCTGTCAGCAGGAATCGGGAAGTCATGGGGAAGCGGGAAAGCGTGCGCGCAAAAAGCGCGGCATCTTAGGGCCCGACCGGGCCATCCTTGATGACGGCGGCGTGACAGCCGCGGCGCCTCAGCGCGCCGGCTTGCGCAATGCGGCGAGCAGCTTGTCGCGCTCGGGCCCGGCGCTGACCTGCTCGCCGAGCAGCACGAAGAGCTGCTCCTGGGTCTGAGCCTTCGCGACGCTCTTCTTGACGACGATGCTCGCGATCGGGCCGATGCTGCTCGTGAGCACGCGCGTGGCGTGGGCCAGCGTGTCGGCCGTGATGGCGGTGCCGAGCGCCACGCCGCCGCTGCCGGGCTGTGTGGCTGGCGACGGGGCGCGCGTGGTGGCGGCGGTGACCTTCGAGCCGCCGCTCGCATGGCCCACCCGGCCGGGCGAGGTGACGGCGTCGAACTTCGCCATGAAGCGCTGCCGGTCCTGCTCGTTGCCGAGCTGGTCGCACAGGGTGGTCTTCAGGCCGTTGATGTCGTGGAAATCGCGCGCCGCCTTGCGCACCATCACCTTGGCCATCGGGCCGACGAAGGAGGCCAGTGCCAGCTCCACCTGGTGCAGCGTCGCCGGGTCCCAGCCGGGGATGCTGGTCGGCATGGAGCGCGGCACGCCGCTCGGCGGCTCGAGCACGCCCACGGGCGGGGCGGGCGGGGAGTCTTCACGCACCACGATCACGGTGGTCTCGCCGGTGTCGGGCTCGGCCGAGAGGTCGCGCTTGGCGAGTGCGGCGCGGAACTCGGCCACGCTCTGGTAGCGGTCGGCCGGCTTCTTGGCCAGGGCCTTGGCGATGATGGGGTCGTAGAACGCCGGGCGGCCCGAGTCGGGCACCTTGCTCGGCGGCACGGGGTGCTCGTTGACCACCTTGTACATGACCGATTCGGCCGAGCCCTGGAAGGGCGGGTGGCCGACCAGCATGCCGTAGAGGATGGCGCCGGCGGCAAAGATGTCGATGCGGTGGTCGACGTTCTCGCCGATGTACTGCTCGGGCGCCATGTAGCCGGGCGTGCCGATGGTGGAGGTGATCTGCGTCAGCACCACCGACTCGATGCGCGCGATGCCGAAATCGGTGACCTTGAGCTGGCCGGCGTTGGTGACCAGCAGGTTGGCGGGCTTGATGTCACGGTGCCAGACGCCGTGCTTGTGCGCGCAGTCGAGCGCGGCCAGCAGCTGGTCCATGATGGTCAGCACGTCGCACTCGGGCGGCTGCGGCGTGCCGTGGAGGATCTGCGAGAGCGTGCGGCCCTCCACGTACTCCATCGCGATGTAGGCGGTCTCGGCGTCTTCGCCGTACTCGTAGATCGCCACGATGCCGGGGTGCGACATGCGCCCCACCGCGCGGGCCTCGTTCTTGAAGCGGGCGGTGGTCGACGAGCCGGAGAGGTCCTGCCCGATCAGCGCCTTGTGGATGGTCTTGATCGCGACGGGGCGGTTGATGACCGGGTCGAAGGCCTTGTAGACCACGCCCATGGCGCCTTTTCCGAGCACACCCGTGATCGGATATTTGCCAAGTTGCGCCGGGTGGGTCATCTCACCGATTCTGGCGTCAGGAATCGAGCATCTTCATCGCATGGACCATGCTCTTGCGCATGCGCGTGAACGATTGCGCCAAAGTGCCGATCTCGTCCTTCGACTTCACGTTGAACTCGGGCGCGTCGAGCTCGCCCAGGCTCACCCGGTCGGACAGCTGCGACAGCTTGCTCACCGGCCGGATCACCAGCTGCCACAGCATCAGGTTGAGCGCCAGGCCGATCAGCAGGAAGACGCCGGTGAGCAAGCCCATCACCACCTTGAAGTTGCGCTCGGCGCGCTCCAGCGGCACCGACATCGGCACCGACACCACCTGCGCGCCCAGCACTTCGTTGAGCGTCCAGCCGAAGCCGTTGGCCGGGCCGTACTTCTCCACCAGAGGCTTGGGCGCGGCTTCCACCGTGCTGTGGCAGCGCAGGCAGTCGGGGTTGGTGATCTTGATCGGGCGCGCGATGTAGGTCACGAGGCCGGAAGGCGTGTCGCGCTGGCCGATGAATTCCTTCTCGTCGGGAGACTGCTTGAAGCGCGAGATCACGTCTTCTTCCCAGTCCTGCGCGCGGTCGCGCGGATTGGTGGGGTTGAGCATCGCCGGCTTGTACGCGTATTCGGGGTGGTTCTTGCGCAGCGCGTTGAGCACTTCCGACGACGAATACGCCGGCACCGACTGCGGCAGGAAGGTGTAGGTCATCTGCGTCTGCAGGAGCGGCGCGACCTGGGTGGCGGTGTAGGTGCTGACGGCCATGGCGCTTTCCATCAGCAGGCGGGCGCGGTCGAGCACTTCGTCTTGTGCACCCTGCTGCAGCAGCTTGCGGGCGATGGTGCCCGAGGCCCCGAGCCCCAGCGCGAACACGAGCAGGAACACGAGGTTGAACTTGACGAGCAGCTTCATGGGCGTCTTTCGATGGATCGGTGTTCAGTGCGACTTACGTGGAGCGGGCCGGTGGCGGATGCAGCCGGCTCATTTGCCGTACGAGGGGGCGCTTGCCGGGGCGGGCTTGGGCAGGTACTTCTCGGGGAAGAGGATGCGGTCCCACTCGGGGTGGTTGGCCATGTTGGCGACCAGGCCCTCGCGGAAGGCCGGGTTCTGCGCCAGCGGCTTCCAGCGGGTGACGAAGTAGGCGCGCAGGCCTTCGGCATCGATCCATGGCTCGGCCTCGGCGTAGCCGATGTCGGCGAGCGGCTTGGGCGCCACGTCGCGGCTGGCGAAGGTGGCGGCGCGCGAGGGCAGGCTGTCCATGAAGGCGCGCGGCAGCTTCTGGATGAAGGCGCCGCTCGGGCGCGGGGCGCTGGTGGCCTTGCCGTCGGCTCCGCGGCTGTAGAACTCGCTGTTCTTGACCGTGGCCTTGGCCGTCACCTTGCCGGCGCGGCGCTCCTGCAGCGTGACCTCGCCCGACTCGGCAAAGACCTGCAGCTCGGGGCCCTGCACCGCAAAGACGGCGCTGCGGGCAACGCCGGTCACGTCGAGGCCGGGCGCGGTGAAGCTCGCGGCCGCGGGCGTGAGCGGCTTGGGCACGGTGAGCTTGGCGGTGCCGCGCAGCAGGTGCAAGCGCGAGGCCTGCCTGGCGCGCTCGCCGCTGAATCTGGGCGAGAGCAGTGCGCGCGATTCGGGGCCGAGGTCGACGATCAGGCCGTCGGTGAACTCCAGGCGCACGAAGAGCGTCTTGGCGGTGGTCTCGACGATGTCGTCCTTGGCGAGGCGCACGCCTTCGGCCAGGGCATGGCGGGTGGCGTCGCGCACGAGCTGGGCTTCACCGGCGACGATCGTGGCCGTGGCCAGGTTGGCGGCCGCGGCAGGGCTGAGCCAGGTGCCGAGCAGCACGCCGAAGAGGCCGAGAGCGGATTTCCAGACGACGGACATGGTTCTTGTGGAGAGGCGGACCCGCAGGGCTCGCAAGCATAGCGGCACTGTTGCGCACTTTGACCTGTCAGAAGCACAGGGGTCACGGCCCGGAGGGGTCGAAAAAGCGCGACGAATTTCACACAAGAACCCGCTCGCTTCGCGAGGGGCTGGGCCCGCTACAGATCGGTGCTCGCAGGGCGGGCGCTGTGCAGCTTGTGGATGGTGATCTTGCGCACTTCGGCCTTGCTGGCCTCGATGTGGGTGCGCAGCATCAGCTTGGCCGGGTCGGCCCGCCGCGCGAGGATGGCGCGCAGGATCTTCGCGTGCTCATCGTAGGTGGCCGCAATGCGCGGCGGCTGCGTGAAATCGAGCCGGCGCACGATGCGGATGCCGTCGGTCACCTCGGCGTGCACGCGCGTCATCTGCAGGTTGCCGGCGGCGCTCACCAGCGTGGCGTGGAAGGCCTCGTCGAGCGCGGCCACCTCGGCGGTCTCGGTCTTGCGCTCTTTCTCCGCCACGAGCCAGGTGGCCTTGAGCAGGCCGAGGTCGGGCATGGGGTCTTGCGTGCAAAGTCGGTCGACGGCGGCGCATTCGAGCATCACGCGCAGGTCGTACAGCTCCTCGAGCTTGCGGAAGTCGAAGGGCGCCACGCTCCAGCCGCTGCGGAAGGCCACCTTCACATAGCCTTCCAGCTCCAGCCGGAACAGCGCCTCGCGCACCGGCGTGCGCGACATGCCCAGGCGCTCGGCCATGTCGCTCTCGGTGAAGCCGTCGCCGGGCAGCAGCACGAAGTCGAAGATGGCGGCCTTGAGGCGACGGTAGGCAATCTCGGAGCGCGTGAGGTCGCGCGGGTTGGCCGGCGGCTCCTTGGCGCTTGCGGCGGTGGTCTGGGTGGCCGGGGCTTTCATCCCAACAAGCTTACATGCGCGGATACCACGCGCCAGCCGTCGGGGGTCTTCATCCAGGTCTGGCTTTGCCGGCCGGGCCTGGCGGCGCCGGTGCGCTGGAACTCGACGTTGGCGGTGGCGAAGCTGTCGCCGTAGGTGGTGATGACGGTGCGCAGCAGCGTGCGGGCCAGGCCGGTGGAAGGCCGAGAGGCGCGGAAGGCCGCGATCTCGTCGTAGCCGTAGAGGTTTTCGGTCGCGCCGTAGCGCAGGGTGTGCGGGCTGTTCCAGAACAACTCGTCCAGCACCTCGACCTTGTTGTTCACCAGCGCGTCTTCGTAGCGGTGGAACGCGGCGGTGACCTCGGCGACGACCTCGGGCTTGTTGATGTCCATGTGGAGGGTCAGATGCCCGCGATGGGGGAGCAGGCGGCACCGCTGGCTTCGAGGGCACGGCCCACGCGCAAGGCGAGGTCTTCGCGCCACGGCGCGGCAATGACCTGCACGCCGAGCGGCAAGGCGTGGCGGCCCTCGGGCCACAGCGGTGCGGCGACCACCGGGCAACCGGCAAAGGAGATCGGCTGCGTGAGCAGGCCCATCGAAGGGCGGGCCGGCACCTGCTGGCCGTTGAGGTCGAAGGTCTCGGCGCCGACGGGCGTGGCCTGCACCGGCGTGGCGGGGGCGATGAGCACGTCCCACTCGTTGAAGAGCGCCAGCACCTTGTCGCGGTAGACGCGGCGGAAGCGCTGCGCGCGCACGTACCAGTCGGCCGGCTGCAGCGCGCCCGAGATGAAACGGTCGACCGACAGCGGCTCGAAGTCGGCCGCGCGCTCGCGCAGCAGCGGCAGGTGCAGCGAGCCGCCTTCGCTCGCGGTGGTGATGAAGGCGGCGGCGCGTGCGAGCGCTGCATCGGGCCAGGTCACGCCGGGCGTGGCCTTGAGCACCTCGGTGGCAATCGCGACGGCCTTGCGTGCGGTGGGGCTCGCGTTGTCTTCGAAGTAGCCGCCGAGCACGCCGATGCGCAGGCCGGAGAGGCTGGCGCCGATCTGCCAGGCGGTGGGCTGGATGCGGGTGGCGTGGCAGCCGGGGTCGTCGGGGTCGGGGCCCTGCAACGCGTCGTAGGTGGCGGCAAGGTCTTCCACGTTGCGCGCGAAAGGCCCGAGGTGGTCGAGGCTTGCGACAAAGGGGAAGCTGCCGCGGCGCGAGAGCCGGCCGAAGGTCGGCTTCAGGCCCCACACGCCGCACAGCGACGAGGGCACGCGGATGGAGCCATTCGTGTCGGAGCCGAGCGTCACCGGCACCTGGCCCGCGGCCACCGCCGCGCCACAACCGCCGGAGGAGCCGCCGGCGATGTGCTCCAGCCGGCGTGGGTTGCGGCAGGGGCCGTAGTGCGAGTTCTCGGTGGTGAAGCCGTAGGCGAACTCGTCCATGTTGAGCGCACCGACCAGCACCGCACCGGCGTTGCGCATGCGCTTCACGAGCTCGGCGTCTTCATGCGCGGGCGGGGCGCCGTTGCGCACCTTGCTGCCGGCGCGCGTGACCATGCCCTCCACGTCGAAGAGGTTCTTCACGGCGTAGGGCATGCCGGCCAGCGGCGGCAGCGGCTTGCCCTTGAGGCGCAGCTGGTCGATGGCGCGGGCCTCGCGCACGGCGCGCTCGAAGCTGCCGTCGGTGAAGGCATTGACCTTGGGGTCGGTGACCTCGATGCGCGCGATGCAGTGCTCGAGCGCTTCTTCGGCCTGCATCTCGCCAGCGTGGACCGCGCGAACGATGGAAAGGCCGGGGGTCATGTCGTGGCTCCTCGCGAAACTCATTCGCTGCCCGGGGGAAAGGGGGCAGGGCGATACACCTCGGCCGGCTCGGTCTCCTCGGGCAGGGGCACGGCGAGCAGGCTGTCGGCCAGGGCCTTGGTGCGCGCGAGGTGCACGGCGACGCGCTGCACCTGCGCGTCGTCGAGTGGCAGCGAGGCCATCTGGGCCGCACTGCGCACGTAGCGTTCGATGTCTTCCTGTGTCGTGGTCGTCAACGTCTCACCTCGCGCTGGAAGATCTCCAGGCTCTGCTTCTTGGTCGCCACGAAGCTCGGCTCGGAGAGCGTGGCCACCGTTCGGGGCCGCGCGTCACCGTAGTGCAAGATCTCTGCCACCTTGGTGGGGCGCTTGGTGAGCAGCAGCACCTGGTCGGCGAGGTACACCGCCTCTTCGAGGTCATGCGAGACGAGCAGCATCGTCGTGCCGGTCTGGATGAAGACCTCCTGCAGCTTCTCGCGGATGAAGAGGGTCATCTCGAAGTCGAGCGCGGAGAAGGGCTCGTCGAGGAAGAGCACCTCGGGATTGGGCGCGAGTGCCCGCATGATCGAGGCCGTCTGCTGCTGGCCGCCGGAGAGCTCGTACGGGTAGCGCTTGAGGTCGAACTTGACGTCGAAGGAGGCGACGAGTTCTTCCATGCGCCGGTCGACTTCCACCTTCGACCTGCCTTCCAGCTTGAGCGGGTAGGCGATGTTGTCGATGGTGCGCATCCACGGGAACATCGCCTCGCGGTAGTTCTGGAAGACGTAGCCGATCTTCGTGTCTTGCAGGGTCTTGCCGTCGAAGAGGATCTGACCGCTGTCGATCGGGATCAGCCCCGCGATCATGTTGATCAGCGTGCTCTTGCCGCACCCGTTGGGGCCGAAGACCGAGACGATCTTGCCCTTGGGGATGTCGAGGTCGAAGTTCTCGTAGAGCGGCCAGCCGGCGAAGTATTTCGTCAGGCCGCGGATGGTGATGTGCGTGCCGGCCGGGCCGGGCTCGAACTTCGGCGCCGGGACGTCGGCGTAGACGGGACCATTGAGGACTGCGCTCATCTTCCGCTCCAGTGCACGATCTTGCGTTCGATCATCAGGAAGAGCACGTTGAGCGCATAGCCCAGCGCGCCGGCGGCGAGGATCGCCGCGTACATCGTCTTCACGTTCAGCACCTGCTGCGCGTCGATGATGCGGTGGCCGAGACCCTTGTCGGAGCCGATGAACATCTCGGCCACGATCACGATCACGAGCGCCATCGAGACGGCCGAGCGCAGGCCCACGAAGCTCGGCTGCAGCGACTCCCACACCAGCACGTCCTTGAAGATCTGCCAGCGGCTCGCGCCCATCACCTTGGCCGCCATCACGCGCTGCTTGCGGGCGTTGATCACGCCGTAGGCACTGTTGAAGACCACGATGAGGAAGGCACCGAAGGCGGCGATCGCCACCTTGTTGATGTCGCTCACGCCGAAGATCAGCAGGAACAGCGGGATCAGCGCCGAGCTCGGCGTGGAGCGGAAGAAGTCGATCAGGAACTCCAGGCTGCGGTAGGCGCGCTCGTTGCTCCCCAGCAGCACGCCGAGCGGCATGCCCACGGCGGCCGCGATGCAGAAGGCCTGCACCGTGCGCCACACCGTCACCAGGAAGTCGGCGAGCAGCGAGCCTCCCAGGAGGCCGGTGACCAGCGTTTCCAGCGTCGCCAGGGGCGGTGGCAGCAGGATGGGCTTGATGAGCCCGGCGCGCACCACCACGTCCCACACGATGAAGAGCACCAGCGGCCCCACCGCCGGCAGCAGCTTGCCCCAGTTGAAGGCCTTGCGCGGCGCGGGGGCCGCGGTGCTCGGTGCCTGCCACGGCGCGGCCGCGGCAGAAGAGGAGGATTCAACAGCGGCCATGGCGCATCACCCCTTGTAGATGAGCGACTCGACGGCCAGCTTCTTCTCGAACACGCCCTTCTCGGTGAAGAGGTCGAAGAACTTCTGGAACGCGGCGATGTCGCTCGGCTTGAACTCGTTGTAAAGCATGTATGAGGCCAGGGGCACCTCGCCGGTCAGCGGGCCCTCGATGGCCGTGTAGCCCTTGAGGTACTGGCGTGCGTCGGCGGGGTTGGTGCGCACGAGCTCGATGCCACGGGCGTAGGCGGCGATGTACTTCTTGGTCTCCGCGGGGTGCTTCTTGATGAACTCGGTGGTGAGCGTGGCCGAGCCGCCGTGCCACGGGGCGAGCGGGTCGCCGAGGATGTACTTCGCGATCACGCCGGCTTCGAGCACCCGAGTGGTGCCGTTGAGCCTGCCGACGGTGCCGGTGGGCTCGAGCGTGTAGACCGCGTCCACCTGGCCGGCCGCGAGCGCCGCGACGTGCTGGCCGATGGGGAGCTCGGTGACCGCAGTGCCCGGGGCGCCGGCGCGCTCGAGCACGGTGATCGCGAGCACGCGGTTCTGGATGCCGGGGCCGGAGGCGACCTTCTTGCCCTTGAGTTCGGCCAGGGACTTGATCGGGCTGTCCTTCGGCACCAGGAACTGGTCGAGCACGTACTTCTGGTTGCTCGGGTTGGTGGCGATGATCTTGAAGAGCCCCGGCGAGGCGATCTCGCCCACACCGAGGTTGCCCGAGCCGGTGCCGTTGGAGCTGCCGTCGCTGCGGCCCGAGAGCATGGCCTCCATCACCTGCTGGGCGCCGGCGAACTTGAGCGGCTCGACGTCGAGGCCGGCTTCCTTGAAGTAGCCCTTCTCGACGGCGGCGAAGAAGGGCAGGCCGGCGGCCACCGGCCAGTAGCCGATGCGGATCTTGGGGCCGCTCTGTGCGCGCAGCACGGCAGGCGCGCCGAGGGCGAGCGCGGCGCCCGCCTGGACGATGCGGCGACGGCGGGTGTCGAGGGAGGGCTTGGTGCTCATGCGGGGTCTCCGTGGGTGAGGGCAAAGGTCGGGACAGGGGAAATGGGTGTGAGAAAGCGGGTGTCAGGAAGCCGGCTTCAGCGAGGCGAGGTAGGCCCGCCAGCCGCCGAATTCGGTGATGTCGCGCGCGCCTTCGAGGGCAAGCGCTTCGCAGACGAAGCCGTGCACTGAAGTGCCGTCGGCGAGCGTCAGGCTGCCGAGGCCGAGCGGTGCCGGGATGAGGGCGAGGAAGGAGCCGATCTCGGCAAGCGGCACGTCCCACACCTCGACGGCGATGGCCGCGCCGCCGCTGCCCACGCGCTGCAGGCCCGGCTTGGGCGGCACGGTGCCGGGCAGGGCGTAGAGACGGTACTGCGGCGCGGTGGTGGTGGCCAGGCGCAGCGTGGCGCCACGCTCGGTGAGTTGGCCGTTGAGCGGCAGGCCGCTCAGGTGTGCGCCGACGACCGCGATGGCGAGCGTGGGCGTGCTGGCCGGGGCGCGGGTCAGCGTGGGCCGCAACTCGGTGTGTTGCTTGAGCGCCCCGAGCGGCAGCTTGAGCTGCGACTGCCACGCGGCGCCGAATTGCGCGAGGGCGGCATCGAAGCCGGCCGGCGCGATGAAGGTCACGCCGAAGGGCAGGCCGCGCGCGGTGAAGTCGAAGGGCAGTGCGATCGCGCTCCAGCCCAGCAGGTTGACGAAGTTGGTGTAGGTGCCGAGCTGCGCGTTGGCACCGATCGGGTCGGCGGCCACCTCGGCCATCGTCGGGTGCGCGGGGGCGGTCGGCACCATCAGCACGTCGGCCTGCGACCAGAACGACGTGGTCGACGCTTGCGCGGCGCGCAGCTTGTAGTGGCCGCGGAAGGCGTCGGTGGCGCTGAAGTCGCGCGCGCTCTCGACGATGCTGCGCACCGAGGGGTCGAAGAGCTCGGGCTTCTGGTCGAGCAGCCGCTCCACCGCTGCATGGCGCTCGGCCACCCATGGCCCGCCGTACAGCAGCTCGGCGGTGGCGTGCAGCGGCGAGAAGTCGAGCGGCACCACCTCGTGGCCGAGCGACTGCACATGCGCGCACGCCTGGGCAAACGACTCGCGGTAGCCGGCATCGCCGTTGAACACCGGCCGCGCCGGGATGCCCACCCGCAGCCGCGGCTTGAGCCTGGCCGGGCCGGGCTGGAAGCGGCTGTAGGCATCGGCTGCGTCGGCCCCTTCCATGACCGACAGCACGAGCGCCGCGTCGTCGGCGGTGAGGGCGAGCACCGAGATGCAGTCGATGCTGCGGCAGGCGGGCAGCAGGCCGGTGGTGCTCACGCGGCCGGGCGTGGGCTTCAGGCCGACGATGTTGTTGAAGCCGGCGGGCACGCGGCCGGAGCCGGCGGTGTCGGTGCCCAGCGCGAAGGGCACCTGCCCTGTTGCGACCACATAGGCCGAGCCCGAGCTCGAGCCGCCGCTCACGCGTGCGGGGTCGAAGCTGTTGGGCACGGCGCCGTAGGGGCTGCGCGTGCCGACGAGGCCGGTGGCGAACTGGTCGAGGTTGGTCTTGCCGACCGGGATGGCGCCGGCCGCCACTAGCTTCTGCACCGCCACTGCATGGGTGGAGGCGGGCTCGCTCGCGAAGCCCTTGCAGGCGGCGGTGGTCAGCAGGCCGGCGACGTCGATGTTGTCCTTCACGCCGAAGGGCATGCCCAGCAGAGGCTGCGTGTCAAAGACCGCCGGCCCCTGGGCCAGAAGGCGGGCGTCGCACGCGTCGGCCTGGGCGAGCAGGGCCTCGTCGTGGAGCCGCGAGATCCAGGCCGGGCTGGCGAACTGCGATTGCTCCTTGAGGAAGCGCAACATCAGCTGCCGCACCGTCATGGTGCCGTTGCGCAAGGCCTGCTGCAGTTCTGCCAGTGTGCGGGGATCGGTGCTCGTCATGTTCTGCCCTGTCCTTGTGCATGCCATCTTGTATGCAAGAACAAAGCAGGACACATGCCAGTCGGTTTAGGCGAGGGCGGAAATGGCAGGGCGACCCGACCCCGCACTGCGCGCAGTCGGGCGACAAGCGGGAACTAGTGCCCGCTATTCGGCCCGGTAACCGCCGGTACAGCCGCTAACCTTCCGGGGTCGTTTTTCCCTTGCCGTACCTGTCATGAAATTCATCGGTGTGCCGCTTCGCCGGCCCGGTTTCAACGAACTCACGGCCGCCGCCGTCATGGGCTCGGGCCTGTGGGTCCTCGCGGTGGGCCTGGCCCATGTCGCCCGCATGGAGCTGACCAAGGCCGATGCCGGTGCGCTGCTGCTCGTGATGCTGTGGGCGTGCGTGTCGGCCCGCATCGGCATCCGTGTCGGCGCCGGTGGCCGGCACCTGGCAGCCAACCTGATCGTGAGCGGCCTGCTGCTCGCGGTCTACGAGGTGGCGCGCGGCCTCTTCTGACGCCGGCCTCGGGGCGTAGGCCCCCGCCTACGACCGTTTGCGACCTTCTCCGCTCGTGCCGTTGCAAGGTGCCGGGTAACTTGCCCGCACCTTGAACTTCACTGGAGAACGGTCATGAACTTCATCATCTGGCTCATCGTCGGCGGTCTTATCGGTTGGGTCGCCAGCATGATCATGCGCACCGACGCCCAACAGGGCGTGATCCTGAACGTGGTGGTCGGCATCGTCGGCGCCTTCCTGGGCGGCTTCCTGCTCGCCCCGCTGCTCGGCACGGGCACGATCAACAGCAACGACTTCAGCATCGCGGGCCTGGGGGTCTCGCTGCTCGGCGCCGTGATCCTCCTGGCCATCGTCAACCTGTTCCGTCGAGGCTCCGCACGCTGACGACGGCATGACTGCCCAGCCGTCCGAGCAGAAGTGGCCCCAGTGGCTCTATGTCGTGCGGCATGGGCAGAGCGCGGGGAACGTCGCGCGTGACCGGGCGGAGGCCGCCGGGCACACGCTGATCGACATCGCCGCGCGCGACATGGACGTGCCGCTCTCGCCCCTGGGCGAGCAGCAGGCCGATGCGGTCGGGCGCTGGTTCGGCGCCCTGCCGCCGGCGCAGCAGCCCCGCGTGGTGCTGTGCTCGCCGTATGTACGGGCACAGGCCACGGCCGAGCGGCTGCTGGCCGCCGCGGGCATCGCCCGCGGCGCCATCACCCTCGAGCGCGATGAACGCCTGCGCGAGAAGGAGTTCGGCATCCTCGACCGCCTCACCGTGCTGGGCATCCGCCAGAAATACCCCGAACTCGCCGAGCAGCGCGCCCACGTCGGCAAGTTCTACTTCCGCCCGCCGGGGGGCGAGAGCTGGTGCGACGTGATCCTGCGTCTGCGCAGCGTGATCGAGATGGTGACGCGCGAGTACCGGCGTGAGCGTGTGCTGGTGGTGGCGCACCAGGTCACCGTCAACTGCCTGCGCTACCTGCTGGAATGCAAGAGCGAGGCAGAGATCCTCGACATCGACCGCCAGGCCGACGTGCCCAACTGCGGCGTGACGGCCTATGAGTACGACCCGGCGCAGGGCTCCATCGGCAAGCTGGTGCCGCGCCTCATCAACTTCGTCTCGCCGCTGACGCAGGACGGCACGCCGGTCACGGCCGAGCCCGACGTGCCGGTGGCCGCCAAGCCATGAACCGCCGCCGTGTGCTCGACACCGGCGCGCTGCGCCACTGGCCCTTGCCGACGATCGACGCGGGCTGCGACAAGGAATCGCGAGGCCGCGTGGTGCTGATCGCGGGCAGCCGCGAGATCCCCGGGGCCGCCCTGCTCGCCGCGCAGGCCGCCTTGCGGGCCGGTGCAGGCAAGGTGCTCGTGGCGACCGGCGAATCCGTTGCGATGCACGTGGCGGTGGCGATGCCGGAGCTGCGGGTCGTCGGGCTGCCCGAGACCTCGCTCGGCGGGCTAGACCCCTCAGGCCTGTCGCAGCTCGACACCGCCCTTCGCCGCGCGAGCGCCGTGCTGGTCGGCCCCGGCATGCAGGATGAAGCGGCGGCCATCGACCTGACCCAGGCGCTGCGCCAGCGCCACCCGGAGCTGCCGACGATCCTCGACGCCGCGGCGATGGGGGGCGCCACGCGCGAGCCGGTCGCCGGTCACCCGGTGCTGCTCACGCCGCATGCCGGCGAGATGGCCCACCTCACCGGCCATGACAAAGGCGCCGTGCTGGACGATGCCGAAAGCGCCGCACGCGAGGCGGCCCGCTGGTGGAACGCGGTCGTCGCGCTCAAGGGCGCGACCACCGTGATCGCCGACCCGCTGGGCGAGACCTGGGTGCACGAGAACGCCAACCCGGGCCTTGCCACCGCCGGCTCGGGCGATGTCCTCGCCGGCCTGATGGTGGGCTTCGCGGCCCGCGGCGCGCCGCTGCTGCAGGCTGCGGCCTGGGGCGTGGCGGTGCACGCACGCGCCGGCGACCGGCTGGGCGCGGTGGGCTTTCTCGCGAGCGAGTTGCTCGCGCAGGTGCCGGCGCTCATCGGGAGCCTGGCGCCCCTCGACCGCGGCCGCTTCACGCCGGTCGAACAGACGCCAAGCGCAGCGCAGGCAGCACCTGTTCGCCGAAGCGCCGGATGAACGCGGCCTGGTCGCCGGCGACCTGGTGGATGTCGAGCGTGTCGACGCCCACGCTCGCCCAGCGGCGCAGGTGCTCGACGTGCGCCTCCAGTTCGTGCGAGACGAAGACGTGCTCGCGCATCGCGTCCGGCGTGATGTGGCGCGTGAGGCGGTCGAAGTCTTCCGGCTCGCGGGCGTCTTCATCGGCATCGCCGGGCGCGGCGTTGTAGCGCCACTGCGAATGCGCGGCCTGCAGCGCCTCGTCGTCGCTCGCGGCCCAGCACACGTCGACCTTCAGGTGCACCGGCTTGCCCTCGCCGCCTCCGTCACGGAAGGCCTGCACGATGGCCTGCAGGTCCTCGAAACGCGAGGCCACGGTGAGCAGCCCGTCGGCCCAGCCACCCATCCAGCGCGCCGTCTCGACGCTCGTGGCCGCACCGACCAGCGGCACCGGTGTGTCGGGCCGCGTCCACAGCCGCGCGTGGTCGAGCGGCACCGGCGCTGGCTGCGACACCCGCTCGCCCGCCATCAGCGCACGCATCGCCAGTGCCGCCTTCTGCAAGCGTTGCTGCCGCTCCGGTTTCGCCGGCCAGCCGCTGCCGATGCAGGCCTCGTTGAGCGCCTCGCCGCTGCCGAGTGCGACCCAGGGCACGCGGCCCGGGTACATCACCGCCAGTGTGGAGATGGCCTGCGCCAGCACCACCGGGTGGTAACGCCAGCCGCCGGGCACGGTGATGGCCGAGAAGTGCAGCCGCTGCGTCGCCTGCAGCGCCGCGCCCAGCCATGACCAGGTGAAGCCCGAGTGCCCCTGCGCCGGCCCCCAGGGCTGCAGGTGGTCGGAGCTGAAGGCCGCGTCGAAGCCGGCGCCCTCGGCGAGCTGGACGTAGTGCAGCAGATCCCTGGGCGAATGCTGCTCGTGTGAGACGTGGTAGCTGATGCGGGTCATGGTGCCCATCGGCAAGCGCCGTTCCGTGCGGGTGGCCCGAAGCCGCGGCATGTGCCTTGCCGCTTTCGCGCAGCACACAACGCGAGGAGCCCGCGCATGGCCGAGCACTGGTACAAGAACGCGCTGATCTACTGCCTGGACGTCAAGACCTTCGCCGACGGCAATGGCGACGGCATCGGCGATTTCGTCGGGCTCAGGAACAAGCTGCAGTACCTCGCCGGCCTCAACGTCGACTGCGTGTGGCTGCAGCCGTTCTTTCCGTCGCCCATGCGCGACAACGGCTACGACATCACCGACTACTACAACGTCGACCCGCGCTTCGGCACGCTGGGCGACTTCGTCGAGTTCTCGCGCAGCGCGCGCGACAAGGGCCTGCGCGTGATGATCGACCTCGTCGTCAACCACACCTCGATCGACCACCCGTGGTTCCAGGCGGCGCGGCGCGACCCGCACTCGCCCTACCGCGACTACTACGTCTGGTCGGAGACGAAGCCGGCCGATGCGGCCGAGGGCACCGTCTTCCCCGGCGAGCAGACCACCACCTGGACCTGGGACCGCGAGGCCAAGGCCTACTACTTCCACCGCTTCTACGACCACCAGGCCGAGCTCAACATCGCCAACCCGGCGGTGCGTCGCGAGATCGAGAAGATCACCGGCTACTGGCTCCAGCTCGGCGTGACGGGGTTCCGCATCGATGCCTTGCCCTTCCTCATCGAGCTGAAGAACCTGCCGGCCGAAGGCCAGGCCGACCCGCACGACTACCTGCGCGAGCTGCGCCACCACGTGCAGACGTTGTGCGGCGACGTGTGCCTGATGGCCGAGGCCAACCTGCCGCCCGAAGACGTGCCCGACTACTTCGGCGATGGCGACAAGATCCACATGTCGTTCAACTTCTGGCTCAACCAGCACCTCTTCCTCGCGCTCGCCCGCGAAGACGCGACGCCGGTGCGGGACG
This sequence comes from Piscinibacter sp. HJYY11, assembly GCF_016735515.1. Taxonomy (NCBI): domain Bacteria; kingdom Pseudomonadati; phylum Pseudomonadota; class Betaproteobacteria; order Burkholderiales; family Sphaerotilaceae; genus Piscinibacter; species Piscinibacter sp. HJYY11. Next base: position 2,138,385 of record NZ_JAERQZ010000001.1, on the reverse strand, counting down.
CCTGGGAGCAGCTGCCGCCGCTGCCCGACAACTGCCAGTGGAACAACTTCCTGCGCAGCCACGACGAGGCCGACTTCGGCCGCCTCACCGAGGCGCAGCGCGAGGAGGTGTTTCGCGCCTTCGGCCCCGAACCCGACATGCAGCTCTACGACCGCGGCGTGCGGCGGCGCCTTGCGCCCATGCTGGGCAACGACCGTCGCCGGCTCGAGCTCGTGCACAGCCTCCTGCTCACGCTGCCCGGCTCGCCGGTGCTTCGCTACGGCGACGAGATCGGCATGGGCGACGACCTGAGCCTGCCGCACCGCGAAGCCGTGCGCACGCCGATGCAGTGGAGCGCGCAGCCCAACGCCGGTTTCTCGGCGGCGCCGCCCGAGGCCCTGGCCCTGCCGGTCATCGAGGAAGGCGAGTACGGGTTTGCCAACGTCAACGTGGAGCAGCAGCGCCACGACCCCGACTCGCTGCTCAACTGGCTGGAGCGCATGCTGCGCCGGCGCAAGGAGTGCCCGGCCTTCGGCCTGGGCGACTGCGTGTTCGTCGACACCGGCGAGCGCGAGGTGCTGGTCCACCGTTGCGTGCACGAGAACACGGCGGTCATCGCCGTGCACAACTTCAGCGGCCGGCGCCTCAAGCTGCGCCTGCCGGTGCTCAACAGCGGTGTCGAAGGTGCCTGCGTGCACGACATCCTCGTCGGCCGGCGCGACGGGTTGCGCGACGACGGCAGCTACGACATCGAACTGCCGGCCTATGGCTACCGCTGGTTCATGGTGAATGCCGAGGGCAATGCGCTCACCCTGTGCTGACGGCGAGCTGGAGGCGGCTCAGAGCTCGAAGGGCTCGGGCTGCCGGCCGTCGATGTCGGTGAAGCCGTAGCTGCGGGCGAGGTCACCCACGCGCAGGAGCTCGCCGGTGTGGCGCATCACCTGCGCGTCGGCGGCGAGCGCGGCCACGGCGCGGCCGAGGTAGCGCGGCGACTCCGTGCGGGCGAGCGCGGGCCGTTCCTGCCAGTGCGCCTCGTCGGTCTGGTGGCCGAGCAACACGAACTCGGTGCGCATCCAGCCCGGCGAGAGCGCCACCGACGCCACGCCATGGAGTTTCAGTTCCTCGGCCATGCTGAAAGCGAGCCGCACCATCGCCGACTTCGCAAGGTCGTAGTAGAGGTTGCCCTTGAGGTAGTGCCCGCGGTCCCAATAGGTGGTGGTGACGATCAGCCCGCGCTGCTGCTTCAGGAAGAGCGGCGCCGCAAAGCGGCTGGCCACGAGGTGGTTGCGCACGCCGCGGTCCATCATCGAATCCCAGTGCGTGAGCGGGCGTTCCCAGAAGGGCGCATCGAACACGCCGTCGAAGGTCTCGTGCCCGCCCCAGGCGTTGTTGACCAGCAGGTTGAGCCGGCCCTGCTGCTCGCGCGCGACGCGCTCGAAGAGCGAGCGCACCTCGTCTTCGCGCGTGTGGTCGCAGCGCACCGCGATGCCGTGGCCGCCGAGGCGCGTGACCTCGTCGGCGGTGTCGTCGATGTGGCCCGGCAGCGTGTCGAGCTTCGACAGCGCGAGGATCTGCTCGTAGCCGCGGGCGGCTTGCGTGCGCGTGCTGCGGCCGGTGACGTAGACAGTGGCACCGGCGGCGCCCAGCTCGAGCGCGATGCCGCGGCCGGCGCCACGGCTGGCGCCGGTGACCACGGCGACGTGGCCTTGCAGGGGGCGTGGGGTGTCGGGCATGGCGGTCTCCTTCAATCGGTGAGCCGCCATCTTGGCCGCTGCTCAGGCCGGTGTCTTGGAAGAACCCGCAATCGTGCTGCACCAGTAGTCGGTCGGGCTCAGGCCGCACAAGGCCCGGAATTCGTTGGCGAGGTGCGGCTGGTCGTAGAAGCCGCAATCAGCGGCCAGGCCGGCCCAGTCCGGTGGACCGCCCTCGACCTCGCGCAAGCGGCGCAGGCAGACCTGCAATCGCAACAGCCGGCGCCAGGTGCGCGGTGGCAGGCCGACATGGGCATGGAAGAGCTGCTGCAGCCGGCGCTCGCCGCAGCCCAGCCGCCCGGCGATGTCGGCCATGGAAGTGGGGGCGTCGGTGCGGGCGAGCAGGCGCAGGGCCTCGTCGACCTGTCGCGCCGGCGATTCGCGGCGCAGCCCTTGCACCCGGCGCAGCAGATGGCGCTGCAGCACCCGGGCGCGGCCGGCGTCGCTGCGCTCGTCGGCCAGTGTCGCCTGCAGGTCCGCGCCTTCGCGGCCCCATATCGCGTCGAGCGGCACCGCCGCACCGTTGAACTCGCCCGCCGGCACGCCCAGCAGTGCGGTGGCCGCACCGGGCCGAAGCGTGAGCGAGAACGCGTGCATGCGCCCGCGCAAGCGCACGAGCGAGGGCGCCGCGCTGGGGCCGATCACGCCGGCCACGAGCCCGGGCGCCTCGGCGGTCGAGGGAGCGTCACCGAAATTGAAGACGAGCCGCAGGTGCCCGTCGGGCACCACACGCTCGATCAGCTCGGCATCGCGGGGCACGGTCTCGTGGTACAGCAGCATGTCGGCCACATGGCCCCGCAGCGCCGCGTGCAGCACGACCGGCTGCAGGCTCGCCTGCGGCATCGGCCCGGCCTCGGGGCCGTGCAGCTCGTCTTCGGGCAGGCGCAGGAACAGGCGGTCGCTCATGCCGCCATCTTCGTCGACGGTTGACCTCAGCGGGCCGTGGCCCCACCGTCGACCAGGTAGAAGCCGCCGGTGCAGAAGGAGGCCCTGTCCGACAGCAGGAAGGCGGTGAACTCGGCCACCTCCTCACGGCTTGCCAGGCGGCCGAGCGGGTGCATCGCGGCGAACTGGTCGAGCACCTCCTGTGGCATCTCCAGGATGCGCGGCGTGCCCACGTAGCCCGGCCCGATGCAGTTGATGCGGATGCCGCGATCGGCGTACTCCAGCGCGGCACTGCGGGTGAGGCCGATGACGCCGTGCTTGGCGGTGGTGTAGGCCGACAGGCCGGCCACGCCGATGATGCCGTTGGCCGACGAGAGGTTGACGATCGCCCCGCGGCCGCCGTCGAGCATCGCCGGCAGTTCGGCCTGGAGGCAGATGAACATGCCGGTGAGGTCGGTGTCGATCACGCTGCGCCATGCGTCCAGCGGCAGCTCGTGGGTGGGCGTGTCGGCGGGGCCGGTCACGCCGGCGTTGTTGACGGCGAGTTGCAGCCCGCCGAAATCGCGCACCGCCACCGACACGGCACGCGCCATGGCCTGCGGGTCACGCACGTCGGCCTCGACGGCGCGGCTGCGCTCGCCGTGCGGGTCGAGCTCGCGCAGCAGCACTTGCAGCCCTTGCAGGTCGTGGCCGCAGACCACGAGGCTCGCGCCACCGGCGAAGAGGCGGCGAGCGATGGCCTCGCCGTTGCCGGTGGCCGCGCCTGTGACGAGTGCCGTGCGGCCGCGGAATTCGCTCGCCAGGTCGGGCAGGTGGGGCATGGGCATCTCCTTGGCAGTGAATGGATGCCCCTTCGCGGCAAGGTCCGTTCCGAGGTGCTGACATTGACTGACATGGACCATGAATGGCGTGGCATGCTCGCCGCCCATGTTCGCCAACCTCTTCCACCGCCAGGCCGCGGTCGGCTTCATCCTCGTCACCGCGGCGCTCGACATCGTGGCGCTCGGCATCATCATCCCGGTGCTGCCCAAGCTCATCGAGCAGTTCGCCGGCTCCAACGCGCAGGCCGGTGTGCTCAACGGTCTCTTCATCGCGCTGTGGGCGCTGATGCAGTTCGTGGCCTCGCCCATCATCGGCTCGCTGTCCGACCGCTACGGCCGCCGGCCGGTGCTGCTGCTGTCGTCGATCGGCCTGGCGGCCGACTACGTGCTGATGGCGCTCGCACCCAACCTGTGGTGGCTGGCGGTCGGGCGGCTGATCGCCGGCATCACGACCTCGAGCTTCACCACCGCGTTTGCCTACCTCGCCGACATCACGCCGCCCGAGAAACGCGCGCGGGTCTACGGGCTCGTGGGCGCGGCGTTCAGCGGCGGCTTCGTCGCGGGGCCGCTGCTGGGCGGCCTGCTCGGCGAATGGTCGCCGCGTGCGCCCTTCTGGGCGGCGGCGGCGCTGGGCGCGATCACCTTTCTCTACGGGCTCTTCGTGCTGCCCGAATCGCTGCCGCCCGAGAAGCGCATGGCCTTCAGCTGGAAGCGCGCCAACCCCTTCGGTGCGCTCACGCTGCTGCGCTCCCACCCGGAACTCACCGGCCTCGCGGGCGTGAACTTCCTGCTGCACTTCGCGCACCACCTCTTCTCGGCGGTGTTCGTGCTCTACGCGGGCTACCGCTACGGCTGGGGCGCTGCGCAAGTCGGCGGGCTGCTCGCGTTCGTGGGCATCCTCGACATGCTGATGCAGGGCGTGATCGTCGGCCCGGTGGTCAAGCGGCTGGGCGACGGGCCCACGATGGTGCTGGGCCTCAGCTTCGGCGCCATCGGCATCGCCTGCATGGGCCTCGCGCCCACGGGCTGGCTCTTCGTCGCAGCCATGCTGCCCAACGGCCTGTGGGGCCTGGCCATGCCCACGCTGCAGTCGCTGATGACACGCCGGGTGTCGGAGTCGGAGCAGGGCCAGTTGCAAGGGGCCAACAACAGCGTCGCCAGCATCGCGGGCGTGCTGTCGCCGCTCTTCTTCGGCTGGGTGTACTCGGTGTCGGTGGGTGACGCGGCCTGGGTGCACCTGCCGGGGCTCGCGTTCCTGATCGCGTCGCTGGTGCTCGCGTCGGCGGGGTTCGTGGGCTGGCGGACTTCGGTGCGCAGTTGATCAGTTCAGCATCGAGCGCGCCCGCTCCAGCAGGAACTCGCGCTCGCGCGCATTGCCCGCCAGCGCCGCCGCGCGCTCGAACTCGGCGCGGGCTTCCTCGCGCCTGTCGAGCTTGGCGAGCAGGTCGCCGCGCACGCTGGGCAGCCACTGGTAGCTCTTGAGGCTGGGGTCGTCGCGCATCGCGTCGACCAGCGCCAGCGCCTCGGCCGGCCCGTAGGCCATGCTGACCGCCACCGCGCGGTTGAGCTCGACCACCGGCGAGGGCTGCACTTGCGCAAGCGCGTCGTAGAGCGCGGCGATCTGCGGCCAGTCGGTGTCGTCCGCGACATGCGCGCGCGCATGGCAGGCGGCGATCGCGGCTTGCAGCAGGTAGGGGCCCGGGGTGCCCGAGGCGAGCGCCTCGGCGCGCTCGAGTGCGCTCAAGCCCCGGCGGATCAGCAGCTGGTCCCAGCGGCTGCGGTCCTGCGCCATCAGCAGCACCGGCTTGCCTTCGGCGTCGGTGCGGGCCGCGGTGCGCGAGGCCTGCAGCTCCATCAGCGCCACGAGGCCGTGCACCTCGGCTTCGTCGGGCGCGAGGCCGGCGAGCACGCGCCCGAGGCGCACCGCTTCGTCGCACAGCGCAGGGCGCATCCAGTCGTCGCCCGCGGTGGCGGTGTAGCCCTCGTTGAAGACGAGGTAGATCACTTCGAGCACCGACGCCAGCCGGGGCCCGAGCGTGTCGCCGCGCGGCAGCTCGAAGGGGACCTTGGCGGCAGTGAGGGTGCGCTTGGCGCGCACGATGCGCTGCGCGATGGTGGGCTCGGGCACGAGGAAGGCGCGCGCGATCTCGGCGGTCGACAGGCCCCCCAGCATCTTCAGCGTGAGGGCCACGCGCGCCTCGGTGCTCAGCACCGGGTGGCAGGCGGTGAAGATCAGGCGCAGCATGTCGTCGCCGATCTCGTCGGCACGGGCGGCGTCGAGGGCGTCGACGAAGTCCGGCACGATCAGGGCCTCCTGCGCTTCGAGCTCGTGGCCGATCTGCTCATGCTTCTCGGCCGCGAGCTTGTGGTGGCGCAGCTGGTCGAGGGCGCGGCGCTTGGCGGCGGTCATCAGCCAGGCGGCGGGGTTGTCGGGCACGCCGTCCTTCGGCCAGTGTTCCAGCGCGCTCACCAGCGCGTCCTGTGCCAGCTCTTCGGCCAGGCCCACGTCGCGCACCATGCGCGCGACGCTGGCGATGATCTTGGCCGCTTCGATGCGCCAGACGGCGGTGATGGCTTGGTGAGTCTTCTCCGAGGTCATGGCGCAGTGTTGCACGAAGCATCACGCGTTCGGCGTGGCGCCGGGCACCATGTACACGAGCTCCCACACGTGGCCGTCGAGGTCTTCGAAGCCATGCGAGTACATGAAGCCATGGTCCTGCTTGGCGTTGGGGGCGGTGCCGCCGGCGGCGACGGCCTTGGCCACGAGCTCGTCGACCTGCGCGCGGCTCTCGCACGACAGGCAGATCAGCACCTCGGTCGTCTGCTTCGCATCGGCGATCGGCTTCTTGGTGAAGCTCTTGAAGAAGGGCTCGGTGAGCAGCATCGCGTAGATGTGCTCGCTGATCACGCAGCAGGCGCCCTCGTTGTTGCTGAACTCGGGGTTGAAGTGGTAGCCCAGGGCTTCGAAGAAGGCGCGCGAGCGCGGCAGGTCCTTGACGGGCAGGTTGACGAAGATCTGTTGGTTGGTCATGGCGGTGCTCCAGTGGGTGTGGGGGTGAGAGAGTCGGATCAGGTGCGCTCGGCGAGGGCTTTCAGGTCCGCCAGGCCGGCGTCGAAGTCCTTGCCGAGCATCTTGTCCATGTCGATGAGCGTGTGCATCACCTTGGCGATGAAGGGCGTAGGGCCGTGCATGGCCCAGGTCACCTGGGTGGCGTTGCCGGTCGGGCGCAGCGTGAAGTCGATGAGGTTGCTGGCCTCCATCGGCGCCTTCATGTCCAGACGCATCGAGACCGTGCTCGGGCCCGAGGGCTCGATGATCGAAATCGTGCCCTTGCCCACCTCGCCGTTGCCGTCGAAGTCGTAGGCCGCACCCGGTCCGGACTGCGGGCCGCGGTAGGTGGTCTTCATCGCCGGGTCCTTCTTGTTGTAGGGGTTCCAGGTGTTGAAGCGCTGCATGTCGTTGATCAGCGGGTGGATCTTGTCGGGGCCGGCGTTGATGGTGATCGAGCGCTCGAAGCGGAAGGTGTCGGGCTTGGTGGCGGCCACGGCGAGCAGGGCGCCCACGGCGAGCACGAGCACGACGGCCACGGTGATGAGGATCTTGATCATGCTGCGGCTCCCCGGGTGAGGGTGGCGGCTTCCAGCGCCTTGAATCGGTCGACGGCCTCGCCGCCGGCGAAGTCACCCAGCTCGAAGACCTGCCGCAGCTCGATGTGACAGTCGTGGCCCGGGGAAAGCGCAGGGAAGCGGCGCGACCACTCCAGTGCCTCCTCCCGCGAACGCACCTGGATCAGCGTGTAGCCGCTGATGAGTTCCTTGGTCTCGGCAAACGGACCGTCGACGATGCGGCGGCCGCCCTGGCGGTCATGGTGGACGCGCCATCCCATGGCGCTCGGGTGCAACGGGTTCGAATCGAGCAGCACGCCTTCGCGGGCCAGTTGCTCGTGGAAGTCGGCCAGCGCGGCCATCAGGGCGTCGTCGGGCACCACGCCGGCTTCGGAGGCGGGCGTGGCCTTGATGAGGATCATGAAACGCATGTCGGCTCTCCTGTCGTGGCGGGGATGGAGCCTTGTTCATCGGCTCTCATTCCCACGACGAAGCAGCCGGGGCGATTTCGACATGGGGTCTGCTAAGTGCAAACCCTGAGGCCTGACCTCACTCGTAGCAGGGGGCGATGCCGCGCACTTCCACCGTCGCCCATTCGGCCGCCGGGCAGGTGCGGGCGATGGCGAGCGCCTCCTCGCGCGTCTTGCAGTTCAGCAGGAAGAAGCCGCCGATCATTTCCTTCGCCTCGGCGAAGGGGCCGTCGAGCACCGAGGCCCGGCCGTTGCGCACCTGCAGGCGCGCGGCGCTTTCGTCCTGCGACTTCAGCGACTCGCTGGCCACCAGCACGCCGCGCTCCCGGAGCGAAGCGCCCCACTTCAACATGCGGTCATAGGCGACGCGGCCTTCGGCTTCGCCGCGCTCCGCGCGCTGGCCGATCGGTTCATGGATGAGGAGCATGTAGGACATGGCGGCGAGGTCGTGTGGTGCGAGGGCCGAAGAATACGGGAAGCCCCTTGGCATGCACAGGACCTTGCCGCCGTCACCACTTTCTTCAGCAGCGGGCCGGCGGCGGGCAGCAGCGGTCATCGATGCACGGCTCGCAGCAGTGGCGTTGCGGCTTCGGCGGCTCGCAGGGTTTGGCGTCGTCGCAGGGCCGCTTGTCATCGTCGCAGCGTGGCTTGTCGTCCTGGCAGGGCTCGGGCTGCGGCCGGCAGTCCTTCGGCACCGGCCGTTCGCGGGCCGGGGCGTCGAGCTCGGGGTCGAGCCGGTAGCTCATGCCGCCGACGACGATCCCGTTGGCGAGCACGAGCACGGTGATCGTGGCCGGGCCTTCGTCGGCCAGCTCGCCGGGGCTGAAGTCGCGCCCGCTCACGAGCACCGGGCGGATCTCGCGTTCGTCGCGCGGCCCGAGCGTGAAGTGGCTGCCGCCGGGGTTGTGGAAGTGCATCGTCCAGCCGCGCGATGCGAGCAGCGGCGGCAGCACCGCGCGGATCTCCATGCGCGCGGCTTTCGCGAACGGGTTGTGTGCCCAGAACCTGCGATTGCAGAACGCCGCCTCGAGCGCACAGCGCCCACCGCCGCCCGGCACCGGGATCAGCGCGCGCATCGCGATGTTGTTGTCGGTGGGCACCAGGCGCCACGCCGGCGTCGGACCCTTGGCGGCGGGCAGGCCGGTGAGGCGGTCGTTGTTGGCCCGGTCCTGCGGCGCGGTGACGCTCATGAACATCACTTCATGGCCGGGGTGGATCGGCGTCCATTCGAACGGGCCCACCACCACCTCGTCGCCCGGCTTGAGCGGCGGCAGGCCGAGGGAAGCGGTCGTCATCGGCTCGAAGTCGTCGGGCCACACCAGGCCCGCGCCGGGGCGGGCATGCCAGCCGTGCACACGACCACCTTTCGACGCCTTCGTGCCGCGGTTCTTCACGCGCACATACGCGTGGTTCCTGCGGCAGACGATGGGAGTCTGGTGGCGGGTCTCGCCATCGGGCTCGTGCCGGTTCCAGATGTCGCGCGTTTCCCAGAAGTGCTCCTGGAACTGGTACTCGCCGTGGCGACCGTCGTCGATGTAGAGGTCGACGTCGGGCGGCGCGCCTTCGGTCACCACGTCCTGCGGGGCACCCGGTGGCTGGTAGGCGCCCTGCTTCTCGAAGGCCCAGCGCACCACCTTGCCGTAGACGCCGCCCACCATGTCTTCGCTCGTCCAGTTCCCACGCTCGGCCGCGATCATGGTGGTGGCATAGGCTTCGGCGTCGGACGGGTTGGTGGCCTGCGTCAGCGAGCCGATGGTGCGCAGCATCAGGTAGGCGACGTAGCGCGCGGCGTATTCGCGCTGCTTCAGCTCGGCACCGTCACCGCCCACCGAGCGGTAGAGGCGGAAGTGGGTGGTGCAGAGGATCTCTTCCGACGGGTAGCCGCCCACGTCGAACATGCCGCCCCAGGCCCAGCCGGCCGTCACGTCGCGGTCGTGCCGGCGGTCGATCACGCTGTAGACCCAGGGGAAGGTCTCGAAGCGGTCGGGCGCCTGCGAGGCCGGGTCGTTGAGCACCGCGGCGAAGCTGTCGCCCGCGCTGTGCGCGAAGCCGAAGTTCGGCGAGTTCACATGGTTGTAGAGGATGCCGTGGCCACCGAGCTCGTGCAGCACCACGCGCCAGTCGCAGGCCAGGCCGAGGGGGTTGGCCACGTCGCCCAGGTCGGCCAGCATGAAGGCGGTGCGCAGGATGCCGTAGCTGCCGTTGCCGGCGCAGTAGGCGTTGATCGTGTTGGTGCTTCCCCAGATGTTGCCGCGGTGGTCGACCGGCGAAGGGAAGGGCGTGCCGGTGAAGTAGGTGGGCAGGTCGAAGCCGAGGTCGCGCACCAGGTGGAAGAAGCGGTCGCAGTGGTAGTAGGCATTGACGGCCGCGAAGTGGTTGGTGCGGGCGTCGTAGCTGAAAGGCGAGCCGGCGGGGCGTGTGGGCGGTGCGGCGGCCAGCGCCTCGAGGTCCTGCACCGCGACGTGCGGGCCGGTGAGCGAGACCACGCCGGCCGCTGGCACCAGCTCGGGCAGCTGCACGGTCGAGCGCAGCGGGTTGAGCTGTGCGGTGGTGGCGCTGGGCAGCGGGCCCCCGTTCAGCGTGATGGGATCGGCTTCGAACACCAGGCCGTTCACGTCGTCGATGAAGGCGCGCAGGTAGAGCACCGAAAGCGTGTCGACGTCGAGCAGCGCCACCCAGGCGAGGTCGGCGATGCCGTTCCACGTGACCGAGAAGGTGAGCTCGACCACCACCTGGTGGCGGCCGGCGCGCACGCGCTCGTTCACTGGAGGCAGCGGCAGGGTGGGATGCAGGTGGCGCTTCGGCGAGGAGGGCTGCGCGGTCTGTGCCGCGGTGTGCGCGGGGGCGTGGTGGTCGCGTGCGAGCCGCTCGGCCGGGTCGTAGCGGTAGACCATCAGGCGCTGGCGCAGCACCTTGAACGAGCTCGCATCGCAGGCCTTGTCGTGGTCGATGCCCAGCTCCTTGGTGAGGCGCTTCTTGTCGAGCCTGGCGGCGCTCTTGAGCGCGTCGGCGCTCGGCATGTCGGCGTCGACTTGCGTGTGCCGCTTCGACTGCGCGGCGACCACGACGAAGGGGTCGCGCTGCAGGTGCACCGACACGCCGGCTTGCCAGATTGGCAGGCCGAAGAGCGTCTGGTCGAAGACCACGGTGGTCATGTCGAACTGCGGCTTCTCCTCGCTGTAGCGCAGCTCCACGCCGAGCGCGCGCGGCTCGGCCTCGGGCGCCAGGCTGAAGTTCGCCAGCTCGGCGGCGCCCACGCCCAGCAGCGCGCCGTGGCGCAGCAGGTACTCGTGCGCGGCGAGCAAGGGGCTGCCGGCGGCGCTGATGAACACCTCGTCGACGTGCTGCACGTCGCGCACCGTGCCGTGTGCATCGCGGGTGACCATCGCCTTCGCGGCGGCATTGAACTCTTGTGTCATGGGACCTCCACTGAACCTGCCGGCACAAGGCGTGTGCCGGCTCGAATTCAGTCTAGGAACCGATGCGGTGCGTGCCGCCCCCTAAGGTTTGGCCTCTCCCCTAACTCGAAGACGATGTGTGGGGGGTGCCTCTCCTCAACACAGAGGAAGACACGGCCGGGTTTCCGGCCTCAGTTCCCCGCGGCAGGCTCGGCCGCCGGCACCGCGATGCCCAGCGCCAGCGCCGTGCTCAGGAACCAGAGGATCTCGAAGGCCGACAGGCCACCCGCCACGGCGGCCTCGCCGACGCCCATCGCGCGCTGCGTCCACGCGGCCACCAGCCGCGGTGCGCTCGGGCGGGTGAGGGCCGCCGGCTCCGGCGCAGAGACGAGCTGGTAGCGGCCGTTGATGGTGCGCGGCGAGACGCCCTGGTCGATGAGTGCGTGCGTCAGCGTCCACAGCAAGGTCGACAGGCGCAGCGTGTGGGTCGTGCCCAGCCACGGAAATGTGTCGGGCGCACGCTGCGGCTCGGCGAGCTGCAGCGGGCTCAACATCAGCTCGGCCTGCGACAGCGAGCTCGTGATCTCGCCGGAGCGGAAGTCGATCACCATGCTTTGCCCACCGCCGAGGCCAACGAGGGTGCGGCGTCGTTCGCCGGCGAGCAGCGCCCCGACCAGCAGGTCGCGCAGCGCGTTCAGGGCCATGCGCGTGTGCTCGCGCTGCACGGCACTGAGGGCCAGCTCGTGCAAGGCGGTCGCGGCGGCCAGCACCTCGTTCATGTCGCTCACGCGGATGGGCAAGGCCAGCGCCAGGCCGCGGGGCGACTCGGCCGGCCGGGTGCCGCGCGGCACCAGCCGCACCAGCACGCGTGGTGGCGGGATGTACTGCGTCCAGTCGTGCGGCACGAAGAGCGTGGTGCAGGCCTGGGCATCGTCGACCCAGCGCAGGCGCAGCCCGGCCTGGCCATCGAGCAGGCGCGTCATCGACACCAGCACGGCGCGTTCGCGCGCGTCCAGGCCGATGGCAGCCAGGTCCAGTGTGCGCGCGGGCGACGGGGCAGGGGCGTCAGGCATGGCGCCAGTCTAGGGGCTCTCAGGGACGCGCGAACTCCGGAATGCGGAAGCGCTTGCGGTACGCCCCCGGCGCCATGCCGGTGGTGCGCTTGAAGAGCCGGCGAAAGAAGGCGGCGTCTTCGTAGCCCACGCGCCAGCTGATCTCGTCGACCGAGGCGTCGGTGCGCTCGAGCCGCCGCTTGGCGTCTTCGATGCGCAGGCGTTGCACGTAGGCGATGGGGGCCACGCCGGTGGCGGTGGTGAAGCGGCGCTTGAAGGTGCGCTCGGCCAGCTTCGAGCGCTTGATCATCTCTTCCACCGGGTTGGCCACCGAGAAGTGCTGCGAAAGCCAGCGCTGCGCGGCCTCGATCTCGGCGTCGCCGTGGTCGCTCTTGCCCTCGAAGGTGATGTAGGGCGTGAGGCCGTCCTGGTGCCACTGCAGCGCGTACATGCGCGCGAGCTCCTGCGCATCGGTCGCGCCGGCAAAGCGGGCCACGAGGTACAGCACCATGTCGTGCCAAGTGGTCGAGGCGCCCGAGCTGATCAGCTCTTCGCGCCCGCCTGAGATCACGAGCACGCGCTCGGGATGGATGGTGACCTGCGGGTGCGTCTCGGCGAAGTCGCGTGCGTAGCCGAAGTGCACCGTCGCGTCCTTGCCGTCGAAGAGGCCGGTCTCGGCGAGAAGAAAGATGCCCGAGCACGCCGAGCACAGCACCGCGCCACGCGCATGCATGCGCTGGATCCACGCCACGAGCGCGGGGTAGCGGCCGGTGGACCAGCTGCCGCGCAGCAGCACCGAGGGCACGATGATGATGTCGGTGCTGTCGATGTCGGCAATGGCGCGCTGCACCGGCATCGGCACCCCGCTTGCGAGCGTCATCGGGCCGGTCGCCTCGCCGACGATCTCGACCTGGAAGGGCGCGCGTGCCGAGTCGCTCGGCGTGCCCATCAGCGAGCGTGCGTTCATCACGTCGTAGATGCCAGCGAGTGTGGACACCACCGCATCGGGCAGCGCCACCAGCGAGACGTGGCGCGCACCGGGCGTGCGCGAGGCGGTGCGGGGAGCGGCTTTCGGCATGGCGCGCATCTTCGCTCAGACGCATGACGTGCTGGTGCCCGGTGGCACAAACGAACCGTTTTCGGGCGAGGTCGGCACTGCCGCCAAAAGCGGCCTGCCAAGACGATGGGAACCCTCATCAACTGCTCCGCATGTGAGCTTGCAAGGAAGACCCGTCATGAAGCATTTCGACTCTGAGCGCCGCTCGTTCGGCCTGAAGCTGATCAGCATGGCCGCGCTCGTCGGCGCCGCCGCGTCGCTCACCGCCAACCCCCGTCCCGCCGAAGCCCGCACGCCGCAGCCGCCGGCACCGGTCAACGTGGTGGTGCAGTGGAACTCGGTCGCCGAAGCGGCGTTCACGCCCAGCCAGGGCACCAACCCGATGTCGCAGTCGCGCACGCTGGCGATCCTGCATGCGTCGATGCACGACGCGCTGAACGCGATCGACCGGCGCTATGAGTCGTACACGCCGGGCTTGCCGAAGTCGCCCAAGGCGATGCCGGAAGCCGCCGTGGCGGCCGCTTCGCGCGAGGTGCTGGTGCGCCTGCTGCCCGAGCAGGCGGCGCTGGTGGAAACCGCCTATGGGCAGGCGCTCAAGGCACTGCCCGACGGTGGGACCAAGACCGCCGGCATCGCGCTGGGCCAGGCCGCCGCCTGGGCCACGATGAACCGTCGACAGAACGACGGGGCCGATGGCGCCTTCATTCCCTACGTGCCTCGCCCCGGTGCCGGCGAGTACCAGTTCACCCCGCCCTTCGACTTCGCCGGCGCGCCCGGCTGGGGCCATGTCACGCCCTTCGTCATCCAGCTTTCGGACCACGCGCTCGAAGGCCCGCTGCCCCTCACGAGCGACCGCTACGCCAAGGACCTGGCCACCGTGCGCGAGATCGGCGACGTGAACAGCCGCACCCGCACGGCCGAGCAGACCGAGATCGCGAAGTTCTGGTACGAGGATTCGCCGCTCGGCTGGAACCGCATTGCCAACAACGTGATGCGCGAGCGCCGCATCGACGCCTGGGACGCGGCGCGCGCCTTCACGCTTCTGCACTTCGCGATGGCCGATGGCTTCATCGCCGGCTTCGGCGAGAAGTACGAGCACCGCTTCTGGCGGCCGGTGACCGCGATCCACGCCGCTGCGACCGATGGCAACCCCGACACGCAGCCCGATGCGAGCTGGCAGCCGCTGCTCGTGACCCCGCCCGTGCCCGACTACCCGTCGACGCACACGGTGCTCGGCTGGTCGGCCGCGGAGGTGCTGATCGAGCTCTTCGGCGACAAGCAGCGCTACAGCCTGACCAGCCTCACGCTGCCGAACGTGACGCGCCAGTACCGCGGCTTCTCGCAGGCGGCGCATGAGAACGGGCTGTCCCGCCTCTACGCCGGCATCCACTTCCCGTATGCCATCAAGGAAGGCCGCCGCCAGGGCCGCAGCATCGGCCAGGCCGTCGCCGAAGCCCTGCCGCGCGTTCGTTGAGCGGGAGCACGAGCATGGACACCCCCGTGATCGACAACGCCAAGCTGGATGCCTTCGTGGCCCGTGCGGTCGGCGACCTCAGCACCGGCTACACCGGCGTGATGGTGAGCCTGGGCGCCAAGCTCGGGCTCTACAAGGCGATGGCCGGTGCCGGCCCGCTGAGCGCGAAAGAGGTGGCGCAGCGCGCCGGCTGCGCCGAGCGCTACGTGCGCGAGTGGCTCAACGCACAGGCGGCCGGCGGCTACCTCGCCTACCACGCGCGCAGCGACACCTACGAGCTGCCACCCGAGCACGCACTGGTGCTGGCCGACGAGGAGAGCCCGGTCTACGTGCCGCCGGCGTGGAACGTGCCGGCCGCGATGTGGTTCGACGAGCCGAAGGCGCTCGATGCCTTCCGCAGCGGCCGCGGCGTGGCTTGGGGCGAGCACGACCCGCGCATGGCCTGCGGCGTGGCGGCCTTCTACCGCAACGGCTACCGCGCGGCCCTCGTGCCGCAGTGGCTGCCCGCCCTCGACGGCGTGGTGGCGCAGCTCGACGACGGCATCGCCGTCGCCGACGTCGGCTGCGGCCACGGCCACTCGACGCTGCTGATGGCGAAGGCGTTTCCAAACTCGCGCTTCCATGGCTTCGACACGCACCCCGCGTCGGTGGCCGAGGCGCAGCGCCTCGCCGCCGAGGCCGGCGTGTCCGAGCGCGCCCAGTTCGCCATCGCCCGCGCCACCGACTACCCCGACCGCGGCTACGGCCTCATCTGCTTCTTCGACGTGCTGCACGACCTGGGCGACCCGGTCGCCGCCGCGCGCCACGCGGCCGAGGTGCTGGCGCCGGGCGGCACGGTGCTGCTGGTGGAGCCGTATGCGGCCGACAAGGTGGAAGACAACCTCCACACGGTTGGCCAGCTCTACTACGCCGCCTCATCCGTCATCTGCTGCGCACACGCCGTCTCCGAAGGCGGCAAGCTGGTGCTGGGCGCGCAGGCCGGACCGAAGCGCCTGGCCGACGTGTTCCGCAAGGCCGGCTTCTCGCATTTCCGGCAGGCGGCGCAGACGCCGTTCAACCTGATCTTCGAGGTGCGGCGCTGAGGCGCTGGGAGCGGCGGGTCGGCCAGGCGAGCCGGTTCTGTCGGGCGTCCGACACGCGGGCCCGCCCGCTTCCTACAGACGCCGCTCTGCACCTTTTCTAGCCTGTGCGCTCCATCACTTCGGGAGTGCAGCGCCGTGATCGATGCCATCACCACGCCGGTGTCGTTGCCGGTGATCGCGCTGCTCGGGCTGATGTTGCTGCCCCTGGTGCTGGGCCTCGTGATCTGGTCCATCCGCAGCCACCGCGACCCGAGTCTCTCGGTGGATTGCGACAGCCCGGTCTCGGAGCTGCTGCCTTCACTTGCGGGCCTGAGCCAGGGCACGGTGTACGAAGGCAACTCGGTCGAGCTCTTCGAGAACGGTGCCTTCTTCGAGATGATGTTCGACGAGATCGCGCGGGCGCGTGCGTCGGTGCACTTCGAGACCTTCCTGTGGAAGGAGGGCCGGCTCGGCGCGCGGCTCGTCGAGGCGCTGGTCGAGCGGCGGCGCGCGGGCGTCGAGGTCCGCGTGATGGTCGACGGCAACGGCGGCAAGAAGATGGGGAAGGACGCGAAGCGCCGGCTGCGCGAGGCCGGCTGCCGGCTCGTCCTGCACCACCCGACCAAGCTGCGGCACATCGGCGTGGTCAACGACCGCGACCACCGCAAGCTCGTGGTGATCGACGGGCGCGTGGCGCTCGTCGGTGGCCACTGCATCGTCGACAGCTGGCTCGGCAATGCCGAGAACCGCGAGCACGTGCGCGACCTCGCGGTGCGCCTGCGTGGCCCTGCGGTGCATGGGGTGCAGGCGGCGTTCAGCGAGAACTGGGTCGAAGACACCGGCGAGCTCTTTCTCGGCGATGCCTATTTCCCGCCGCTCGAGCGCTGCGGCGAGGTGGCCGCGCACGTGGCGAGCGTGAAGGCCGAGGGCTCGCCGCCGGCGGTGAAGATCGTGCACCACCTCGCGGTGTGTGTCGCCAAGCGGCGCATCCGCATCCAGAACCCGTACTTCCTGCCCGACGACGAGGCCATCGAGGCCTTGTGCAAGGCTGCCGCGCGCGGGGTGGACGTGCGGGTGATGGTGCCGTCCACCGACGCGAGCGACATGCCGATCGTGCAGCACGCGGCGCACCGCAACTTCCACAAGCTGCTCGAGGGCGGCGTGCGCATCTTCGAGTACCAGACCTGCCTGCTGCACCAGAAGGTGATGACCGTGGACGGCCACTGGTGCGCCATCGGCTCCAGCAACTTCGACGACCGCTCGCTGGAGACCAACGACGAGATCACGCTGAGCCTCTGCGACGAAGTGCTGGCCCGCCAGCTGGAGGCAGTCTTCGAGCGCGACGCCCGCCAGTGCGTGGAGCTCGATGCCGAACGCTGGTCGCAGCGCGGCCTGTGGCCGAAGTGCCGCGACAACGTGCTGCACGTGTTCAACGAGGTGCTGTGAGGAGGGCACGGCGACGGCCGGAGCCCGACCTCGCCACCGGACGGAGGCATTAGGTTTTCTAATGGTCCACCGAGCAATTGCAATGTGACAGCGCCGTGCGGGCGCGACAGAATTTTCCATCGCCTACAGATCACTCTCTCTTCAGCGAAGGAAGGTTCCATGAAGCATTTGCAGACGCTCGCGCTTTGCGCCTGGATGGCCGGCTTGCCCTTGCTGGCCGCGGCCCAGGCCGAATCGACACTGGACAAGATCAAGAGCAGTGGCGCCATCGCCGTCGGGTACCGGGAATCGTCCATCCCGTTCTCCTACCTGGGCGCAGATGCACAGCCGACCGGGTTCGGCTGGGAGATCTGCAGCAGGATCGTGGACCGCGTGCGCAAGGAAACGGGCCGCCCCGATCTCAAGGTGACGACGCAGGCCGTGACCTCGCAGAACCGCATCCCGCTGATTCAGAACGGCACGATCGACATCGAGTGTGGCTCGACCACCAACAACAGCGAGCGGGCGAAGCAGGTGGCCTTCAGCATCAACTACTTCTACACCGGCACGCGCCTGCTGGTGAAGGCGGGCTCGCCCGTCAGGTCGGTTGCCGACCTGAAGGACAAGAAGGTGGTCGCCACCACCGGCACGACCAACTTCCAGGTGATGCGCAAGGTCAACGCGGAGCGACAACTCGGCTTCGAGCTGCTCGGTGCCAAGGACCACGCCGAGGCCGCACTGATGCTGCAGCAGGGCAGGGTCGAGGCCTTCGGCATGGACGACATCCTGCTGTATGGCCTGAGGGCCAGCTCGCAGAACCCCGCCGAGCTGGCGGTCGTGGGCGAGCCCCTGCAGGTCGAGCCCTACGCCGTCATGCTCCGCAAGGGCGACGCGAAATTCAAGAAGCTCGTCGACGACACCATCGCCACGCTCGCGCAGAGCGGCGAGTTCGAGGTGCTGTACAGGAAGTGGTTCCAGTCGCCCATCCCGCCGCGCGGCATCAACCTCAACGCGCCGATGAGCCCGGAGTTGCGCGACAACCTGAAGCTGCTCTCCGACAAACCTGCCACTTGAGCGCTGCACGCGACATGCAACTGCAAGAGGCCTGCGTCGGAGAGGCCCCGTTGCCTGCCGATGCCGAGACCGTGGGGCTGGTGGGGGTCCTGGGTGGCATGGGGCCGCTCGCCACCGTCGACTTCCTGCGCAAGATGCTCGACGCCACGCCTGCCGTGGCCGACCAGGACCACGTGCCGGTCGTCGTGAGCTCGATCCCCCAGGTGCCCGACAGGACGCTCGCGTTTCGCGGCGAGGGGGCATCACCTCTTGCGGCCATGGTCTCCAGCGCGCGACGGCTCGTGGCCGCCGGCGCGGGGCTGCTGGTCGTGCCGTGCAACACCGCGCACCTGTGGTACGACGAGATCCACGATGCCGTGGGCCTGCCGATGCTGCACATCGTCGATTCGGCGATCGAAGACGCGGCGGCCCAGGCGGGACCGGCGGCCCGCATCGGGCTCCTTGCGACCGATGCGACGCTGGCCTCGGGGCTCTACGTCAATCGCCAGGCGGGCGCCGCGCGCGGCGTGCACTGGTTGCTGCCCACGGCTGGCGAGATGCTCGACTGGGTGATGCCGGGCGTGGCGGCCGTCAAGGCCGGCCAGCTGCACGACGGCGCCGCCCTCCTGCTCAAGGCCGTGTCGGCGCTCGAACGGCGAGGGGCCGCGGCCATCGTTCTCGGCTGCACCGAAATCCCGGTCGTGCTGCGGCCGGCCGATTCGCCGCTCCCGCTGATCGATGCCACCGCCGTGCTGGCGCGGCGCGCCGTGGCGTGGTCGTTGGCGCAGCGTCGTCACGCCCCGGGTACCGCAGCCTGAGCGTCAGGCCGCGTTCACCACGCTCCGGAAGGCCTCGATGAAATCGGTGGCCGGCTTCGACGATCGAGCGCCCAGCGGGATCAGGGCCTGAACGCCCACCGGCACTTCGGGCAGGACCGTGCGCACTTCCAGCGTCTCGCTGGTGGTGGCCGAAGCGGTGAACGAGTCGACGATCGCCGGGCCGAAGCCCTGTTCGGCGAACACCATCGCGATGTGGTGCGTTTGCACGGTGATGCCGTCGCTCGACGCGATGCCTTGCCGTGCGCAAAGCTCGGCGAGCATGGCCCCGATGGGGTCCCGTTCGTTGATGCGGATGCAGCCCGAGCGCATCACTTCGGCCAGGTCGACCGTGCTGCGGCGCGTGCTGGCGGTCGGACGATGGGCCGCAGCCTTCGGCGCTTCCGACACGCACACCAGGCGCCCGGTGGCGATCGGCACGGTCTGTACCGACGGGTGTTGCGCCGTTCCGTACACGATGCCGACGTCGCCCTCCCGAAGGGCGATCGACTCCGTGATCTCGTTGGAATGCAGCGTTCGGATCGACACATTCAGTGCCGGATAGCGGCGCTGGAAGCGCTTCAGCGCGTCGGGCAGCGCGCGGACCGCCAGAGACGGAACGACCAGCAGTCGAAGTTCGGCCTGGACGCCGGCTTGCAAAGCCTTCGCCAGCCGGCGCACGGACTCCAGCTGCGACACCAGCTTGATCACCTCGGGATACAGCGCCTGGGCTTCGGCGGTCGGGATCAGGCGGTTGCGCTGGCGGGTGAACAGCGCGTAGCCCAGCTGCATCTCGGCATGCTGCAAGGTCTGGGTGATGGCGGGCTGGGTGACATGCAACAGGCGGGCGGCACCACTCAAGGAGCCGCTCAGCATGATGGCGTTGAAGATCTCGATGTGCTTGAGCTTCACGACCCGCGTTCTTTCCTCAATGCGACAGCGAGCCAGTTTGGCATGCCGGCGTCCCGGCGCCGGATCGCCGCTGCAGCTGCTCGCTAACCCTGGCCCGCCCGCCTGGAAGCTCAGGCATCGCTTTCACTGCCTTCCGCAAGTCCTTATTTCTTAAGCAATTTTTCACGCAGTTTCATCCTTTCAAGTTCCTCCGCTAAGTCCTTGATTCCATTGATTTTTCTTTGAAAGTCCCGTTGACCCTGGCTCTTCTGATGAGCTACAGTGCAGATAAGTGCACTTCAGTGGGTTTTTGTGGCAAACATTGTGTTCCAGGGTCCAGCAGCGCTGACGCTGGACGGCAAAGGGCGTATCGCCATGCCGTCGCGTCATCGCGAGGTCCTGTCCGCGATGGGTGTCAACCAGCTCACCATCACCAAGAACCCCCATGGGGGCTTGCTCGTGTTCCCCCGGCCCACGTGGGAGGTGTTTCGCGACAAGCTGGCCGCCCTGCCGATGGAGGCTGCTGGCTGGAAGCGCGTCTACCTCGGCAATGCGATGGACGTGGAAATCGATGGCTCGTCGCGGGTGCTCATCGCGCCTGAGTTGCGCGCCGCCGCCGGTCTGACGCGCGACGTGATGCTGCTCGGAATGGGCAGCCACTTCGAGCTGTGGGACACCGCCCGCTATGCCGAGCACGAGGCCGAGGTGATGCAGTCGCCGATGCCTGATTCGCTGAAGAGCTTCAGCTTCTGAGCGAGCCGGTCATGTTCGAACACACCACCGTGCTCCTCCATGAGGCGGTCGATTCGCTTGTGACGAGCGTCGACGGGACCTACCTCGACGGCACCTTCGGCCGCGGCGGCCATTCGCGGCTGCTGCTGTCGCGGCTCTCCGACAAGGGGAGGGTCGTCGCCATCGACAGGGACCTGCAAGCCGTTGCCGCTGCCACTTCAGGAGCAACGCGGGTCGATGACCCGCGTTTTTCCATCCATCACACGAGCTTTGCGCACATGGCCGACGCCTTGGCCGCGCAGGGCATCTCCAAGGTCAATGGGCTCCTGCTCGATCTGGGTGTGTCTTCCCCGCAGATCGACGACCCGGATCGCGGGTTCAGCTTCCGCCACGACGGCCCGCTGGACATGCGCATGGACACGTCGCGGGGTGAGAGCGCCGCGGATTTCCTGGCCCGCGCCGACGAGCGCCTGATTACGGAGGTGATCAAGAACTATGGGGAAGAACGGTTTGCTCTACAGGTTGCAAAGGCGCTTGTTGCTCGGCGCGAAGGCGGGAATCCTGTTCGAACCACACGGGAACTTGCCGACGTCGTGGCTGGCGCGGTCAAGACCCGCGAGCCGGGCCAGAACCCTGCAACGCGCACATTTCAAGCTCTTCGGATTTTCGTCAACGCCGAGCTTGAGGAGCTCGAACAAGCTCTGAACGTGGCGGTCGACCTGCTGCTGCCCGGCGGGCGGCTGGTGGTCATCAGCTTCCACTCGCTCGAAGACCGCATCGTCAAGACCTTCATCGCGAAAGAGAGCAAGGAGGTCTACGACCGCCGTGCGCCTTTCGCGGCGCCGAAGGCGATGCGGCTCAAGTCCCTGGGGCGCGTCAAACCTTCCGACGAGGAGGTCAACGCCAACCCCCGCGCACGCTCCGCCGTGATGCGCATTGCTGAAAGAACGGAGGCCCTGGCATGAGGTTCGTGCTCTGGAATCGGAAGGCGGCATGACCCGTCTGAACCTGCTCCTGCTGGTGGCGCTGGTGATCTCCAGCGTCTACCTCGTCCGCGTGTCCTACGACTCGCGGCGCCTCTTCGCGCAGCTCGACCGCGCGCAGGGCGAGGCTCGCACGCTTGCGATCGAGCACGAGCGCCTGATCGCCGAGAAGCAGTCGCAGGCGACACCGCTGCGGGTGGAGAAGGTCGCGCGCGAGCGCCTGGCGATGCGCAACGCCACGCCGGCCGTCACGCAGTACGTGGGGTACGCGGCATCGGCCGCGTCGGCGCCGGAGGCTGCACGGTGATCAAGCAGAAGAACCCCAAGGCCGGCGCCGTCAACGTGCGCAGCGTCATGTATTCGACGAGCCCGCTGCTCGCCTCGAAGACGCCGCCGTGGCGCTCGAAATTCCTGGTCGGCCTCGTCGGCCTGGGCTTCTGCGTGCTCGCCGGCCGCGCGGTGTATGTGCAGATCGTCGGCAACGACTTCTTCCTGAAGCAGGGCGAGATCCGCTACGCCCGCACGCTCGACCTGGCGGCCAGCCGTGGCCGCATCACCGACCGCAGCGGGCTCATCCTCGCCTCCAGCGTGCCCGCGCCGTCGCTGTGGGTCATCCCCAAGGACTTCGAGGCCGACAAGCACCAGCGTGCCAACCTCGCCAAGCTCTTGGGCATGACCCCCACGGAGCTCGCCAACCGGCTCGACGACAGCCCCAACTTCGTGTGGCTGCGTCGCCAGGTCGACGACGCCGTGGCCAAGAAGGCCCTGTCGCTCGGCATCAAGGGCCTCTACCAGGTGCGCGAGTTCAAGCGCAAGTACCCCGAGGGCGAAGCCGCCGCGCACGTGGTCGGCTTCACCAACGTGGAAGAGCGCGGCCAGGAAGGCATCGAGCTCGCGTTCCAGAAAGACCTGCAGGGCCGCAACGGCACGCGCCGCGTGGTGAAGGACCGCCTGGGCCGTGTCGTCGAAGACATCGGCGAGAGCGTGCAGCCGGTCGACGGCAAGGACATCCAGCTCTCCATCGACTCCAAGGTCCAGTTTTACGCCTACCAGCGCATCCGCGACGCGGTGGCGCAGCACAAGGCCAAGGCCGGCAGCGTGGTGGTGCTCGACGTGCAGAGCGGCGAGGTGCTGGCGCTGGCCAACTTCCCGAGCTATTCGCCCAACGACCGGCAGAACCTCACCGGCGCGCAGTTGCGCAACCGCGCGCTGACCGACACCTTCGAGCCCGGCTCGACGATGAAGCCCTTCATCGTGTCGCTCGCGATGGAGACCGGCCGCGTGTCGCCCAAGACCGTGATCGCGACCGCTCCCGGCACGATCAACATCACCGGCTCGACCATTCGCGATGCCCACCCGCACGGTGACCTCACCGTCGAAGAGGTGATCCAGAAATCGAGCAACGTCGGCACCGTCAAGATGGCGATGCAGATGCAGCCACGCGAGATGTGGGAGCTGTACACCCAGGTCGGCCTGGGGCAGCGGCCGCAGATCGACTTTCCGGGCGCAGTGAGCGGGCGCCTGCGCCCCTACAAGACCTGGCGCCCGGTGGAGCAGGCGACGATGAGCTATGGCTACGGCCTGTCGGCCAGCCTCTTCCAGCTGGCGCGTGCGTACACCGTGTTCGCGCGCGATGGCGAGCTCGTGCCCACCTCCATCCTGAAGAACCAGAACGTGCCGAGCGACGTGCAGACGCCGGGCGTGCGGGTGATGTCGCCGAAGACCGCGCAGGCCGTGCGCCACATGCTGCAGATGGCGGCTGGCCCGGGCGGCACCGCGCCCAAGGCGCAGACCATCGGCTACTCGGTGGGCGGCAAGTCGGGCACCGCGCACAAGCAGGAAGGCAAGGGTTACGCCGAGAAGAAGTACCGCTCGTGGTTCGTCGGCATGGCGCCGATCGACAAGCCGCGCATCGTGGTGGCGGTGATGGTCGACGAGCCGAGCGACGGCCGCTACTTCGGCGGCGACGTGGCCGCGCCCGTGTTCAGCGAAGTCGTGCAGCAGACGCTGCGCTCGATGAGCGTGCCGCCCGACCTGGAAGTGAAGCCGCAGATCGTGACCCACAAGCTGCCGGTGGTGGAGGAGAGCTTCTGATGGCGACCCTCACCACCTTGCATGACGTGGGCAGCGCGGTCGCCTGGCTGCGCAGCCGCGGCGTGAAGCAGCTGCGCACCGACAGCCGACGTGTGCAGCCGGGTGATGCGTTCATTGCCTGGCCGGGTTATGCGAACGACGGGCGGCAGTTCGTGCCGGCCGCCTTGGCGGCGGGTGCGGTCGCGTGCCTGGTCGAGGCCAAGGGCGCGGAAGCCTTCCATTTCGATGGTGTGCAGGTCGGCGCACTCGCCGGGCTGAAGGCCGCGACCGGGCCGCTCGCGAGTGCCTGGTACGAACAACCGAGCAAGCTGCTGGACGTGGTGGCCATCACCGGCACCAACGGCAAGACCTCCACCGCGTGGTGGGTGGCTCAGGCGCTCTCGCTGCTGGGCAAGCGCTGCGGCGTGGTCGGCACGCTGGGCGTGGGCGAGCCGCCGTCGGCTGCGGCGGCGCCGAACGCGTCGATCCAGTCGACCGGCCTCACCACGCCCGACCCCGTCACCTTGCAAGCGGGCTTCAAGCGCTTCGTCGACCAGGGCTTCAAGGCCTGCGCGATCGAGGCCTCGTCGATCGGCATCGTCGAGCGCCGCATGGCGGGCACGCAGGTGGCCGTCGCGCTCTTCACCAATTTCACCCGCGACCACATCGACTACCACGGCAGCATGGAGGCCTACTGGGCCGCCAAGTCCGAGCTCTTCATGTGGCCCGGGTTGCGCGCCGCGGTGCTCAACGTGGACGACGAGCGTGGCGCGACGCTGGCACCGGCGCTGCAGGGCCTGATGGACGTGTGGACCTACAGCACCCACGCCGAGGCTCGCCTGCGTGCGAGCGACATCGCCTACCGCGACGGCGGCCTCGTGTTCACCGTTCACGAAGGCGATGCCTCGACCCTCGTGCGCACCGGCCTGATCGGCGACTACAACGTCTCGAACCTGCTGGCCGTGATCGGCGGCCTGCGGGCGCTCGGCTTCGCGCTCGGCGACATCGCCCGCGTCTGCGCCCAGCTCACGCCGGTGCCCGGCCGCATGCAGCAGATCGGCGGCGGCGAGCAGCCGGTGGTCGTGGTCGACTACGCCCACACGCCCGACGCCCTGGAAAAAGCACTGCAAGCCGTACGCCCCTTCGCGCAGGAACGACAGGGCACGCTGTGGTGCGTGTTCGGCTGCGGCGGCAACCGCGATGCGACCAAGCGCCCGCTGATGGGGGCCATCGCCGAGCGCCAGGCCGACCAGGTGGTGGTGACGAGCGACAACCCGCGCATGGAGCGACCGGGGCAGATCCTCACGCAGATCACCGCCGGCATGGCGCGGCCTGATCGCGCGCTGGTGATTGAAGACCGGCGTGCCGCCATCGTGCACGCGGTGACGAACGCGAAGCCGCAGGACGTGATCCTCGTCGCCGGCAAGGGCCACGAGGCCGAGCAGGACATCGGCGGCGTCAAGCACCCGTTCTCCGATGTGGAAGAGTCGCGCACGGCGCTTGCCGCGAGGGTGTCGCCATGATGATGACGCTCGCCCAGGCCCACGCGCTGCTGCCCGGTTCCACGCTGGTGGGCGACGGCGCGCTCGCGCTCGGCCGCGTGCATTCCGACACCCGCACGCTCCAGCCCGGCGACCTCTTCGTCGCCCTGAAGGGCGAGCGTTTCGACGCGCACGATTTCCTCGCGCAGGCGAAAGCGGCCGGCGCCGTGGCCGCGCTGGCAGAGCGCGGACTGATCGAAGCCGGCATGCCCGGCCTGCAGGTGGCCGACAGCAAGCAGGCGCTGGGCGCACTCGCCGCTGCGTGGCGCGCCCGCTTCCACCTGCCGCTGATCGCCATCACCGGCAGCAACGGCAAGACCACCTGCACGCAGATGACCGCCTCGGTGCTGCGCGCCTGGCAGGCTGACGCGGCCTTCTGGACCGAAGGCAATTTCAACAACGACATCGGCGTGCCGCTCACGCTGCTGCGCCTGCGCGACCAGCACCACGCCGCCGTGATCGAGCTCGGCATGAACCACCCGGGCGAGATCGCCGGCCTGGCGGCGATGGCCGCGCCGACGGTCGCGCTCGTCAACAACGCGCAGCGCGAGCACCAGGAGTTCATGGCGACGGTCGAAGCGGTGGCGCGCGAGAACGCGACGGTGTTCGACGCGCTGGGCCCGACCGGCACGGCCGTGTTCCCGGCCGACGACACCTACGCGCCGCTGTGGCACCAGCTCGCCGGCACGCGCCCCACGCTGACCTTCGCCCTCAAGGGTGATGCCGACGTGACGGCCGATGCCGAATGGGCGGTCGACCACTGGTCGCTGATGCTGCACACGCCGGCCGGTTTTGCCGCGGTGCAGCTGCGCATGCCCGGCTGGCACAACGTGAAGAACGCGCTGGCCGTCACCGCCTGCGCACTCGCCGCCGGCGCACCGCTCGAGGCGATCGTGCGTGGCCTCGAAGCCTTCGAGCCGGTCAAGGGCCGCTCGCAGCTCAAGCGCGCGCAGGTGCAGGGCGTGCCGGTCGCACTCGTCGATGACACCTACAACGCCAACCCCGACTCGGTGCGCGCCGCGGTCGAGGTGCTGTCGCAGCTGCCCGGCCCGCACTGGCTGGTGCTGGGCGACATGGGCGAGGTCGGCGACCAGGGCCCGGCCTTCCACCGCGAGGTGGGCGCCTATGCCCGCACGCACGGCATCGATGCGCTGTGGACGGCCGGCAAGCTCTGCCGCTACGCCGCCGATGCCTACGGCCCCGGCGCGCGCCACTTCGACACCGTGGCCGAGCTGCTGGCCGCGCTGCCCGCTGCGCCCGATTGCGCCTCGGTGCTGGTGAAGGGCTCGCGCTTCATGAAGATGGAACAGGTGGTGGCCGCGCTCACTGAGGCGATCAAGCCGGCCGGCACCTCACAACAACAAGGACATTGACCTCATGCTGCTGAGTCTCTTCCAGTGGCTGCAGAGCCTGTACCCCGAGCAACTGGGGTTCTTGCGCGTCTTCCAGTACCTCACCTTCCGTGCCGTGCTCGCGGCGATGACTGCGCTGCTGATCGGCCTGGCGTTCGGGCCGTGGGTGATCCGCCGCCTCACCGCGCTCAAGATCGGCCAGCCGATCCGCGAATACGGCGTGCAGCAGCACATTGCCAAGAGCGGCACGCCCACCATGGGCGGCGTGCTCATCCTGATCGCCATCGGCATCAGCACCTTGCTGTGGTTCGACTGGAGCAACCGCTTCGTCTGGATCGTGATGATCGTGACCATGGGCTTCGGTGCCATCGGCTGGGTCGACGACTGGCGCAAGGTTGTCAAGAAGGACCCGGAAGGCATGCGCTCGCGCGAGAAGTTCTTCTGGCAGTCGCTGATCGGCCTCGTGGCCGCGCTCTACCTCGCGTTCAGCGTGTCGGAGACGTCCAACATCCGCGTGCTGGAGCTCTTCATCCGCTGGGTGCAGAGCGGCTTCTCCAACGACCTGCCGCCCAAGGCCGACCTGATGATCCCGTTCATCAAGACGATCAGCTACCCGCTGGGCGTGTTCGGCTTCATCATCCTCACGTACCTCGTGATCGTGGGCGCGAGCAACGCGGTGAACCTGACCGACGGCCTCGATGGCCTGGCGATCATGCCGGTGGTGATGGTGGGCTCGGCGCTGGGTGTGTTCGCCTACGTGGTGGGCAGCTCGGTGTATTCGAAGTACCTGCTGTTCCCCTACATCCCGGGGGCCGGTGAACTGCTCATCTTCTGCGCCGCGATGGCTGGTGCGGGCCTTGCCTTCCTCTGGTTCAACACCCACCCGGCACAGGTGTTCATGGGTGATGTGGGCGCGCTTTCCCTGGGAGGGGCGTTGGGCACCATCGCCGTCATCACCCGCCAGGAGATCGTGCTCGGGATCATGGGCGGCATCTTCGTCGTCGAAGCGCTGTCGGTGATGCTGCAGGTGAGCTGGTTCAAGTACACGAAGAAGAAGACCGGCACCGGCCGCCGCATTCTGTTGATGGCGCCGCTGCACCACCACTTCGAGAAGTCGGGGTGGAAGGAGACGCAGGTCGTCGTGCGCTTCTGGATCATCACCATGTTGTTGTGCCTGGTCGGACTGGCCAGCTTGAAGTTGCGTTGAATGAATGACTACCCCCACGTCGCTTTGCTCCTGCCCCCCGAGGGGGCGCTCAGCCCCCTTGAGGCGGCTCGGCGGGGGCTGATGCAATGAAGCATTTGAAAGACGCTCACGTGCTGGTGCTCGGACTCGGTGAGTCCGGCCTGGCCATGGCGCGCTGGTGTGCAGACCACGGCGCCCGGGTGCGCGTGTGGGACTCGCGCGAAACGGCACCGCAAGACGCGGCGCTGAAAGAGCAGGTGCCCTCGGCCGAGCGCCTGAGCGGTGCGCTGGACGCCGCGCTGCTGCGCGAAGGTGTGCAGCTGGTGCTGAAGAGCCCGGGCCTCGCGCCCGCGGATGAGCGCGTCGCCCCCTTGCTCACGCTCGCGCGCGAGACCGGCGTGCCGGTGCAGGGCGAGCTCGACCTCTTCGCCCGCGCGCTGGCCGACCTGAAGGCCGAGCGGGGCTATGCGCCCAAGGTGATCGCGATCACCGGCACCAACGGCAAGACGACCACCACCTCGATGACCGGCCAGCTGATCGAGCGCACCGGCAAGCGGGTGGCGGTGGCCGGCAACATCGGGCCGACGATGCTGCAGACGCTGGCCGATGCGCTGGCACTGGAGCCGGCGCCGGTGATCAATGGTGCAGCGGGCGCTGAAACCCCTGAGCCCGTCGTGCCCGACGAGCCGTTGATGGAGCCGCCCGCGCCAGTGGACGACGACATCGTCGCCGCCGAAACGGAGACGCTCGCAGCGCAAGAGATTCCGGCGGAAGATGAAGCTGCGGCGGTCTCCACCCCCGAAGCCGCGCCCGCGGACGACGAACCCACCGGTGGCGGCCCGCCGCCGCACCTGATCCCGCCGCCACCGCCCGGCCCGGTGTTCGAGCACCTGCCCGAGGTGTGGGTGCTCGAGCTGTCCAGCTTCCAGCTCGAGGGCGTGCAAGGTTTCGAGCCGACGGCTGCCACTGTGCTCAACGTGACGCAGGACCACCTGGACTGGCACGGCAGCATGGAGTCGTATGCCGCCGCGAAGGCGCGCATCTTCGGCAAAGAGGCGGTGATGGTGATCAACCGCGACGATCCGCTCGTCGAGAAGATGATCCCGGCACCGACCCCCGGCAAGGGCCGTTTCGCGAAGCCGATCGAGCGTCACGTGGTGCGCTTCGGCCTCGACGCGCCGCAACGCCCGGGCGACTTCGGCGTGCTGGTCGAGAACGGCATCGCCTGGCTGGTGCGCGCGCTCGAGCCCGATGAAACGGGCGTGAAGAAGCACAAGCGTGGCGCGGCGGTCGAGGAAGAAGACCTCATGATCCAGCGCCTGATGCCGGCCGACGCGCTGCGCGTGCGCGGCCGCCACAACGCCGCCAACGCACTGGCCGCACTTGCGCTCGCCACGGCGGCCGGCAGCCCGCTCGCGCCCATGCTGCACGGCCTGCGCGAATACGCCGGCGAGCCGCACCGTGTCGAGTTCATCGCCACCGTCAACGGTGTCGAGGCCTACGACGACAGCAAGGGCACCAACGTCGGTGCCACCGTCGCGGCCTTGAACGGCCTGGGCGAAGACAAGGCACCGAACAAGCTGGTCGTCATCCTCGGTGGGGACGGCAAGGGGCAGGACTTCACGCCGCTCGCCACGCCCGTCCAGCGCCACGTGCGCGCCGTGGCGACGATCGGCCGCGATGCCGAGGCGATCGAGCAGGTGCTGCGCTACACCGGTGTGCCGGTGCAGCGCCACGAGTCGCTGGAGCTGGCCACACGCTGGGCCTTCCAGCGTGCGCATGCGGGTGACGCGGTGTTGCTGAGCCCGGCGTGCGCCAGCCTCGACATGTTCCGCAACTACGCGCACCGCGCCGAAGTGTTCGTCGCGGAAGTGCAGGCCATCGCATCGGCCGGTGGGGAGGTCGTGTGACTGCACTGGCCGCACGCTTCGCGTTCTTCGCCTCTCTGAAAGAGAGGGTGCTGTCGCTCGTCAAGCGCGACGGCGGCAGCAGCGTGCCCATCCGCGACTGGACCGGCGCCAGTGGCCAGCCCACCAAGCTGCAAGGCTTCGACCTGCAGATGATCTGGGTCGTCATCGCCTTGATGGCGCTCGGGCTGGTGATGGTCTATTCGGCCTCGGTCGCGCTGCCCGACAACCCCAAGTTCGCGCGCTACGCGCCGACGCACTTCCTCGTGCGCCATGCGCTGTCGATCCTCGTCGCCTTCGTGGCGGCGGTGATCGTGATCCAGGTGCCGGTGAACGTGTGGGAGAAGTTCGCGCCCTGGGTGTTCGTCGGCGCGCTGCTGCTGCTGGTGGCGGTGCTGATCCCCGGCATCGGCAAGGGCGTGAACGGTGCACGCCGTTGGATCCCGCTGGGCTTCACCAACTTCCAGCCCTCCGAACTCGCCAAGCTCGCGATCGCGCTCTACGCCGCCAACTACATGGTGCGCAAGATGGAGGTCAAGGAAAACTTCTTCCGCGCCGTGATGCCGATGGCGGTGAGCGTGGCGGTGGTGGGCCTCCTGCTGCTGGCCGAGCCCGACATGGGTGCCTTCATGGTGATCGCGGCCATCGCGATGGGCATCCTCTTCCTCGGCGGCGTGAACGGGCGCATGTTCTTCCTGATCACTGCCGTGCTGGTGGGTGCCTTCGTGCTGATGATCACCTTCAGCGAATGGCGGCGCGAGCGCATCTTTGCGTACCTCAACCCGTGGGACGAGAAGTACACGCTGGGCAAGGCGTACCAGCTCTCGCACTCGCTGATCGCCTTCGGCCGCGGCGAGATCTTCGGCCAGGGCTTGGGCGGCAGCGTCGAGAAGCTGCATTACCTGCCCGAGGCGCACACCGACTTCCTGCTCGCCGTCATCGGCGAGGAGCTCGGCTTCATCGGCGTGGTGGCGGTGATCTGCGCCTTCTTCTGGCTGGCGCGACGCATCTTCCACATCGGCCGCCAGGCGGTCGCGCTCGACCGGGTGTTCGCGGGCCTCTTCGCGCAGGGCATCGGCATCTGGATCGGCGGACAGGCCTTCATCAACATGGGCGTGAACCTGGGCGTGCTGCCGACCAAGGGGCTCACCTTGCCGCTGATGAGTTTCGGCGGCTCGGGCATCCTGATGAACCTGGTGGCGCTCGCGATCGTGCTGCGCATCGACATCGAGAACCGGCAGTTGATGCGGGGAGGGCGTGCATGAGCAGGCACCTCGTCATCATGGCGGCGGGCACCGGCGGTCATGTGATCCCCGGCCTGGCCGTCGCGGCCGAGATGCAGAAGCGCGGCTGGACGGTCAGCTGGCTCGGCACCACGCACGGCATGGAGAACAAGCTCGTGCCGCCCTCGGGCATCCCGATGGACAACATCACGTTCAGCGGCCTGCGGGGCAAGGGCCTGCTGCACACGGCGACCGGCGGCTTGCGCCTGCTGCTGGCGTTCTGGAGCTGCCTGCAGATCCTGCGCAAGCGCAAGGCCAGCGCGGTGCTCGGCATGGGAGGCTATGTCTGCTTCCCCGGCGGGCTGATGGCCTCGCTGCTCAGCAAGCCGCTGATGCTGGTGAACGCCGACGCGTCGCTCCTGATGAGCAACAAGAGCCTGCTGCCGGTGGCCGACAAGGTGGCCTTCGGCTTCGACGGCGACGCGGCGCGCAAGGTCAAGCAAGGCATCGTGACCGGCAACCCGGTGCGCGCGGAGATCGAGAACCTGCCGCCGCCGATGGAGCGCTTCGAGGGCCGCATCGGCGCGCTGCGCGTGCTGGTGGTGGGTGGCAGCCTGGGTGCGACCGCGCTCAACGATGCATTGCCGCGTGCGATGGCGCTGCTGCCGGTGCGCGAGCGGCCAGTGCTCACGCACCAGACCGGCAACGCGAACTTCGAGAAGGCGCGTGCCGATTACGCCGCGGCGCAGGTCGACGCCGAGGTGCTGCCCTTCATCCACAACATGAGCGAGCGACTGGCCGACTGCGACGTGATCATCTGCCGCGCCGGCGCGGTGACGGTGAGCGAGCTCTGCGCGGCGGGGGTGGCGAGCGTGCTGGTGCCGCTGGTGGTGAGCACCACCAGCCACCAGCGTGACAACGCCGAATGGATGGCGCGGCAGGGCGCGGCGATCCACCTGCCGCAAAGCGAGCTGACGCCGCAGCGATTGGCAGATTTGTTGAAAGGCCTCACGCGCGAGGCGCTGATGAGCATGGCGACCAAGGCCCGCGCCCTGGCGCGTGTGCACGCAGCGGCGCGGGTCGCCGATGAGTTGGAAGGACTGGCTGCATGAAAGCGATCCGAGCGCCGGGCCGCCCCAAGCCGGATCGCATCCCCGCGGGGGATCGGCCGATGTATTCAGCGGACGAGGGGCAGACATCCTCATGAAACACGCCGTCAAGCACATTCACTTCGTCGGCATCGGTGGTGCCGGCATGAGCGGGATCGCGGAGATCCTGCACAACCTCGGGTATACGGTGTCAGGCTCCGACCAGAGCGACAGCGCGGTGTCGCGCCGCCTGGCCTCGCTCGGCATCAAGGTGTTCGTCGGCCACGACGCCAAAAACATCGAAGGCTCGCAGGCGGTGGTGACCTCCACCGCGGTGAAGGGCGACAACCCCGAGGTGCTCGCCGCCCGCGCCAAGCGTGTGCCGCTGGTGCCGCGCGCGGTGATGCTGGCCGAGCTGATGCGCCTCAAGCAGGGCATCGCCATCGCCGGCACGCACGGCAAGACGACGACCACCTCGCTGGTGACGAGCGTGCTGGCCGAAGCGGGTGTCGACCCGACCTTCGTGATCGGCGGCCGGCTCAACGCGGCGGGTGCCAACTCGCGCCTGGGCTCGGGCGACTACATCGTGGTCGAGGCAGACGAGTCGGACGCCTCCTTCCTCAACCTGCTGCCGGTGATCAGTGTCGTGACCAACATCGACGCCGACCACATGGACACCTACGGCCACGACCTGACCAAGCTCAAGGGCGCGTTCGTCGAGTTCCTGCACCGCATGCCGTTCTACGGCGCGGCCATCCTCTGCGGCGACGACCCGGGCGTGAAGTCGATCATCCCGATGGTGTCGCGGCCGGTGGTGACCTATGGCTTCGGGCCGGACAACCAGGTGCGCGCGGTCGACGTGCAGGCGCTCGAGGGCGGCCAGATGCGCTTCACCGCGCAGCGGCGCAACGGCGTGGTGATGCCCGACCTGGACATCACGCTCAACCTGCCTGGCGAGCACAACGTGCTGAACGCGCTGGCCGCGGTGGCGGTGGCGACCGAACTCGAGTTGCCGGACGCGCCGCTCGTGAAGGCGCTCGGCGAGTTCCACGGCGTGGGCCGGCGCTTCCAGCGCTACGGCGACTGGCCGGCGAAGGACGGCGGCAAGTTCACGCTGATCGACGACTACGGCCACCACCCGGTCGAGATGGCGGCGGTGATCGCGGCGGCACGTGGCGCCTTCCCCGGCCGTCGCCTGGTGATCGCCTTTCAGCCGCACCGCTACACGCGCACCCGCGACTGCTTCGAGGACTTCGTCAAGGTGATGGGCACGGCCGACGCGGTGCTGTTGGGCGAGGTCTATGCGGCGGGCGAAGCGCCGATCGTCGCCGCCGACGGCCGCTCGCTCGCACGCGCCCTGCGCGTGGCCGGCAAGGTCGACCCGATCTTCGTCGACGACATCGCGCAGATGCCGGCGGTGATCGCTGAGCAGGCCAAGGGTGGCGACGTGGTGATCGCGATGGGCGCCGGCACGATCGGCGCGGTGGCAGGGCAGGTGGCAGAGATGTTGAAGGAGGCCACATGAGCAGCATCAACGTGAAGAGCCTCGGCAAGGTCGCGGTGCTCATGGGCGGGACGTCGGCCGAGCGCGACGTGTCGCTGATGTCGGGCGAGGGCGTGCTGCAGGCGCTGCAGTCGCAAGGCGTGAACGCGCACGCGTTCGACCCGGCCAAGCAGGACCTCGTCGAACTGAAGAAGCAGGGCTTCGACCGCTGCTTCATCGCGCTGCACGGCCGCCACGGTGAAGACGGCACGGTGCAGGGCGCGCTCGAACTGCTGGGCATTCCCTACACCGGCTCGGGCGTGATGGCCTCCAGCATCGCCATGGACAAGGTGATGACCAAGCGCATCTGGCTGGCCGAAGGCCTGCCGACGCCGCGCTACGTGGTGCTGCCGGCAAACCGCCAGTCGCGCGAGGACGTGCGCGCCGTGCCCGACGAACTGGGCCTGCCGCTCTTCGTGAAGCCGCCGCATGAAGGCTCGTCGATCGGCGTCAGCAAGGTCAGCGGCTATTCCGACATGGCCGACGCGGTGGCGCTGGCGGCCAAGTACGACCACGAGGTGCTCTGCGAGGAGTTCATCGACGGCGACGAGGTGACCTGCCCGGTGCTCGGCCAGGGCGCGAACGCCGTGGCCTTGCCGGTGGTGCGCATCGCAGCACCGGAAGGCGACTATGACTACCAGAACAAGTACTTCACCGACGTCGTCAAGTACCACGTGCCGAGCGGACTGCCGGAGGCGGAAGAGCGCGAGATCCAGCGCATCGTCGTCCAGGCCTACCGCACGCTGAACTGCCGGGGCTGGGGCCGCGCCGACCTGATGATCCGCAAGAGCGA
The DNA here is from genome assembly GCF_016735515.1 of Piscinibacter sp. HJYY11. Taxonomy (NCBI): domain Bacteria; kingdom Pseudomonadati; phylum Pseudomonadota; class Betaproteobacteria; order Burkholderiales; family Sphaerotilaceae; genus Piscinibacter; species Piscinibacter sp. HJYY11. Next base: position 2,104,226 of record NZ_JAERQZ010000001.1, on the reverse strand, counting down.
CCGCAAGCCTTTCCTGCTGGAGATGAACACCTCGCCGGGCATGACCTCGCATTCGCTGGTGCCGAAGTCGGCCGCGGCGAATGGCATGCCCTATGAGCAGCTCTGCCTGCACCTCATCGCCAACGCCTCGCTGGACAGCACGAAGACCTGAACATGCGCGCCCACGCCGCCACGCCTCGCTTCGACCCGGCCGCCGTCGAGCTGCCGGGAGAGGTGCGCCTGCTCAACATCACCGCCTCGATGCTCTTCGTCGTGGGTGGCGTGTTGATGGCGGTGCTCGCGTTGATGTGGCTGATCCGCCAGCCGGTGTTCAACATCAAGTCGGTGAAGGTGGAGGGCGAGGTCACGCGCAACAGCGTGTCGACCATCCGCGCCAACGCGCTGCCGCAACTGGCGGGCAACTACTTCACGCTGGATCTCGCGCGCGGCAAGCAGGCCTTCGAGGCCGTGCCGTGGGTGAGGCAAGCCATCGTGCAGCGCGTGTGGCCGAACCGGCTGCGCGTGCTGCTCGAGGAGCACCACGCGGTGGCGCTGTGGGCCATGAAGGACGGCGACGACCAGCTCGTCAACGCGCAGGGCGAGGTCTTCCAGGCCAACCTGGGCGACGTGGAAGACGAATCGCTGCCGACGTTGAAGGGCCCGGACGGCAGCTCGGCCGAGGTGCTGGCGATGTACCACCGGCTGGTGCCGGTGTTCGAGAGGCTGGAGATGCACATTGACCAGCTCTCGATGAGCGGGCGCGGCTCGTGGCACGCCGAATTCGACAGCGGCGCCGAGATCGAGCTCGGCCGGGGGACACAAGACGAACTGGTGGCACGCAGCGAACGCTTCGTCGCCACCGTCACGCAGGTGATCGAGCGCTACCAGCGGCCGCTGGTCTACGCCGACCTGCGACACAACGAAGGTTATGCCGTGCGGCTCAAGGGGATCACCACCACGACGGTGGCCACTCCGCCCGGCAGGAGAAATTGAGGGAACACATGGCCAAGGAATACAAGGACCTGGTCGTCGGCCTGGACATCGGCACCGCCAAGGTGATGGCGGTGGTGGCCGAGGTCTTGCCCGATGGCGAGTTGAGAGTCGCCGGCCTCGGCATCGCGGCGGCGCACGGGCTCAAGCGCGGCGTGGTGGTCAACATCGACGCCACGGTGCAGAGCATCCAGCAGGCCCTGAAAGAGGCCGAGATGATGGCCGACTGCAAGATCACGCGCGTCTACACCGGCATCACCGGCAGCCACATCCGCGGCCAGAACAGCACCGGCATGGTGATCGTGCGCGACAAGGAAGTGACGCCGGTCGACGTGACGCGTGTGGTCGAGACGGCCAAGGCGATCAACATCCCGAACGACCAGCGCCTGCTCCTGGTGGAGCCGCAGGAGTTCGTGATCGACGGCCATGAGGTGAAGGAGCCGATCGGCATGAGCGGTGGGCGCCTGGAGGTGAAGGTGCACATCGTGACCGGCGCGCAGAGTGCCGCCGAGAACATCGTGAAGTGCGTGCGCCGCTGCGGGCTCGAAGTGGACCAGCTGGTGCTCAACCCGAGCGCGAGCAGCCATGCGGTGCTGACCGAGGACGAGAAGGATCTGGGTGTCGCCATCGTCGACATCGGCGCCGGCACCACCGACGTGGCGATCTTCACCGACGGGGCGATCCGTCACACCGCGGTGATCCCGATCGCCGGCGACCTGATCACGAGCGACATCGCGATGGCGCTGCGCACGCCGACGAAGGACGCCGAAGAGATCAAGGTCGAGTACGGCGTGGCCAAGCAGCTGCTCGCCGACCCCAGCGAGCAGCTCGAAGTGCCGGGCCTCGGCGACCGTGCACCGCGCATGTTGTCGCGGCAGGCGCTGGCCGGCGTGATCGAGCCGCGGGTAGAGGAGATCTTCTCGCTCGTGCACCAGGTGATCCGCGACAGCGGCTACGAAGAGCTGCTCAGTAGCGGCATCGTGCTGACCGGCGGCGCGGCGGTGATGCCGGGCATGGTGGAGCTGGGCGAAGACATCTTCCTGAAGCCAGTGCGCAAGGGCATCCCGACCTACCACGGCTCGCTCTACGACATGGTGGCCAATCCGCGCTCGGCGACGGTGATGGGCCTCCTGGAAGAAGCACGCCTCGGCCGTGCGCGTGGCATCAAGGCCGCGCAGCAGGCCGGTTCTGTCAAGACACTTTTCGGCCGGGCCAAAGACTGGTTCCTCGGCAATTTCTGAAGACCGACTTTTTGAAATACAGGGAGTTCACATGACACGCCATCCACATCTCATCGATCGTCTCCAGCGGGCGCATCACCTGGGCCACGACCCACCTGGCGCCTGGCCACCCCAGACTGCGGGCCCACCCGCGGCACAGCAAGAAGAGAAGACGAGTTTTTCAACACACACGGCAACTGCAAAGAATTGGAGTCAGACATGGCAATCGAAATGATCGAAGAGTTCGACCTGGGCACCCAGATCAAGGTGATCGGCGTGGGCGGCGGCGGCGGCAACGCGGTCGACCACATGATTGCGCAAGGTGTGCAAGGCGTGGAGTTCGTCTGCGCCAACACCGATGCACAGGCGCTCAACCGCTCGAGCGCGCACCACCTCATCCAGCTCGGCAGCACGGGCCTGGGCGCCGGCGCCAAGCCGGAAGCCGGCCGCGCCGCCGCTGAAGAAGCGGTGGACCGCATCCGTGACGCCATCAAGGGCAGCAACATGCTCTTCATCACCGCCGGCATGGGCGGCGGCACCGGCACCGGTGCGGCGCCCGTGATCGCACGCGTGGCCAAGGAGATGGGCATCCTGACGGTGGGTGTGGTCACCAAGCCTTTCGACTTCGAAGGCAACCGCCGCATGAAGGCCGCCGACAACGGCGTGGCCGAGCTCGAAGCCAACGTCGACTCGCTGATCGTGATCCTCAACGACAAGCTGCTCGACGTGCTGGGTGACGACGTGACGCAGGACCAGGCCTTCGCGCACGCCAACGACGTGTTGAAGAACGCCGTGGGTGGCATCAGCGACATCATCCACGTGCCGGGCCTCGTGAACGTCGACTTCGAAGACGTGAAGACGGTGATGAGCGAACCCGGCAAGGCGATGATGGGCACCGCCATCGCGAGCGGCCCCGACCGCGCCACCAAGGCGGCCGAATCGGCCGTGGCCTGCCCGCTGCTCGAAGGCATCGACCTCTCGGGCGCGCGTGGCGTGCTGGTGCTGATCGCCGCCGGCCGCAGCACCTTCAAGCTGTCGGAAAGCCGCAATGCGATGAACACCATCCGCCGTTACGCCGCGGACGATGCGCACGTGATCTACGGCACCGCCTACGACGAAAGCCTGGGCGACCAGCTTCGCGTGACGGTGATCGCCACCGGCCTGTCGCCGGCCAAGCGCCAGCAGCAGGCACCGATGACGGTCGTGCACAGCACCGTGGCGCAGCGCACCGGCACCGACAACATCCCGGTGCTGACCCAGCCGGTGCACACCACGCAGACGGCGCACGACTACAGCAGCCTGTCGGTGCCGAGCGTGTGGCGCAACGGCCGCACGGCGGCGGCGAAGGTGGATGCGTTGGCGAGCAATGGCATGGACGAGATCGAGATCCCCGCGTTCCTCCGGAAGCAGGCGGACTGATAGAGCCCCCCAGTCGCTTCGCTCCTGCCCCCGAGGGGCGCCCCCCGAGAGGCCCGGCAAAGCCGGTTCCTCCGGGGGTGGCTGGAATTTGCAGTCGCTTCGCTTCTGCTATCGCTGCGGTAGGCATCCTCCAGCCCAGGGGTAAGGCCCGGCTCCTAAAATCATGGCCATGCTCGCCCAACGCACTCTCAAGTCCATCACCCGCGCCGTCGGCGTGGGTGTTCACGGCGGCCAGCGGGTCGAGCTGACCCTGCGGCCGGCCGCGGCCGACAGCGGCATCATGTTTCGCCGGGTCGACCTGCCGTCGCCGGTCGACATCCCGGTGAAGGTCCATGCCGTGTGCGACACGCGCATGGCCACCACCATCTCGCCCGGTGGCGACCCTGGCGCGCCCAAGGTCAACACCATCGAGCACCTGCTGTCGGCCTGCGCCGGCCTCGGGCTCGACAACCTGGTGGTCGACATCACCAACGAAGAGGTGCCGATCCTCGATGGCTCGGCGGCCTCGTTCGTGTTCCTGCTGCAAAGCGCCGGCATCGAGGTGCAGAAGGCGCCCAAGCGTTTTTTGCGCATCAAGAAGCCGGTGGAAGTGCGTGAAGGCGAGGGCAACACGCTCAAGTGGGCGCGCCTCGACCCGTACGACGGCTACAAGCTCACCTTCGAGATCGAGTTCAAGCACCCGGCGGTCGACCAGACCGGCCAGCAGTTCACCTTCGACATGGGCTCGGGCCAGTACAAGCGCGACATCGCCCGTGCCCGGACCTTCGGCTTCACGAAGGACGTGGAAATGATGCGCTCGCGCGGCCTGGGTCTCGGCGGCAGCATGGACAACGTGATCGTGGTCGACGACTACCGCGTGCTCAACAGCGAGGGCCTGCGCTATGACGACGAGTTCGTGAAGCACAAGATCCTCGACGCGATCGGCGACATGCACGTGCTCGGCCACCCGCTGATCGCCGCCTACACCGGCTACAAGTCGGGCCACGCGCTCAACAACAAGCTCCTGCGCGCGGTGCTGGCCGATGCCTCGGCCTACGAGATCGTCACCTTCGAAGACGAGCGCCAGGCCCCTGCCGGCCTGGCCGAACTGGCCCCCGCCTGGTAGCCGCACCTACCAGACATCTGGTAGCGCCGGGAAGTTAGGGGGTGCCCTCGGGCTATGCCGCGGCTGGCCGATGGTATGGTTCGGGGTCGTCAACCCCCCAATCGCATGGTTATCTTTGGCTGGATCATCGCCGGCATCGCCGGCTTGTTGTTCGCGTTCAGTGCGGTCTGCTGGGGCATTCACATCGCTGTCGACAACAGCGACTGGAAGCGGCTGGGCATCAAGGTCTTCCGGATCGGGCTGGTCTTCGTGCTGCTCTACATCAATGTGTATGTATACGCCCACATCTTCGGTGTGATGAGCGGAACACAGAAGCCGGTGGCCGAGGTCGTCTCGGAGGAGTAGCCGCCGTCAGGGCTGCACCCAGCGGCTGCTGCCTGTCTCAAAGACCGCCCGGCGCTGACCGTCGGGATGCAGCTCCAGCCAGTCGATCGACTGCACCTGCGCATCGACCACCGCGAAGTGACCCAGGGCCTCCGGGTCGGGCCGTGGCATCGCCCTCGGTTCGTCGAGCGCCGTGCCGGGAGGCCAGGGAGACAGGTAGTCCTGCGCGGCCGGCGAGAGCTTGATCTGCGCCCAGCGCGAGGTGACGGCCAGGCCCGATGTCTCCAGGCTCAACTTGACCCGGCACCGCAGCTGCCAGCCGAGGGCCCGCGACCACATCACGAGCGTGCCGAGAGGGTGAGACGCCAGCTGGGCCGCCTTGGCGCTGCGCCGGTCGGTGTAGACCAGCAGGCGTCTGGGCTCCGGCAAGGCCTCGCGCAGCACGACGACACGTCCATCGGCCAGCTCGCCGTCGGTGGTGGCCAGCACCGGGTTGCGCCAGGCGTGCTGCTTGTCGCGCACGCAGGCGACGAGTTCGCGCCACACCGCGGCTTCGATCTCCGGCAGAGATGCCAGCCGCGGGGCGCTCATCGTGTTCAGCCTTCCTTGCGCAGCGACGGGAAGAGGATCACGTCGCGGATGCTCGGGCTGTCGGTGATCAGCATCATCAGGCGGTCGATGCCGATGCCGCAGCCGCCCGTGGGCGGCATGCCGTATTCGAGGGCGCGGATGAAGTCGGCGTCGTAGTACATCGCCTCCTCGTCGCCGGCTTCCTTGTTGGCGGCCTGGGCCTGGAAACGCGCGGCCTGATCTTCGGCGTCGTTCAGCTCGGAGAAGCCGTTGGCGTATTCGCGGCCGGTGATGAAGAGCTCGAAGCGCTCGGTGATCGACGGGTCGGTGTCGGAGGCGCGGGCCAGCGGCGAGACCTCGACGGGGTAGTCGATGATGAAGGTCGGGTCCCAGAGCTTCTCTTCCACCGCGGCTTCGAAGAGGCCGAACTGCAGCTCGGGCAGCTTCCAGTGGGCCGGGGCTTCCTCGCCCAGGTGCTTGAGCTTGTCACGCAGCACCTTCGCGTCTCCCGCTTCGGCCTGGCTCAGCCCGGCGAATTCGACCAGCGAATCACGCACCGTCAGGCGCTTGAAGGGCTTGTCGAGGTCGACCGTCTTGCCGCCATAGGTGAGCACCGCCGAGCCGGTGGCCTGGCGCGCGGCATGGCGCAGCACCTGCTCGGTGTAGTCCATCAGGTCGTGGTGGTTCCAGTAGGCCGCGTAGAACTCCATCATCGTGAACTCCGGGTTGTGCCGGACGCTGATGCCTTCGTTGCGGAAGCTGCGGTTGATCTCGAAGACGCGCTCGAAGCCGCCCACGATCAGGCGCTTGAGGTAGAGCTCGGGCGCGATGCGCAGGAACATGTCCTGGTCGAGCGCGTTGTGGTGGGTGACGAAGGGCTTGGCGTTCGCGCCACCGGGAATCGGGTGCAGCATGGGCGTCTCCACTTCCATGAAGCGGTTCTCGACCATGAACTGGCGGATCGAGGCCAGCGCACGACTGCGAGCGGCAAAGCGCGCGCGGGCCTCGTCGTCGGTGATGAGGTCGACGTAGCGCTGGCGGTACTTCTGCTCCTGGTCGGTCATGCCGTGGAACTTGTCCGGCAGCGGGCGCAGGCTCTTGGTGAGCAGGCGCAGCGTGGTCACGCGCACCGACAGTTCGCCGGTCTTGGTCTTGAAGAGCGTGCCCTCGGCGCCGAGGATGTCGCCCAGGTCCCAGTGCTTGAAGGCGTTGTAGACCTCTTCGCCCAGCGCATCCTTCGTGACGAAGAGCTGGATGCGGGCGGTGCTGTCCTGCAGCGTGCCGAAGCTTGCCTTGCCCATCACGCGCTTGAGCATCAGACGGCCGGCCACGCTGACCTGGATGTTCTGCGGCTCCAGCGTCTCGTTGTCGAGCTCGCCATGCAGGCGCACCAGCTCAGCCGCGTGGTCCTTGGGCTTGAAGTCGTTGGGGAAGGCCACGCCCTGTTTGCGGATCGCCGCGAGCTTTTCACGTCGTTCGGCGATGAGCTGGTTGTCGTCTTGTTCCATGGTCAGGGCGGGGAGTAAAGCGGTTGAGCGAACCGGCAATTCTAAGTGGGCCACCCCTAGAATCCTGCCCCCATGAGGCACCTGGTCGATCAGCTCTATTTCATGGCCTTGGCGCTGATCAACACGGTCCATGGCTGGCTGCCGTTTTTCGTGCGCCCGGTGCTGTACCGGGTGTGCGGTTTTCGCATCCACCGCAGCGCGACGCTGCAGGGCGGCATCCGCTTCTTCCACGTCGGGCGGCTCCGCGTGGGCGAGGGGTCGCTCATCAACCGCGGCGTGTACCTCGACAACCGCGGCGGCATCGAGATCGGCCGGCACGTGTCGATCGCGCACGATGCCAAGCTCTACACGATGGGGCACGACCCG